>JAJRYB010000008.1 GCA_024275995.1 Planctomycetota bacterium | reverse complement strand
CTCGCCGAACATTCCGCGGTAGATCCACACCTTCACGCCAATCGCGCCGTAGGTGGTGAAGCACGGCACGTATCCATAGTCGACGTCCGCCTCAAGCGTCTGCAGCGGAATACTTCCCAGGAGCACCGTCTGCCTTCGGCTCATTTCCGCCCCGCCGAGACGTCCGGATATCTGAATCTTGATTCCCTTGGCGCCGGCCTGCATCGCGCCTTCCGCACGCTGTTTGCACACACGACGGAAGCTCGCACGCCGCTTCAACTGCTCGGCGATTCCCTCTGCCACCAGCGTCGCGTTGCGATCGGGGTCTCGCACCTCGATTATGTTGATATTCACGCGACGGTTCGTCAGGTCTTCCAGGGCGCTCTTGAGACGGTCCACTTCCGCGCCCTTGGGGCCGATAACCAGCCCCGGACGTGCCGTGTGCAGAATCACCTTCACCTCTTCGCGCGTCCGCTCGACCTCGATCGAACTGATCGCCGCGTAAGGCGGCTGGCGGTTCAGACGCTGATCGATGAACTTTCGCATCCTGGCGTCTTCCACCAGGCACTCGCCGTAGTTGCTCTTGGGAGCGAACCAGCGACTCTTCCACCCGATTGTCACACCGGTGCGAAATCCAGTTGGGGAAACTTTTTGTCCCATAATCGCGCCTCTTTACTCTTCTTCCTCGTCTACTGTCACAACAATATGGCTGGTGCGTTTCATGATCGGGTGCGACCGGCCTCGATCTTTCGGGCGGAACCGCTTCATCGTCGGGCCCTCGCCGACGTGCGCCTCGGCGACATACAAACGCTCGACGTCCGCCTCCGCCTCGTTGGCGTTGGCAATCGCGGAGGTCAGCACCTTCGATATCATCCCCGCCGCCCGATTCGGCGTGAACTTCAGGACGTTCAACGCATCCTGCACGTCGCATCCGCGGATCATGTCAATGATCAACCTGGCCTTGCGGGCGCTGATGCGTGCGTATCTATGTTTCGCTTGCCACGGCATTAACCTTTGCTCCCGATCTTCGTGATTATTTTCTTCCACCGCTGTGAGAGCGGAACATTCTCGTCGGAGAGAACTCTCCCAGCTTGTGCCCGACCATGTCTTCCGTCACAAAGACCTTGGCGAAAACTTTTCCGTTGTGCACCATGAACGTCAGCCCCACGAACTCCGGTACTATCGTGCACGCGCGCGCCCAGGTTTTTATGGGTGCGTTATTGCCCGCCTGCTGGGCCTTCTGGACCTTGCGGAACAGCTTCTCGTCCACGTATGGGCCTTTTTTCGCGCTTCTGCTCATAAAAGTTTCCTGCTCCCGTGCGGCACGCCTAGAGCACCAATTGCCCGTTACGAACGTTGCGACGCCGCCGAATAATCATCTTGTTCGATCCTTTGCGCTTCCTGCGCGTCTTTCCACCCTTGGCGAGCTTTCCGGTCGGCGAAACGGGATGACGTCCACCCGCACGACGACCCTCGCCGCCACCCATCGGGTGCGCTACGGGGTTCATCGCCGATCCGCGAACGTGGGGCCTGCGACCGAGGTGACGCTTCCTGCCGGCCTTGCCCCAACGAATACCCTGGTGCTCCATGTTACCCAGCTGTCCGATCGTAGCGCGGCACTGGGAGTTGACCATTCGCATTTCGCCGCTGGGCAGAATGATGGTCGCCTTGTTCCCTTCGCGGGCGGCCAGCTTCGCCGAACCTCCCGCCGCACGAACGAGCTTTCCACCCTGACCGGGGTTCATCTCGATATTGTGAATGGGAAGACCCATCGGTATCTTCGAGAGCGGAAGGCAGTTTCCGCTTCTCGGTTCGGCGCTGGGACCGGAGTATATCTTCTGGCCCACGGTTATTCCGTGCGGCGCCAGGATGTATCGCTTCTCGCCATCCTCATATTGAATCAGGGCGATATTTACGCTGCGGTTCGGATCGTACTCGATCGACATGACCTCGCCCGCCATCTCGTCCTTGTTGCGTTTGAAGTCGATGATACGATACTTGCGTTTGTGTCCGCCACCACGATGCCTGGCGGTGATCTTTCCGCTGTGGTTCCGTCCACCGGTTTTCTTGAGAGGGCGCGTCAGCGACTTCTCCGGCGTGGACTTGGTGATAACCTCGTGCTTGTTCACCGAGCTGTTTCGCCGTCCCGCGGATGTCGGTTTGTATTTTTTAATCGCCATAACTGCTACCTTGCAATTCTAGAACAAGTCGATGTGATGGTCCTCGTGCAGCACCACGACCGCCTTCTTCCAATGCCGCGTCGTGCCCATCCGACGTCCGGTCCGGCGGGGCTTTCCCTTGCGATTGGCGGTCCGCACCAGGAGCACCTTCACGCCGTATATCTTCTCGATCGCATCCTTGATCTGCTGCTTGTTGGCTTCCGGAGCCACTTCGAACGGATAGGCGTTCACCGTCTGCGACTGGCGCGTGCCTTTTTCCGTCACCAGCGGACGTATGATCGTTCTGTAAACATCGTTTTTCACGCCTTCACCTCCCGGCCGCACAGGAGCTGCATTGCCTCGGTAGTAACAAGCATCCTCTGGCGAACCGCGATATCGTAGGCGTTCAGTTCCGCCGCCGTGCGAACCGTGATATCGGGGAGGTTCCGCGAGCTGAGGTAAACGTTGGAATCGTGCTCGGCGAGTGTGAGCAGGCAGGAGCGGTTGATCTTGAGGTTCGTCATAATCGAGGCCATTTCGACGGTCTTTGGAGCGTCCAACTTCATCCCGTCGATCACCAGCAGGTCGCCGCCGAGGATCTTCGCCAGGATCGCCGATCGCAGCGCCGCGCGACGCATCTTTTTCGGCATCGACTTGCGGGGCCTGATCGGGCTTTTGGCAAAGGTTACACCGCCGCCACGCATGATATTCGTGCGAATGTTTCCGCGGCGCGCGTATCCGGTGCCCTTCTGGCGGAAGATTTTCCGCGTGGAACCGGCCTTGTCCGACCGTCCCTTGTTGCTCGCCGAACCCTGGTGACGATTCGCCTCGTACATCACAACCGCCTGTTTCACAAGCGGCACGTTCACCTCGGCGCCGAAGACATCCTCGTCCACCTTCATGGTGTCGATCTTCTCGCCGGCCGTGTTGTAGATCGGAACTTCCAACATCTCTCAGTACCCGGTCCTAGCCCTTCTTTACCCTGGCGGTCTTGCTCTTGCGGATCAGCAGGTACGCGCCCGCCGCTCCCGGCAGCGCGCCCTTGATCAGCATCAGGTTGTTTTCCTTGTCGATGGCGATGATCTTGTGGTTGCGTGTCGTACGGGAAACCGCGCCCATGTGCCCGGCCATTCGCTTGCCCTTGCGCAACTTCGGGCCGGTCCCGAGGTTCGTCGCGTGCCCGCTGATCGACCCGGGCGAACGGTGTCTCCGCTTGGTTCCGTGGGATGCGGGCATACCTTTGAAATTGTGCCGCTTCATCACGCCGGCGAAACCCTTGCCCTTGGTCGTGCCCGTCACGTCGACGTACTGAACTTCCTCGAAGGCCTCGACGGTGATCGTCTGTCCGGCCTGGACGTCCTCGGCATCGTCGGCGATGGGGATCTCCCGGACGATCTTCACGGGCTTGCCGTTCCACCGCGCGGCGTGCCCGATCTGGGGCTTGCTCGCACGGTGCGTCTTTACCTCGTCGAAGCCGATCTGCGCGGCGCTGTACCCGTCGCACTCTGCGGTCCTGACCTGCAGGACGCTGCACGGACCGGCCTGAACAACGGTCACGGGGTGCAATCGCCCGCTCTCGTCATAGACCTGCGTCATTCCGACTTTTTTTCCCAGTATTCCAGGCAGCATCGTTTACGCCTTGATCTTGATGAAAACACCCGCCGGCACGACCAGGCGGTTCAACGCCTCGATCGTCCGAACGGTCGGTTCGTAAATGTCGATGATGCGCTTGTGCGTGCGCATCTCAAATTGCTCGCGGGACTTCTTGTCAACGTGCGGGCTTCGAAGCACCGTGTAACGTTCGATTCGAGTCGGAAGCGGGATCGGTCCGCGAACCCTGGCGCCAGTTCTCTCGGCGTGATCCACGATATCTTTCGCCGAGGCGTCCAGTGCCCGATGATCGTAGGCTTCCATTCGTATACGAATCTTGTTTTGCGACATTGGAGTCTGTTCTCCGGGGTCTTATCGTACGCAGATTCCCAGCGGAAATGCCGAGTTTAACCAGCATACTGATAACGAATTATCTGTCAATGATCGAAAAAGTTTTTTTCTGCTTTTTTCCATTTTTTATTACACGTGACGCAGTATGTGCTCCGTAACATGCCGCGGAGCAGGAGCGTAAGAGTGAGGTTCCATCGTCCCGCTCGCACGTCCCTGCGTCAGTGAACGAAGCTGCGTGGAATACCCGAACATCTCCGCCAGCGGCACTTCCGCCAGGAGCAATCTGAACCGGCCACGGTGCGACATTTCCCGAATGTCCGCACGCCGGCTGTTCAAATCCCCCGTCACCGCGCCGAGGTACTCTTCGGGGGTCGTAACCTGGAGGCGCATGATCGGTTCGAGGAACACGGGCGTGGCTTTCTCCACCGCCTGGGTGAAGGCGATCGACCCCGCCTGCCGGAACGCCAGCTCCGAGCTGTCTATCGGGTGGTGCTTTCCATCCAGGAGCGTAACCTTCACGTTCTGCATGGGATACCCAGCCAGCGGTCCGCAAGTGGCTGCGTCGCGAACGCCTTCTTCGACCGGCTTGATGTACTCCTTCGGAACGACCACGCCTTTCGTGACGTCCTCGAAACAGATCGGATCATCGTCGCCGCTCGGCGAAAAAGGCTCAACCCGCAACTCGACCACGCCATACTGGCCGCGACCACCGGTCTGCCGGATGAATCGCCCTTCCGCCTCGGCGGTCCTGAGAATCGTTTCCTTGTACGCCACGCGGGGACGTCCCACGCGGACCTCCAGGCCAAGGTCGCGGATGAGCTTGTGATAGACGATCTCCAGGTGCAACTCGCCCATTCCGGATATCACCGTCTGCCCGATTTCTTCGTCGTATTTATACCTGAAGCTCGGATCTTCTCTCCGCAGCATGTTCAGTGCGTCCGCCAGCCGTTGCCTGTCGGCGTTGGTCCGCGGCTCGATGGACATGGATATCACCGGCTCGGGAAATTCCAGGCGTTCCAGCACTATCGGATGCCGCGTATCGCAGAGCGTGTCGCCCGTAATGGAGGACTTCAATCCGACGACCGCTACGATATCTCCGGCGACGGCCTTTTCGCGAGCGGCGCGCTGCTTGGCGTGCATCTCCCAGATGCGAGTAACGTTTTCCTTCTTTCCCTGGGTGCTGTTGAGCACTCTCGTACCGGCCGGCAGCGTGCCGCTGTATACCCGCAGGAAGTTCAGGTCGCCGTGCTGGTCCGAGGTAATCTTGAACACCAGGGCGGCAAACGGTTCGTCCGGATCGGGAGCGCGATAGCAAATCTCCTCGCCCTTGAGGTCCACGTACCCTTGCACCGGCGGTTTGTCCAGCGGGCTGGGCATGTACCGCACCACGGCGTCCAGCAGCGGACGCACGCCAATGTGCTTCAGCGCCGAGGCGCACAACACCGGGTGCAGCTTTCCCGAAAGCGTGCCATTGCGAACGGCTGCGTGAATGGCGTCGGTGGAAATCTCCTCGTCATGGAGATACTTTCCCATCAATTCGTCGTCGAATTCCGAAGCCTTCTCGATAAGCTCGTCGCGCGCCTTGTCCGCAATATCGGCGTATTCGGACGGAATGTCCTCGATGCGAAGATTGGTGGCGACGCCTTCGGGATCGTAGTAGTAGGCCCGGCGGGCGATCAGGTCGATCTGCCCGACGAACTCCTCGCCGGCGCCGATCGGCAGCTGCAACACTATGGGGTTGGCATGCAGGCGAGACGATAACTCGTCGACTACCATCTCGAAGTCGGCGCCCATGCGGTCCATCTTGTTGATGAGGCACATGCGCGGAACGCCGTATCGGTCCGCCTGGTGCCAGACGGTTTCCGATTGGGCTTCGACCCCGCCCACCGCGCAGAACACAGCCACCGCGCCGTCCAGCACGCGAAGCGACCGCTCGACCTCGATCGTGAAATCGACGTGCCCGGGCGTGTCGATCAGGTTTATCGTGCAATCGCCCCACTGCAACGTCGTGGCGGCGGAGGTTATCGTAATCCCCCGCTGCTGCTCTTCGACGAGGTAGTCCATCACGGCGGTTCCGTCGTGCACCTCTCCGATTTTGTGGGTTCGACCGGCGAAAAAGAGCACGCGCTCGGTGACCGTGGTCTTGCCGGCGTCGATGTGCGCCATTATGCCGATGTTACGAAGTTGTTGCAGGCTCTTGGCCATTTCCGTCCGTCAAGTTATGGTGCGCCGCTACGGCGAAACCAAGGTGCCGCGCCGCACACCGATCTCTGCGCTCGGTGCAGTAGTAAAGGGAACATCTTCCACCGGCTGGACGATCCAGCCGGTAACCGGTCTTGGACCTCCCCGAAAAGGAAGGCTTCGATCAGACCGGCCCGGTTGTCTTATCTCGTATGGTCCCTGTGGGACCGAGTCCCGACTATTTCACGGTGCGTGAACTCGCCGGGATCGTCCGCCAAAAGCAACACTTCGGGACGATTCAACCAACACCGTTTCCCTCGCCCCGTACGCACGGGACGATTTACCATTGTCTTGTCTGTTAGAGCAATTCACGCTTGATCTGCAACATTCCCGCTGCCTGCATCTGCGGCTGGCTGCGTCAGAAATGCTTCGGAACATTTCCGAATATGCCTCGCATTCCTTCCCTGCCGGCCTTGTTTCGGCAACACAGGATATATTACATCTCAATCGTTCAGTGCTCTACCAGGCGAAGTGCGCGAAGGCCTTGTTCGCGTCGGCCATTCTGTGCACGTTCTCCCGCGTGTTCATCGCGGAACCTTCGCCCTTGTATGCTGCGAGAAGTTCGTTCGCCAGCCTCACCGACGTTGGCTGACCCTTGCCGGATCGAACCGCATCCCTGATCCAGCGGATCGCCAGCGAAAGGCGCCTCTTGGCGCTCACCTGCATCGGAACCTGGTAGTTCGTTCCACCGACGCGCTTGGACCGCACTTCGATGAGCGGCTTGACGTTATCGATGCACTTTTCGAACACTTCCAGGGGTTCGGCATCCTTGACCTTCTTGGCGATGATGTCCATCGCATCATAGAAAACCCCCTGGATGACGGACTTCTTACCATCCAGCATGAAGCAATTGATGAACTTGCTGACCAGCTTGCTGTTGTACCGCGGGTCGGGCGACAACTGCTTCGTCGAGGCTGTGTACTTTTTTCTTCCCATGATCTCTTCTCTACCCGCTTCGTGCGGGTCTCAACCTTCCCGGGGGCCTTTTTGCTTTTTGGTTTCAGGCCCTGTTTCTATTTCCTGCGCCAGTACTCTCAGCCGCACGGCCGAGTGTGAGTTTTTTCAACGGTTCGCCGATAGTGAGGCTACTTGGGCCTCTTTGCGCCGTACTTGCTGCGTCCCTGCTTTCGCCCGTCCACGCCAAGCGCGTCCAGCGTTCCGCGAACGATGTGGTACCGCACGCCCGGAAGGTCGCGAACGCGTCCGCCGCGGACCAGCACGATGCTGTGCTCCTGGAGGTTATGATCGACGCCCGGAATGTAGGCCGTCACTTCCTTACCATTGGTCAGACGCACGCGGGCCACCTTCCGCAACGCGGAGTTGGGCTTCTTCGGCGTAATCGTCTTGACCAGCAGACACACACCGCGACGCTGCGGGCATCCGTCAAGGGCGACGTTCTTCTTCTTCTTGTGCTGAATTTTCCGCGACTTGCGAACCAACTGGTTAATCGTCGGCATGTGCTTTTTCCTTTTAGCGTTCAGCTTTCAGTTTTCAGTTGACCGCTAGTTAAAACTCTGTCCCGTCAGTGCCTGCTGGACCGCCTGGGTAATCTCCGAGTCGGTCATATCTTCGCGATGCTCCATCGCGGAGGCAAGGTCCGGAAGTTCAACGAGACGTTTAATTTTCATGTCCTGGTACGGTTTAAAGCTCGTACCCGCGGGAATCAGGTGTCCGAGGATCACGTTTTCCTTCAGGCCGCGAAGCTCGTCCAACTTGCCGGCGAGCGACGCTTCAGTGAACACCTTGGTGCTCTCCTGGAAACTCGCCGCCGACAGGAAACTCTCCGACTGCAACGACGCCTTGGTGACGCCAAGAAGAAGAGTCTGCGCCGTGGCGGGCTTGGGCTTGCGGGTCTTGGCAGGCTCGCCGCCCGTCACCTCGACGTCCGCGTTGGCCTGTTCCACATCTTCCCGCAAAACCACCTCGTCCTTGAGAAACTTCGTGTCGCCGGGGGCGGTTATCTTCAACGATTTCGCAAGCCGCTCATTCTCTCCTGCGAAACGGAATTTGTCAACCACATCTCCAGGAAGCAGCGAGCTGTCGCCGACCGATTCCACCATGACCTTACGCAACATCTGGCCGAGGATTACCTCGACGTGCTTGTCGTTGATGTTCTGACCCTGGCTGCGATAGACGCTCTGCACCTCGCCGAGCAGGTATTGCTGCAGCGTTTCCTCGCCGCGGATCAGAAGTATGCTGTGCGGAACCAGCGGACCTTCCGTCAGCGAATCGCCGGACTCCACTTCGTCGCCGGTGTGGACCAGCAGGTGCTGATCGTGAGGCACATGGTGCTCGCGCTCCATTCCGGACTCGCTGCGGACGATGATCGTCATCTTTCCGCGGCGCTTGTCCGTGCGCAACTCGACCCGCCCGGAAATTTCCGCCATCGCGGCGGGGTCCTTGGGCTTGCGGGCCTCGAACAATTCCGTAACGCGAGGCAGGCCCGAAGTAATATCCTGCGTTCCGGAAACCTCGCGGGGCTGACGCGCCAGCAGGTCGCCCGGAGCGACGGTCTGGCCTTCTTCCACCTCGATGCGCGCCTTGGCGGGCATGTAGTGGAAGTCGAGAATCTGGCCGCTCTTATCCTCGATGACGATCCGAGGATGCTTCTCGCCCTTGTGCTCGATAACGACGTAACGTTTTCCCGTGCGCTCGGACTCCACGCGAACGGTCTCGCCTTCCTCGATATCCTGGAATCGGACGATGCCGGCCGCCTCGGCCAGGATCGGAACGCGGTGCGGGTCCCACATGCACAGACGCTGCGACGGTTTGACCTTGTCGCCTTCGGTAACCAGGATAATCGCACCGTACGGAACCTTGTATTTCTCGACCTCGCGGTTCTTGTCGTCCAGAATCAGAATCTCGCCGTTCCGCTTAAGTGCGACGAGGTGATTGTCTTTCTCTATCTTCGCCGCAACGGCGTTGAGCCCGTCGAACTTTATGGTTCCGGCGACGGTCGAACGCAGTTCGGACTCGATCACCGCGCGGGTGGCGACGCCGCCGGTGTGGAACGTCCGCATCGTAAGCTGCGTTCCAGGCTCGCCGATGGACTGCGCCGCGATGATACCCACGGCCATCCCCTCTTCCACCAGTTTTCCGGTGGACAGGTCCAGCCCGTAGCATTTGGCGCAAACGCCCAGCGGACTTTCGCAGGTCAGCGTGCTGCGAACGCGGATCGTCTCCATGCCCAACTCTTCGATCTTCCGCGCCATTTCGTGGGTTATGACCTGGCTTTCCTTGACGATCGTCTCGTCGGTGATCGGGTTGACGATATGCTCTCTCGCCACGCGCCCGACGATCACGTCCCTAAGCGGCACGTCCACCTGTTCGCCCTTGTAGGTGGCGGACTTGGGGATTCCGTTTATCGTCCCACAATCCAGTTCGTTGACGATGACGTTCTGCGCTACGTCGGCGAGCTTTCGCGTGAGGTACCCGCTGTCTGCCGTCTTGAGTGCGGTGTCCGCAAGCCCCTTACGCGCTCCGTGGGTCGAGCTGAAGTATTCCAGAACCGTCAGGCCTTCGCGGAAGTTAGCCTTGATCGGCGTCTCGATGATCTCGCCGGAGGGCTTGCTCATCAGGCCACGCATACCGGCAAGCTGGCGAATCTGGTCCACGTTTCCGCGGGCGCCGGAATCGCTCATCAGCCAGACCGGGTTCACGTAGTTCGGCGCGTCGGGCCGCGTGTCGTTGGCAAGGGCGCCCATGAGACTCTTGGTAACTTCCTCGCGAGCGTGAATCCAGACATCGACGATCTGGTTGTACCTCTCGCCCTCGGTTATGGCGTCGGAATGGTAGTCCTTCTCGATCCGGTCGACGCGCTTCTGCGCCTCGTCAAGGATCGACTGCTTGGCGTCGGGAATCCGCAGGTCCGTAACGCCGAACGACAGGCCCGCCAACGTCGAATACTTGAAGCCCAGGTCTTTCATATCGTCCAGCAGGTTCAGCGTATTGGACTTGTCCAGCCTGGCGTAACAGTCGCTGATGACGCGCCCGCAACCCTTCTGGCCGAGCGGGTAGTTGTAGAACCCCAGCCCTTCCGGAAGCACGTCGTTGAAGATGCACCGGCCCGGCGTGGTGACGATCTTCCCCGTCTCGCTTTCGTATTCCCGATCCTCTGCGACGATGCGCGTCCCCACGGGCACGCGCACGATGATATCCGCGTGCATGCCGATATTTCCCAGTTCGCACGCGGTCATCGCCTCGTGCGAGTCGCGGAATATCGGATACTCCCTGCCGTCGGCTGCCTTGACCTTCGCTATTCCGGACCTGATGAACTTCGCGCCGCGATCGCACGTGAGGTAATAGACGCCCAGGACGATATCCTGCGAGGGCGACATGATGGGGCTGCCGTTGGCCGGTGAGAAAATGTTGTTCGTCGAGAGCATCAGCACGTGCGATTCGATCTGCGCTTCGACGCTCAGCGGCAGGTGCACCGCCATCTGGTCGCCGTCGAAGTCCGCGTTGAAGCCCTTGCAGACCAGCGGGTGAATCCGGATGGCGTTTCCTTCCACAAGCACAGGCTCGAACGCCTGGATGCCCATGCGGTGCAGCGTGGGGGCGCGGTTCAGCATCACCGGGTGCTGGTAGATCACTTCCTCCAGCACGTCCCATATCTCACGATCGCGCCGCTCGAGCATTTTCTTGGCCGACTTGATCGTGTCCGCCAGGCCGCGCTCCTTCAACTTGCGGATGATGAACGGCTGGTATAACTCCAGGGCGATCTTCTTCGGCAGACCGCACTGGTTCAACTTCAGCTCCGGTCCGATAACGATTACCGACCTCGCCGAGTAGTCCACGCGCTTGCCGAGCAGGTTCTCGCGGAAACGCCCCTGCTTGCCCTTTATCATGTCGGTGAGGCTCTTGAGCGGCCGGTTTGCGGTCCCCTGGACGGGCCGGCGGCACCGGCCGTTATCGAACAGGGCGTCCACCGCCTGCTGCAACATTCGTTTTTCGTTGCGGATGATGACCTCGGGCGCGTTGAGGTCCATCAGCTTCTTGAGGCGGTTGTTGCGGTTGATGATTCGCCGGTACAGGTCGTTCAGGTCGCTCGTGGCAAAGTTCCCGCTCTCCAGAAGCACCAGCGGACGCAGGTCCGGTGGAATCACCGGGATAACGTCCATCACGATCCATTCGGGGCGATTGCTGGACATGCGAATGTTCTCGACGAGCTTGAGACGCTTCGAGAGGTCCTTTATCTTCTGCTTCGAGGCGGTATTGCCGAGATCCTCCCGCAACTGGGCCGCCGTTTCGTCCAGGTCCAGTATCTCCAGAAGCGTCTTGATCGCCTCGGCGCCCATCTGCGCCTTGAAGTCCTTTCCGTAGTTCTCAAGGGCGAGGCGATATTCCTCTTCGCTAAGAACCTGCTGGTACTTCAACGGGGTCTGTCCGGGATCGACCACCACGTGGTCCTGGAAGAGAATGACCTTCTCCAGGTCGGAGGTTTTCATGCCCATCAGCGTTCCCAGCCGGCTGGGTAACGCCTTGAAGAACCATATGTGAACGATCGGGGCGGCAAGGTTGATATGCCCCATCCTCTTTCGTCGCACCCGGCTGTGCGTTACCTTCACCCCGCACCTGTCGCAGATGATACCCTTGTGCTTGGTGCCCTTGTACTTTCCGCAGGCGCACTCCCAGTCCCGTTCCGGACCGAATATCCGCTCGCAGAACAGGCCGTCCTTTTCCGGACGGTACGTGCGGTAGTTGATCGTCTCGGGCTTCTTCACCTCCCCGAAAGACCAACTGCGAATGTCGTTGGGCGAGGCGAGCTGAATTCTCACCGACCCGTAATCGTTGATCCTGTCGTAGACGCTCTCAGCCATGTTTCATCGCTCCGCAAGGGTTAACTGGTTAATCGGTTAACCGGTTAACTGGCTAACTTTTCCCGGTGCCGCTGGAAACTCCGTCGGATAATTTCCGACGAAGGTAACCCACGTATCCATTGAGCAAACGGATCGTCGCCTCCGCATCCCCGCGAAGGTTGTCCAAATGCTCTGTTTCAAAATAGCCTTCATCTTCACAAAGATTCAGGTCATCCAGCAATTCGTTGACGCTTCCTCTCGATCGATACAGATACGAGATATTGTGACGCCAACTCCTGCTGCCATGACCTTCCGCTATGTTGTTCGTGACTGACAAAGCCGCCCGCCGCATCTGGGAAATCAGATTAAATTTTTCTTCCTGCGGCAGCAGCCTGCTTAACTTGTATACGCGTTGGCGGAATTTTCGGGCTTGCTGATACAACTCCAAGTCCTCGAAACCACCCGGCATCGTCAACTCCCTTCAGGAGTCCGTCCGATTAACCGGTTAACCGATGTACCGATTAACCGTTGTTAAAGCAGTTTTTTCTTTTCCAGCTGTATGTTCAGACCCAGGCCTCTCAGCTCGTTGCACAGTACGTCGAAGCTTACCGGCGTACCGGCCTCCAGCGTGTTGGTGCCCTTGACCATCGATTCGTAAATCTTGGTCCGGCCTTCCACGTCGTCGCTTTTTACGGTAAGCAGTTCCTGGAGGGTATAGCTGGCG
Organism: Planctomycetota bacterium; assembly: GCA_024275995.1. Lineage (GTDB taxonomy): Bacteria > Planctomycetota > Phycisphaerae > SM23-33 > SM23-33 > JAJRYB01. Next base: position 3,822 of record JAJRYB010000008.1, on the reverse strand, counting down.
CCGTAGGCCTCCAGGCCCCAGACTTCCATCTCGTCGAACCGCTGCCCGCCGGTACGCGCCTTTCCGCCCAGCGGCTGCTGGGTTATCAGCGAGTAAGGGCCTGTCGCGCGGGCGTGGATCTTCTCGTCAACAAGGTGGTGCAGCTTGTTCATGTAGATGTACCCGACCGTGATCTTCTGCTCGAACGGCTCGCCCGTCCTGCCGTCAAACAGATGAATCTTCCCATCCGTCGGCATCTCGACCAGAAGCTCGCGAGTATCGCCGGCCTGCTGAATGACTTCGATGGACGTTTCATATATACACTTGTCCATATTCTCGCGGACAAGTTCGGAGTAATTGTCCAATTTCTCGGCAAATCGCTTGATGAGGTTGTCAACCGAGTTTTGAGCGTAGTGTTCATTGATTCGATCTTGCAGACCTCTCTTGCCAGCAAGACCGACATACAACACCTTGCCCTGCGCATTCACAAAAAAGTATATGCCCGCCTCCGGAATATTAGGCTTCTCTGACTTGGTAGCATCAAGCCATCTGGCCTCTTCTTTACCTTCAATCTTTCTTACACATTTATCGAAAGCCTCTTTTGCCCTACTTTTTAGTGTCCCCAGCCCCTTATTCTTATCTTTCTCGTTGAAGAGGGGCCTGTACTTTGCGATTAGAGCCTTCTCGACATCATCGGCAATATCCGCAGGCATGGGTACAACGCCTAGTTTACTGAGGAAAGGCTCCGCAAAGAATAAATTGCGAAGATGGCGGCAAATGGCTTTATCCCGTTTCTTTGCTTCTGGGCATTTATAGTATTTTCCGTACTTACCAAACTCTTTGATATGTTCAAGTACCTTGCTGGAACTGAGGTAAAAGCCCTTGGGTTCGAGTCTTACTTTGTCTGCATAAACACGTTGGCGGACGTGCTCGTTCGCCTCTTTGATGCAGCCGAAGATTTCCTCTTCCGTCGCGCCGTCGAATACGGGGGTTACCGCCTGGAAGCCCAGCACGGCCGCCGCCCAGCCCAGGTGCGTTTCGAGAATCTGACCGACGTTCATTCTGCTGGGTACGCCCAGCGGGTTCAGTATGATATCCACCGGCGTTCCGTCTTCCAGGAAGGGCATGTCTTCCATCGGCATGATCCGCGCGATGACGCCCTTGTTACCGTGCCGGCCTGCCATCTTGTCGCCCACGCCGAGAACGCGCTTGGTAGCGACGCGGACCTTCACCATTTCCAGGACGCCGGAGGGCAGCTCATCGCCCCGCTTCATGTGATCGAGCTTGCGCTCCATCTCTTTGTTGATCTCTTCGATGCGAGGCCAGTACTTGCCGTGAATCGCCGTCGCCTGCTCCTTGACGGCTGGCTTGGTGGTCTTGATCCACCTGAGCTTGAAGTTGTCGATCTGTTCGAGGATCACGTTGTCGTTATCGCTCTGTCCCACCTTCTGGCGTGTGGACGGGTCGATCATCGGCGATCCGATCACCTCGTTTATTTCCTCGGCCATCAGGCGGAAGACCTTCGCCTTTCGCTGGTTCATCTTCTCGCGGTAGGCGCGGATCTGGCGATTGATGTCTTTTTTCTGCTCGTCGGTCATGTGCATCCGCCGGGAGAACCTGCGGGTGTCGACGACTATTCCTTCCTCGCCGGCGGGCAGTTCCATGCTGTCGTTTTTGACGTCCTCGCCCGCGCGTCCGAAGATCGCGTGGAGGAGTTTTTCCTCCGGCGACAGTTCGCTCTTGGACTTCGGGGATACCTTTCCGACCAGGATATCGCCCGGACCCACGCGGGTGCCGACCAGCACGACGCCGTTTTCGTCCAGGCTCGCCAGGGCACGCTCGGAAACGTTCGGAATATCGCTAGTGAACTCCTCGCGCCCCAGCTTGGTCTCGCGGACCTCGACCTCGTACTCTTCCAGGTGGATGGAGGTGAACGTCTCGGCCTCCAGCAGGCGCTCGGAGATAAGGATCGCGTCCTCGAAGTTGTATCCGTCGAACGGCATGAAGGCTACCAGCACGTTGCGCCCCAGCGCCAGCTCACCATTCTTGCAGGCTGAACTGTCCGCGATGATCTGCCCTGCCTTGACGCGCTGCCCTTCGGTAACGATGGGCTTCTGATTCAGGCAGGTCCGCTCGTTGAGCTTGGCGAACTTGCGGAACTCGTATTCGTCGGCATTGTCGATCACCACGCGATCGGCGTCGACGTACGTAACCGTACCGCCCTTTTCGGCACGGACGACCATCCCGGAATTCGCCACGATGGATTTTTCCATGCCCGTAGCCACGATCGGCGGCTCGACAATAACGAGAGGAACCGCCTGTCTCTGCATGTTCGAGCCCATCAGGGCGCGGTTGGCGTCGTCGTGTTCGAGGAACGGAATCAATGCCGCCGACACGCCGACCGTCTGCTTCGGGGAGATGTCCACGAACCCGACCTCGCCGCTGTCGATCAGCTTCAACTCGCCGCGGGCGCGGGCGAGTACGTGCTCGTCCTTCGGCAGTCTCTGCGCGTCGCCGCGAGGAGTTTTCACCAGCGCGTCGGGAGGCGCGAGGACCGCTTCCATTTCTTCGTCGGCGCGGAGATTGATAACCTCGTCACTCGCCCTGCCGCGTGACATGACGCGGTACGGCGTGGTCAAAAAGCCGTACTCGTCCACCCCGGCGTAGCAGCCGAGGTAGCTGATCAGGCCGATGTTGTTTCCTTCCGGCGTCTCGATCGGGCATATCCTGCCGTAGTGGCTTATGTGGACGTCGCGGACCTCGAAACCGGCCCGCTTGCGGTTCAGACCGCCCGGACCCATCGCAGAGAGTCTCCGCTCGTGCGCCAGTTGCGACAGCGGGTTCTGCTGGTCCACGACCTGGGACAACTCGCCGCGACCGAAGAAGTAGTCGATGCTCGACGAGATGCTCTTGGAGTTCACCAGCTCGGCGATCTTCGTAAGCTCCTCGGGGTCCTTGAGGCTCATCCGCTCCTGGACGGTGCGGCGGAGTTTCAGGAAACCCTTGCGCATCTCGTCGGCGCCGAGTTCGTCGATCGTGCGGAGACGCCGGTTGCCCAGATGGTCGATGTCGTCCACTACGCCCTCGCCGTTGCGCAGGCTCAGAATGTACTTCAGCGTGTTGACGAAATCCTCAGGCCTCAGCGTCATATCGGATTCCGGAACGTCCTGGTGGAACTTGCGATTCAGGCGGAACCTGCCGACCCGGCCGAGGCGGTAACGGTTGTCGTCGAAGAATTTTTCCTTGAACAGCGTGCGGGCCTTTTCGAGCTGCGGCGGGTTGCCCGGACGAAGACGCATGTAAAGGCGAAGAAGCGCGTTTTCGTGGCTGTCGGCTGCGTCCTCAGCAAGCGTGTTCAGCATCACCGGATCGTTTACTTCGGAGACGATTTCAACGCGCTTTTTCGTCGCCGATACGATTTTCGTCAGCGCCTCGCCGATCTGTCCGCCGGCGGGAACGATCTCCTCGCCGCTGTCGGGATCGACGAACGCCTCGACGAGGTACATTCCCGGCTGGAGGTCATCGGCGGGGACTTTTTTCGTCGGGTAGAACTCACGGATGATCGCCTCGGTCGTGCCGAATTTTTCGTCCAGGCAGCGGACGAACATCGTCGCGGGGATTTTCCCGGACTGATCGATCCGCATCACGATCGCGTCTTTCTTGGTGACGGCGAGCTCTATCCAGCTTCCGCGTTCGGGGATAATTCTCGCCCCGTGCAGCGGACGGTCGGATTCTTCCATCTCGACGGTGAAGTCCACGCCCGGCGAGCGGTGCAGCTGCGATACGATAACCCGCTCGGCGCCGTTGATGATGAACTCCCCGCCGCCGATCATGATCGGTATT
>JAJRYB010000093.1 GCA_024275995.1 Planctomycetota bacterium | reverse complement strand
TCTACCTGATCCTGCATCAACGAGATGAGCGGCGAGACAACAACCGCGACTCCTTCCCGGGCTACGGCGGTGAGCTGATAGCACAGAGACTTCCCTCCGCCGGTCGGCATGACAACCAGCGCGTCGTTTCCAGCCAACAATCCCCGGATTATCTCTTCCTGTGGCTCGCGAAATGTATCAAACCCAAACACAGAATTCAGAATGCCGTATATGTCAGCATCCTGATCGGTGACAGTTCCTGTGCCAGATCCGCCTGTGCCAGCCCGATCTCCTGCCCTGCTGCCATCTCCCGGCGGCTCTTCTGGCGGGAACCATCCTGAAAGCTGGACATAGCAACGGAATTCGCCGCTTTCGTCGTCGTCCGGACGCCACCAGTGCGCCAATGAAACTCGGACAAGCGTGCCCGCGGGAATTTCGGGAACAGGTTCCTGGAAACCTACGAACGTCAGTTTCCTGTCGCGTCCGTCAACTCGATAGCAATAACGCAGTCGTTTGTCGCTGTCATCAAGGCGAAGCGGCTTGTCCGGCCGCCAGAACATGGTGCTGTACGCCGGGACGCCCGTTCGCTCCGCGATATATAGGGAGCCGGAGCCAGTGGCTTGCGTCAGGCCGTCATAGAGGACGCCTACTCCGCCCGCTTTTGGAGGCATGAGCTTTTCAATTACGTCGGAGGGATCGCCCCAATGTCGCAACTTCCGCTTTCGATGTACGATCACGTTTTCAACGTGCGGCGGCTTGGTTTCCTCCGGACGATCATACTCATCCAACTTCCACACGTCGCCGATGGCGTATTCCAGATTGAAGCCGCCGTCCAGATCAATGTCTGCCGGAATAAGGCGAAGACTCTCCCCATTCTCCGAAATCGCCCCTACGCAGGCGCCGCCGCGCATTCGGGTCTTCGCGATAATCATGACTTTCATCGGATATGCTCCACCTCGATGTCAAGCTCTTGGGCGAATTTTTCCGCTACCAGCGAACGGTGACACGCTTCCGGCGCCCGCTCCACGCAGAAGAACGCGACAACTTTCGTGTCGGGCGGCAACTCCTCCAGAAACTCTGCCGGGGAGAAATCGGACAGAACATCACGGCGATACGCTTCGATGAATTCGGGGCTGAGGGTGTCACGCTGACGCTTTGCCACCTTCTGTGATTTGTCCGCAGCATATTGCACCGAACGAATCTCTTTGGGCGGGGCCAGGCCCTTGCGATGCAGGTACTCGATGTCCATCTCTGCCAGGCGCGCCTGCAAGCGCTGGCTGTTGGCGAAGGCGTAGGCCGCGCCGCGTACTCCCCTGCGTTGTCGGATGTCGCAGAAGAAATCGACGCCGGCCTCTTCAAGCGCGGCGAAGAACTCTTCCTCTTTGTAGCCGTATACGCCAATCGTCACGATGCGGGGATAGCTCATCAAGGAACCCTCTATGTCTCGTCTGATCAGTCTTGCTATCAGTCTTTGGGATGATACCGCTTGCGGGATGTGAAAACGTCGAAATCCTTGAACAGGCTCGGCTGGGGATTCACCAGCGCCATCACGGTTTCCTGAGACTTGATCTCGCCGTTCTCGTCGATATGCGCTACGACGACCGACCTGGCGTCAAGGGATTCCCCTATCAACTTGCTGCGATGACAGTTCTCAGGCTTGCCTTCGCTGCACATGAGCACAACACGCTGCTGCTGCTCGTAGGCGGCGACAATGCGCTCGATGCCCGCCTGATAGAACGCCTTTGACTTCACTTTTTCGTAGTCAACTCTGCCTTCCTCGTCATAGCAATCGGGGTCGTCGGGCCGCCCGCCGAGTGAGTCGCCCATGTATATGTAACGGATGTCGGCGGCTCGCAGCTTGTCGTCCAGATCTTCTTTGGAGAATTCAGGTTTATAACGAGAGTAGGGCGCAGTCCGCACGTCGATAAGAAATCGAACGCCGTACTGTTGAAGCAGCGCAATGAACTCATCAATGCTGCGACTGCCATAGCCAATCGTGTAGATCGGGACAGGGTCGGGCGGGTTGTCGGGCATAATCTATCGTCGAGTTCGGATTTTGGATCGAGTGGAGTATGCGAGAACCGTCAGGAGACGCTCTCGCAAAGCGTATCATTGGCATACTATAGCGCGAATCCCGCAATATCGCCAAGAACGCCGGAAAGTGGGGGTGCAATTCAGAAGAGAGGCAGAAATGTGTTATCCGCCCTGGATTCCTGCCTTCGCAGGAATGACAATACGACGACGCGCCACAAAACTGAATTACGCCCGGGACAGTGTGAATGCTGTTTTCGCAAGGTTCGCGCGGAATTGCCGCAAACGCGCGTGGATGGTACACTTAACGCTTGTGCGTGCGAACATCCGGTTCGCAGCAAAAGTGTCATCGGGCTGAGGGTGCGACTTGGCTCCATGTAAGCCAAGGAGTACTTTCTTGAAATTCGAACATTTTTCTCTTGACCCGCGCATTATGGCCGGCGTCAAGAAAGCGGGCTTTACAAAG
>JAJRYB010000092.1 GCA_024275995.1 Planctomycetota bacterium | reverse complement strand
CTTGAGATCGTCAAAGGCGACGGTTTCCGCGCGAATGAACCCTCGCGAAATGTCGGAATGTATCTCACCCGCCGCCGTCACCGCGTCCGTACCCACGGCAACGGTCCAGGCGCGGCACTCGTCCGGGCCTATGGTAAAGAAGCTCACCAGTTTCATAGCCTCGTAACACGCCCGGACAAGCCTCGCGCCGGCAGAGGCGGAAAGGCCAAGGTCTTCGAGAAACTCCGCCCTCTCCTGCGGCGAAAGGCGTGCGAGTTCTTCCTCGATCTTCGCGGAAAGTCGCAGGCAGCTCAGGCGGTGAAGCTGCTCCGGGCCGGGTTGAGAAGCCTCTTCCTCCGAGCAGTTCAATACGACCAGGGCGGGCTTCTGCGAGAGAAAGGCGAAGCTCCGCAACAACTTGATCTCGGAATCCGACGTGATCACCTCGGCCAGTGGCGTCTCGGCCTCCAGGGCGGCTAGGAGTTTCTTCATCAGCTCCAGCTCGCGCATCTGCTCGTCACGCCGGGGCGTTGGTTTGCGAACCGCCCGCTCGAGTTTTTCCACCCGCTGAGAAGTCTGCTCCAGGTCCGCAAAGAGAACCTCGTCCATCAGTTCGGACACGTCCCCTTCGGGGTCCACACGATCCCGATACGCAGGCACCGAATCGTCGGTAAATGCGCGGACCACCAGCACAAGCATATCGCTCTGGCGAATCGCGGGCCAGTGCGCCTTGGCGCGCGATCGCGAGGCCCGGTCCGTCATGTCGATACCCGGTACGTCCAGAAACTCCAGCTCCGCGGGCGTCGTCTTTTGGGGCTTCTCGAGTTCCGCCAGCCAGTCCAGACGCTCGTCGGGAACCTTGACGACCGCAAGGTGCGGCAGGTCGCCCCTGGAAATATCCACGCTCGAGCCGCCCGCCTCGGCGACGGCGGCGAAAAGGACGCTCTTGCCCGAAAGCGGTGGGCCTATCAGCACTGCTCGCATCGTATACCTTTGTTTGACTGGATTATTTACGTCCCGTCAGCGTTTTCGCCAGGTCGGCTACTTGCTGCTCCGCGCCGTGGATCTGCGACTGTTCAGGCCGGCAGCGACCCCATCGCAAACGGTAGTAAAGCTCCACGAGGGACGCAAGTGTATCCTTCGGCAGGTTCAGAGTTTTCGCCGCGGCGCCGGCTGCCTCCATCGGCGTCTGCGCCGGGACGATTCGATAGCCATGGGCCTCCAGAAGCGCAAAAAGCCTGCGCACGAACCGGATGTGCTCCAGCGCCAAACCGGCGTTGCTTCGCCGACGCCGGCGAACGTGACGACGCGCGAGACGAATCAGCAGAATACCTCCGATCAGCCCTCCGAGCGCTCCGATACCGGCCATGAACCTGACCATCACGCGGTCCACGTCACCGGAGGCGAGAAAATTCACCATGCTGCGACGGATCGCCCGCGCTGTATCGGCGACAACTCGCCAGGAGGACCTGAAAAAGCCGACGACGCCGTCCAGCAACCGCCGCTGAATGGTGGAATCGTATCCGGCGACGTTCTCGTCCCACAGGAACTCGAGGTTCTTCCAGAAATCGCGCCACCAGGACCACGTCGAGCTTTCCGCGCCGCGGCCCCCAGACGGGGTCGCGTCCACGATCACCCAGTCCGTCGACGGCGTGTAGACTTCCGTCCATGCATGGGCGTCCCGCTGGCGAACGACGTATGTATCTCCCCTGCGCGAGGAAGGATCGACGTGGAACCCCGCCACCCATCTCACCCGGATATCCAGCGACGAGCACATAGCCGTCAGCGCCGAAGCAAAGTATTCGCAGTGGCCCCGTTTCATGTCGAACAGGAAATAATCGTTCGCGTCGTCGTCCGGTTTTTTGGGCTTCAGGCGGAGCGAGTATTCGTACCTGCGGCGCAGGTGGTCGGCAATTCGACGGGCTATGGCAATATCCAGCTCGTCTCTGCGCGCGGGATTTCTGCGCCGCTTATCGAGCAGATCCTCGCATAAATCCCGTGCGAGCTGTCTCAATCGTGGCGTCGTTTCCACCGTCGCCATGGCCGGTTCGCCCGCGGCAAGCTGCGCCTGGCGCAGGTATCGCAACTGCTGCTCCGTCAGCGGCCTGGCCCAGGAGAAGGCTGTGTATCTCACGATATTCCCGGACTGAATCGTCGGGCTGGACACTATCTCCCCGTTGGCGAGAAACCTGACTCTACCGTCCGCCTTGATGAGAACCAGCGGGTGCATCGCGAAAACAGTCGGCTGCAGAGATCGCGACATGGACACCTGCTGAACGACGCGCGCCCCCCCGGGCGGACCGACGGCGGGGGACCTGCGAGGTTCGCCGTCGCCGCTTTTGAGCCATCGCGACCTGGAATACCTGTCGAAGATTTTTCCGCGCAGGTACACTCCGGACTTTGGAACGAAATCGCTCCCGTCGTCCATCTGCATGCGTACGCGCATCGCCACGGCGTCGGAGAGATAGATTTCGCTCACCTCGCCCAGCCGAATGACCTCGCCGAACCCCGAGACGCTCCATCCGCCTTGTCCGGGTCCGGCCTGGCGCTGGGCGGAAGTTCGCGGCGTGACGAGGAACATAACCACGCCACCGGCGAGAATTCCGATCATCACATGCCCCAGGCGCCGTCGAAGCGCCCGTCCCGGCCAGGCGCGAATCACGTTCCATGCGACGCGCTGTGGCGCCAGCGGTCCGGTTTCCGAAGCGAGAGTCGCCTCGGCCGCGGCATCCAGGCTGCGCTTGAGCGTGAAGACCATCGTCGTGTAGCTCGCCAGCGCAAGATGCGTCAGCATGAGAATCGCCGAGACATAGTTAGCGGAAATCAGCGACGACGCCACCAGCAGCAGCAGGCTCAACACGAGCAGTTGCACGTAATCGCGATTCGACTTGCGCTCGAAGAGCTTACACAGCTGGATGAGGATCAGGTAATGACCCAGCGCCACCAGCGGCGAGAGTCCGATGGAAAACACCTCCAGCAGGAGAATCAGCGTCGCCAGGCAGACGGCGACATTCACGAGCAGGCGTCCGACGTAGACCTCCTTGCGCCGGCGGACCGCCCAGAGATTCACGCCGACGGCCGCGGTTCCGGCAAGAAAGTAGAACCACGTACCCTCGGCGACGCTGAAACTCAGCACGCCCAGCCAGACCAGAATCATCAGGGGATATTCAAACCGTCTGCGTCCGGTAAGTACCACCTCCGCCGTGGTGAAGCTCCTCAATGGCATGCGGATTCCTCCGCAGCAGGCGCCTCTTGGGACTCAGAGAGGGCGTCGTCCTCGAACACGCGGTCGATATTCTTTTCGTCGATCACCGTCAGGTGCCGGCACGCCGCCCGCACAGCAGTCCGCACGCCGGAATTAATCCGCGCCGCATCGGGCAGAATCATAATCACCTGCGACTGGCTGAACTGCCCTGGACTTTCGCCCGCCAGAACGTCCGCCAGCGAGTGCTCGCGATTCACGTCTACGTCCGCCAGGGCGTCCAGCAGCTTGTTGCGATGCGCCCTTCCCGCCGAGGGGTGGTGCACCGCCCGTCCCGCGGCATAGGCCAGAAGCAGCCCCACCTTGTATCCGCGGACCAGCGCGTGCTCGATCAGCGTTGCGGCGAAGCGGAGCATTTTTTCGCGTTGGAACATAGCGGATTCCGAGAGGTCCTCGCCGCAGGTATCGAGGATCACCCAGAGAATTTCCGGTAGCGGTTTGGACATTTCCCTGACGACCGGCGTTTTCCTCGCTGCGCTGCGGCGCCAGTGAATCCACCGCGGATTGTCGTCCGGGCGGTATTCGCGCAGGCCGAAAAATTCATCCTGCCCTCCCATCGCCGGACTTGGCGCAGCCGAGGAACTTTCCACCGCCCCGCGACACAGCAGTTGCGCCTTGAGTTTTCCCCTCGCCGGCCAGATTACCAGCGACGCCGGATCGGAATGTTCCTTACCCGCGGTAAGCAGGGAAAACGGGAATCGCGTGGACAGACGGATTCGGTCCAGCTTCACCCTTCCGCGCCTGCGCGCCAGGAATCTTCCACCGGCGCGAAAGGCGCTTCTCGGGGGCAGGTAAACGCAGTATCCCGCGGCGCCTTCTATGCCCTCCGGCGCTTGTTCGTCTATGTGCAGGTCCAGGCAATGACGCCGTCGAAGGTTTTTCAGCACGTATCCCAGGTGGACCGTCTGGTTCTGCCACACGCGCGACGGGACGTGCCTGCGAACGACCACCGCAGCGATTATTCGCCTCGCCAGGATGCCCGAAACGAGGATCGCGCCCATCATCCCGCCGAACACCACGAACGTAAGCGGCGGGCCGGAATATGACCTGAACGGATACCCCCCCGCCGTGGCGCCCAGCAGGAAGGACAGTACAAGGAACAGCCAGCCACCACGTGTCAGGCGAAAGGTAATGGTCCTCGCCCGTCGAGATGCTCTCTTTGCCGCCAAAACGAATCTCCGGGATCATTGCGGAGAGGGGATGGTTTCCAGGATGCGCTCGAAGATCGCCTCCGTAGCGTTGGTGGACCCGTCGTGCGCGAAGGTTCCTGTCATCAGTCGATGCGCACAGACGACCGTCGCGAGAGATTTTACGTCGTCCGGAACGGCGTAGTCCCTGCCGTCGAGCATCGCCGATGCGCGCGCAGCCTGCGTAAGCGCCAGCGAACCGCGCGGCGAAAGGCCGATGGAAAGCTCCTCGCTGCGTCGAGTAGCCTCGGCGATCGATAATATGTACTCGATAATCGCCCCGTCCACGCGCACGGACAGGACCTTTTCCTGCAACTCGACGACCTCGGATGCGCTCAGGAAGGGCTTGATCTCCGCCAGGCGCGTTCGCGCCGGCTGGGTCAGCAGAATCTCGCGCTCCGTGTCACGGTCCGGGTACCCGATCCGGATCCGAAGCATGAACCTGTCGAGCTGGTTCTCAGGCAGGAAGTAGGTGCCCTCGAATTCGTAGGGGTTCTGCGTCGCCAGCACCATGAACGGCGGACCCAGCGGGTAGGTCTGCCCGTCGGTGGAAACCTGTGCCTCGTTCATCGCCTCCAGCAGCGCGCTCTGGGTGCGGGGCGTCGTGCGGTTGATCTCGTCGACAAGGACGATGTGCGCGAAGATAGGCCCGCGCTTGAAGGTGAACTCCCCGGATGTCGAATCGTAGACGCTCACGCCCAGGATGTCGCTTGGCAGCAGGTCCGGTGTCAGCTGGATACGCCGGAAATCGCAGTCGATACTCTTGGCCAGCGCGCGGGTCAGAACCGTCTTGCCGACACCCGGAACGTCTTCCAGCAGCACGTGTCCACGAGCCAGCAACGCCACCAGGACCAGGCGCACCGCCTCTGCCTTACCCAGAAGGACCGACTGGACGCTCTCTCGCAACTGTTGAAGTTTATCGATTTCTGTCATGTTCGCCCCGCAGCTATTATACATTACCGGCGCATATAATGCGACAGCGGACAACGCCGACGGGCGAGTTTACGATGGGAACCGCTGCGCCGAAACGATAGGATGAACGGGAAATGTTCACCGGAATAATCCAACATGTCGGGACTGTCCGAGCGGTCCAGCCGGCGCAGTCCGGCAGCCGGGTGACGATCGACCTCGGCAACCTGGCTGAGGGACTCGACCGGGGCGACAGCGTCGCCGTCAACGGCGCCTGCCTGACCGCCGTCACGATAGATTCCGAACAGGTGTCCTTCGACGTGGTCTCCGAGACGCTTTCCCGAACGACGCTGGGTAAGCTTTCGGCCGGGTCGAAGGTAAACCTGGAACGCGCACTGGGCGCTTCGGACAGGCTGGACGGGCATATCGTCCAGGGACACGTAGACGGAACCGCCCAGCTCCGCCGGATCGACCGCGGCGGGCAATGCGTCTTTACGTTCTCCGCCGATACCGAACTGGCCGCGCAGATGGTCCCGAAAGGCTCGGTTGCGCTGGATGGCATTTCGCTGACGCTTGCGGAAGTCTCTGCCGGCACGTTCAGCGTGGCGATTATTCCGACGACGCTCGCGGAAACGACGATGGGCGATATGCGTACCGGCAGCAGGGTGAACGTGGAACTGGACGTGATCGGAAAATACGTCCGGGCGTACATGGCAAGCTGCGGGCTTGGCGGGTCAGGCGGGCTGACTATCGAGAAGTTGAAAGGCGCCGGGTTCATGTAACCGGCCTCAGGCGGCGAAGATGACATGCAGAAAAACCGCCCCGTTATCGGAATCACGATGGGCGACCCCTGCGGTATCGGGGCGGAGATCGTCGTCAAGGCGCTCGCCGACCCCCTCCTGCGCCGACGGGCGCGGTACATCGTCTTCGGCCTGAGCGAGCAGTTCGCATATACCGCCGACGCGCTGGAAGTGGAGCTTACGTTCCACCGCGATCACCACGAAAACCTCCGCCGCTACTACCACGAGCTTGTCGTCCTGGACTACGACGAGTTTTCGCTGCCGCCGCGAATGCCGCGCGAACCCAGCCGGATCGGAGGCCAGGCGTCCATGGCCTTCTGCCTGGACGCTATCGAGGCGGCGCAACGCGAACTTATCGACGCCATCGTTACCGCGCCTATCTCCAAGACGTCCTGGAAGCTGGCGAAATTCGGCAAGTATCCCGGGCATACCGAGCTATTGGCGGAAAAATGCCGCACCAGACACGTCGCGATGATGTTCGTCACGCCGAAACTCAAGGTTGCCCTTGCGACGATACACCTGCCGCTGTTCGAGGTGCGCCACAGGTTCACGATCGGATGCGTGTTCAACCCGATCGAGCTTGCCGATAAGGCGTTGCGCGACCTGTTCGGGCTGGAAAACCCGCGGATAATGGTAGCCGGTATCAACCCGCACGCCGGCGAGGACGGCAGGTTCGGCGACGAGGAAAACCGCATTATCGCCCCTGCCGTGCTGCTCGCGTCCGAAGCGGGGATCAACGTGTCCGGTCCTTACCCAGCCGATACGGTCTTCCTCAAGGCGGTCGAGGGCAAGTGCGATTGCGTTATCGCGATGTACCACGACCAGGGGCTGATTCCCGTAAAACTGCTGGGCTGGCGCGACGCGGTAAACCTTACGCTGGGACTGCCCATCGTGCGGACCTCGCCGGACCACGGTACCGCGTTCGATATCGCGGGTAAAAACCTCGCCGACCCGTCCAGCATGATCGCAGCCGTAAACCTCGCCATAGACCTTGCGGAAAAACGCCTAGCCGGCAGGCAGGGTTCGCAATGAACGTAAGTTCTTGTATAAAAAGCGGCTGCATGTCCGGTTTTCCAAAAAACCAAAAAACGTTTCGCAGGGATAAACGGGATGAAAACAAAACGAATCGAAATGAAATCAAAGTGAAATCAAAACCCAAAACCCGATATTCCATTTTCAAAACATCTTTTACCTTATCCCTTTCATCTCCTTTATCCCTGCTAAGTTCTTATGTCATATGTGGATAGGCATGAAAAACGCCCCTTTTGCGCGCTCGAAATGTCCAGCGGACTCCCGAAATCACCTCGGAAAATATTTTTTTATATTCCACGCCCCAATAAAGACTTGCGCACATCACTTTTCGAAAAGTTACCTGTTCGGGTAGCACAAACATGGGTATTCGCCCAAGTATGGGGGGCGGTTACAGAGCGGGAGAACGTAGATGGTAGAGAGTAGAAAAACGGCTAACGCTTCGGCAAGCAAACATGTCAATCGAGCGGGAAGGCTCTCCCGCGGTCTACTCTCTCCTTTCTACTACCTGGCCTGTGGCAGGGCCTTTCCAGGCTGTGTGGATGCTATTTGAAAAGTGAATAGATTGACCAGTTTCAATTGACCATTGACAATTGGACAGCAAAATAGCGCTCCGCGAAGCATGCGCCTTGTTTCTGTTTTTACCGATTAACCAGTCAACCAGTTAACCGGTTAACCAGTTAACCGGTCAAAAACAACTACTGCGGAACGGCAAGCCTATTGCCGTCGATGCGCAACCTTCGAGTACTAAGGATGTTATGCCTTTTCGAACCCTGATTCCAGGTCCCCAAACCCCGTTTTTTTTCGTTCCCTGTGGTTCCGGGTTGTTCCCGGCTGTCCCGGGATTTGCGGAGTTGTGCGGACTTGTACGAAGTGGTACGAAACGGTACGTTTTGGTACGCCTAGCGGCGGACAGGCTCAAGACGCCAGGCTACAGGCTTCAGACTACAGAAACAACTTCGCCGTTGCTGTTCCTGAAGTCTTGGGTCTGAAGTCTGAGGTCGGGCGGTTTAACGAGTCAACCGATCATCCGATCAGGTCTGCGAGTCGCTGGAGGACCTGCCCGACGACGCTTTCCGGGGTCGAGGCGCCGGCGAGGACGCCGATCCGAAGCGGACGTCGCCTGGGGAGCCAATCGCGCACGGCCTCTTCCCGCTCACGGGCGATGTCGAACGTTCGCAGCCGCGAGTCCGAGAGGATCGCCCGCACGTCCTCGATGAAGAAGGCCGGCGACGAAACGCATGCCAGCTCGTACAGGTGCCGCGTGTTGGACGATCCGAACCCGCCCACAACAATCGCCAGGTCAAGGCCCGATCGGCACAGTTCGCTGGCGGCGGCCTGCCTCTCCTGCGTCGCCAGGCAGACGGTCGGCTGGAACATTAACCTGTCCTCAAGCGGCTCGTGCGGGCAGATTTCACCGAACGCCCGGCGGAGAAGTTCGCGAAGCTGCATCGTTTCGTCGTAGAGCATCGTGGTTTGGCTGACCTGTGCGAGCGTCAGAAACGGTTGGAACGAATCGGCGTTGGACGCCTTCTCGCCGAAGCATTCGCGAGGTGAGGCGTCGAGGTTTCCACCGACGAGGATCTCGCAGAACTTCTCAGCCTCGGCGAGGTCGCCGACGACGAGATACTTTCCGCCCGCGTCTGCGAGGCGCGACTTGGTGACGAGCGTTTCGTCGTGTCGCGCCCGGCCGAATACGAGAATGGCGAACCCCGCCTTTACCGCGCGCTGCGCCCAGATCCAGAGGCGTCGCACGTCGCCGCAGGTCGTATCGACGATTTCGCATCCCAGCCCGTGCAGGCGGCGTTCCACCTCCAGCGGCACGCCGAACGCCGGGACGACGGCGCATCCGGTAGGGGGGATGATGTTTTCGATCTCCGGGATCTCGCGCTCGGTGAGGATGCGGACGCCCCGGTTTCGGAAATAGTCATTCACCCATGGGTTGTGGATAATCTCGCCAAGCAGCACAAGTCGATCGGGCCGGTCGCTGTGAGAAGCGAGGGATTTTTCGAGCATCGCCAGCGCCCGCTCGACGCCTCGGCAGAAGCCGAACACCCGCGGAAGCATGAGCGAGCCTGCGGGCAGCTTCCACGTATTGTCCGTCCCGCGCAGACGGTCAACGACGTCGCTGGCGAAGGCGTTCCCGGCGGGACTGTCGAACGAACCGTCCCGGCGGTCGTGGGAAGTCTCGGAGGTTTCGCCCATGGCGGTATTGTATACCCGCCCCGGAAAGGTCGTGCAACGCACTGCCGTCGCGACGGGCTGTCAGGGCGTTCCGGACGGCCGGGTCGTCGGTGCCCGTTTCCGCGGCGTCTGTATTTTCTTGTGGTATCGGTTCGCGAGGTCTTTGTAGCGTTGGAGCAGCTTGGGGATTTCCTGATCCCGCTCGTCGGCACGTCGTTTCAGCTCCTTGCGAAGCTGAACCAGTCGCTCGGCGAGCTGGGTAAGGCGGTATCGGCGGATGACCTGTTCGGCGTCGAAAAGCCGGACAGCCGCTTCGGACAATTGCGATTCGAGGGCCTGTCGCCGGGCGTCGTCCCTGACCTCGGGCAGCTTGCGACAGATCCGCCAGATCTCCGCGGTGGTCCGATACTGCTCGATGTAGGCGCCTCGCATGTCCTGCGGGTAGCGCTTGAGATTCTGTGAAAACCACCATCGAGCACGCATCAGCCGCTCGTATGCCCGGCGATCCGCCGTTTGCAGACGGAGCGCATTATCGTAATCGTCCGGGAAGTATTCCTGGAGAAATGCCAGCGTCGCCTTCTCCTGCTCCGGCGTCATTTTCCACGCTCGCCGCACGAAAACCCTTTTGGTAGTGGCGGTAGTGGTGGTCTTGCCCGCCTGGGCGCCTGCAAGAACGCAGACATTGACCAGCAGCAGGACAACTCCCGCTCGCAACATGTGCTTCAGCATATCTGCACCTCGTCAGGAGGACGGTAGTAGCACCTCCATCGGCGCGGCCTGGTCCAGCCAGAATTCATCCACGTCGCGCTCGAGGGATTCCAGTTCCATCTCTTCCACTTCGGGACCGGAGTCCAGGAGGACCTCCTGCTCCAGTCGCTCGACGTCGCCCGCAAGCAGGGCGATTTCTATGTCGGTCTGATCCTGCAACGGTTCGATAAACTCGACGGCCGCCAGCGCGCCATGCCGAGTCTCCGGGTTCGTCTGCGTCGGGTTCGGCAATCGCAGCAACAGCGCCGTCGCCAGCAAGATCGACGCGGCAATCGCGGCGCTCGTCGCTACCCGGTAAAACAAACGCCTTCTTCCGCGCGGCGGCGCGAGTTCATCGGCGATCCGGCGACGAACGTTCCGCATGGCGCGGGCCGGCATTTCGACATCCAACGCGCCGCTCAAGGACGCCTCGTCCGCACGGATTTCATCCGCCAGGCGACGCTGCTCATCGGTCAGCTCAACCTGCTCGCCATCGAGGTAGCGTGCGATATTATCAAACTGCTCATCCATTGTCACTCGATCCCATAATCTCCCTGAGGGACTTCAGCCCGCGATGCACTCTCGCCAGCACCGTCCCGAGCGGAGCGTTAAACACGTTCGCAATTTCCTTGAAGCTCATTTCTCCGAAATGCCTCAGCAGGATCATCTGCCGCGTCGCATCGTCCAATCGGTTGAGCGCCCGTTGCAAGTCCTCCGACAGCTCAGCCGCCAGCGCGTTCGCGTCGACGCGGGGCCCGTCACCCGCAAGCTTGTCGCCGAGGGACAACCCGCCGTCTTCTTCCACCGACAGGCTCGCCATGCGAGGGCGGGTCTTCACCCGGCGGATTCGGTCACGAACCATGTTCGCCGCGATGCGAAACAGCCACGGTTCGAACCGGCCGCGATCATCATAACTTTCCAGTCGGCGAACCAGGCGAAGCATCAGCTCACCCAGCAAATCTTCGGCGTCATGGTGGTTGCCCGTCGCACGGAAGAAATATCCGTACAACCGTCGACCATAGCGGTCCATCAGCACGTCGTACGCCTCGGCAGAACCCGATTGGGCGGCCGCGATTATTTCGCGCAACGGCTGAAGCTCCATGTGCCTATCCGCTTAACGTGGTGTCGGGAACGATATTGCGAATCACGAAAAAGTTCCACGGCGGACACTTCCACCGGAAACCTTCAGGCCCATTCTACCGCCGCCCGGTAACGCCACGCCAGCGGCATCCATGCACATTGCGCCCGTGAGGCGACGGGACCCTCTCCGGCGATAACGTGCCGCAAGTGCTTGCGCATAAAAGAGGAGCGACCCGGACACGATCCGGGCCGCCCCATCCCGCGACCTTCTCGGATGGCTAGAATCAGCCATCCGCTTACCGCTGTTCTTGATCGAGCAGAACTTTTCAAGGCGAAGGAGCAACGAACAAAATGAGCTTTATTCTCATGTACCATTCTAGGCGCCTTATTTGGCAGATCGTCGGAACCGCGGATTTTTCGACGGAATTCCCGCCGGGACGAACGGATTGCCGTTTTCATGCCCGTCCGTCAGGGTTATAGTATTGTCGATCGGCCAGTCGCCGGCACTTCGCAAACCGAAAGCACGGAAGCGCCATGAGTGATTTCGTCCATCTGCACGTACACTCCCACTACTCGCTGCTGGACGGGGGAAACCGGATCGAGCAGCTCGTCGAGGCGGCGCGATCTTTCGGGATGAAATCCCTCGCCCTGACCGATCACGGAAACCTTTTCGGCGCGATCGAATTTTACACCAAGGCCACCGCCGCCTCTCTCAAGCCGATCCTGGGCCTGGAGGCTTACATCTCCCCGACGACGCGATCCGACCGGTCGATGGGGAACATCCGCGACGCCTCCTACCACCTGATCCTGCTGGCGATGAACGAGACCGGCTGGCGAAACCTGATCAAGCTCGCCTCCAGGGCGTATCTGGAAGGTTTTTATTATCGGCCACGGATCGACCGCGAGCTGCTGGTGGAACTCAACGAGGGGCTGATCTGCACGACGGCATGTCTCGGGGGCGAAGTGCCAAGCGCACTGCTCGCCGGTCAGTCCCGGCGCGCCCGGCGGATCGCCGGGGAATATCTGGATATCTTCGGGCGTGAACGGTTTTTCATCGAGGTCCAGAACCAGGGCTTGGCGGACCAGACGCGTGTCAACGGCCCGCTGATCGCCCTTGCGAAGGAACTGGACGTCGGCGTCGTAGGCACCAACGACGTGCACTTCATGCGACGGGAGGACAAGGGCGCCCACGAGGTGCTCACGTGCATTTCAACGGGCAAGACGCTCGCCGACGGCGGGGCGATGGAGTATCCGCCGGAGCTTTATTTCAAAAACAGCGATCAGATGCGCGACGCCATGCGCGACCTTGGCGGCGCGGCGGACAACACGCTGAAGATCGCCGAGATGTGCAACCTGACGCTGGATTTTTCCACCAAGTACCTGCCTCTGTTCCACACCCCGGACGGTTCGCCGCCGGGACGGCACCTGCATTCGCTCGCGATGGCCGGCCTGAAAAAACGCTTCCCGGGAGGCGGCGCGCCGGACGATTACGTGCAGCGTCTCGAGTGGGAGCTGAAGGTAATCGAAGATAAAGGCTACAGCTCGTACTTCCTGATCACGAACGATTTCGTGCAATACGCGCGTCGCAACAACATTCCCTGCGCCCCGCGCGGAAGCGCCGTGGGAACGCTGCTTGGTTACGCGCTGGGTATCCAGGAGATCGACCCGATGGAATACGGGCTGCTCTTCGAGCGTTTTACCGATCCGCAGCGGGAAGAAGATCCGGACTACGATATCGACATCTGCCAGGAAGGTCGCGGCAAGGTCATCCAGTATGTGCGTGAAAAGTACGGGCACGTCGCCCAGATCATCACTTACGGAACGCTGAAAGCCCGCGCCGCGATCCGCGACGTGGGGCGGGTGCTGGACGTGCCGCTCGGCGAGGTGGACGCCATCGCCAAGAAGGTGCCCGACGGTCTCGGCGTTACGCTGGAGACGGCACTGAAAATCGAGCCGGACCTTCGCAAGCGTTACGAGAACGATCCGAAGATCCGCGAGCTGATCGACCACGCCAGAACGCTGGAAGGCCTCGCCAGGCACAGCGGGGTGCACGCAGCCGGCGTCGTCATCGCAGAGGAGCCGCTGGAGAACCTGATCCCGCTCTGTAAGCAGGCAGACGGCGATATCGCCATCACGCAGTGGGACGGCCCGACGTGCGACAGGATCGGGCTGATGAAAATGGACTTCCTGGGTCTTCGGACGCTGTCGGTCATCCAGCGCGCCCGCGAACTGGTGCGCGCCCGCAGCGGGGAGGATATCGACCCCGAGGCGCTGCCGCTGGATGACGATAAGGTTTTCGCCCTGTTCCGCGAAGCGCGGACGGACGGCGTGTTCCAGTTCGAATCCGACGGGATGAAGAACGTCCTGCTCCAGATGCAGCCGTCGCGAATCGCCGACCTGATCGCCGCCAACGCCATGTATCGACCCGGGCCTATGGAGCTGATCCCCACCTACTGCGCCCGCAAGAACAAAAAGGAAGCCGTCCCGGTCGTGCACCCGCTGGTGGATGACATACTGGCGGAGACTTACGGGATCATGTGCTACCAGGAACAGGTCATGCTGGTGCTCAACCGCCTGGGAGGGCTGCCTCTCAACCGCGCGCTTACGCTCATCAAGGCGATCAGCAAGAAGAAGAAGAAGGTTATATCGGCGGAGCGGCCCAATTTTATCGCCGGTGCGCAGGCCAACGGAATCGGCGAGGCGGAAGCGGAATCGCTTTTCGACCTGATCCTGAAATTCGCCGGGTACGGTTTTAACAAGGCGCACTCCACGCGGTACGCGATCGTGGCGTACCAGACGGCTTACTTCAAGGTGCACCACCCGCGGGAGTTTCTCGCGGCTACGCTGACGTTCGAATGCGGGGACACGGACAAGGTCGTGCAGTACATGGCCGAGGCGTCGCGGATGGGCGTTCAGATCGCGCCCCCGGATATCAACACGTGCGATCGCGACTTCGCCGCAGACGACGACAGTGTGCGGTTCGGGCTTGCGGCGGTTAAGGGCGTCGGCGCCAAGGCGGTGGATGCGATCGTCCTGGCGCGCCGGGAGGTGGGTCGATTCCGCAACCTTTACCACTTCTGCGAGAACGTGGACCTGCGTGCGGTGAACCGATCGACGATCGAGGCGCTGATCAAGTGCGGCGCGTTCGACGCACTGGGTGGACATCGCGCGGCCATGCTCGCCGCGCTGGACGGCGCGATCAAGGTCGGGCAGGGTGCGGCTGAGGATCGCAAGAGCGGGCAGATGAGCTTTTTCGGAGCGGTAGAAGATGCGAACGGCCAGACCCCGCCGCCGCAGTTCCCGGAGGTCGAACCGCTGTCCGAATCGCAATTGCTGGCGTACGAAAAGGAAACGCTCGGCTTCTTCGTAAGCTCGCATCCACTCGTGCAATTCGGGCGGGAGCTGGACAGCCTGTCGCAGCCGGCCGGGGTGAACCTCGCCGGCCTTGAAAGCTGCGCCGACGGAACGCCCGTCACCATCGGGTGCATGATCGCCTCGGTCCGCGGTACGTTCACCAAACGCGATAACCGCAAAATGGCGATGCTCACCCTCGAGGACCTCACAGGCAAGTGCGACGCGGTTGTCTTTCCGAAAACTTACGATGCCTGCGGCGAGCTGCTCCGGCAGGAGGAAATCGTCTTTATCGTCGGAACGATCGATCGGAGGCGCGAACGGCCGAGCGTGATCGTCGAAGAGATAGTCCCCATCGACCGAGCCATCGAAAAACTCACCGGCAGCGTGCTGCTTCGCCTGCCGAAAGGCACGGAAGGCGAACCGGCGGAAAAACTCCGGCAGATATTGAAGAAGCATCACGGCCTGTGCCCGGTTTACATCGAGCTTCGGACAGAGCATCACTGTGACATTCGGGCGACGGTCCGCGCGGACAAGCAATGGAGCGTCCAGCCTTCCCGCAAGCTGCTGGAGGAGCTGATCGAGCTGCTCCAGGAAGAAAACCTTCTCCTGCGCCCCAGGCCGGTAAACGGCGGGCGCAACGACCGGCGATATCAGCGAGGCGCGTTTCAGCGGCGCCCGCAAGGGCAAAATGGAGTCGCCTCCCCGGCGGTAACGCGCTTCAATTGACCGTGTTAGCGGGAGCGGGCGATGCGATCGGCCAGGCGCGCAGACAAAAATCGAATCGGCGCGTTTTCATTTTGACTTGCACGCAAGGCGCTTTTACACTGCAGGCATCGTTGCGAGAGTGTGGTGCTCTCACGGATGTTGGGAAGCCTTACACGGACGGCGACTTCGCTTAACACCACGCCTCGAGGGATCCGGATATTCGTCTGCATGTCTGTAGCGCTTTCGGTGCGCGTAGAAAGGACATTCGAATGGGGAATGTTGATCGCTCGTTGTGGCAGAAGATCATTCAGCGCGTCGTGGCCGAGGGGGGTAACATAATCCGGCCCTGGTTTACCCAACTGGAACCGATCGCGATGGAGCAGGGTCTGCTGGAGATACAGGTGCCAGGACTCAGCGAGCAGCAGTACTGTCGCCGACACGCCACGCGCCTGTTCACTGAAGCCGCCCAGGAAGCAACCGGACGCCTCGTCGGGGTTTGCTTTCTCACCCGCGCCGAGCAGGACCAGGAGCTGGCCAGCAGAAACGTTCCCGTCGCGTCGATGTCGACGATTCCCCAGGCCGGTGCGGATGAAGACGACGGTATTCGTCTGAACGACGACTATCGTTTCGATATGTTCGTAACTGGCCCGTGCAACCGTCTTGGGCACGCCGCCTGCGTCGCGGTAAGCGAAACGCCGGGTAAGACGTACAACCCGCTATACATCCACGGCAGCGCCGGACTGGGCAAAACGCACCTGCTCCAGGCGACGTGCCTTCAGATCGCCGACAAGATGCCCGGTGCGAATATCTGCTTCCTGTCCTGCGAAACGTTCGTCAACCACTTCATCGGCGCGGTCGAACATGGCAAGCTCCACGAGTTCAGGTACCGATACCGCCACGCCGATATCCTGGCGATTGACGATATCCAGTTCCTGGCTGCACACGAACAGACGCAGGATGAATTCTTCCACACGTTCAACACGTTGTACCAGTCGCAGAAACAGATTATTTTATCTTCCGATCGCGGGCCAGGACAAATCCCCGACCTGGAGGAGCGCCTGGTAAGCCGGTTCAACTGGGGGCTGGTCGCACGGATAGACCGACCCTGCTACGAAACGCGCGTCGCGATTGTCCGCAAGAAAGCCCGGCTGCGAAATATCGACCTGCCGGAAGACGTCGTTTGCTTCATCGCGGGCACGATCGACTCCAACACCCGCGAACTGGAAGGCGCCATCGCCAAGGTCACCATGCTCGCACAGGTCACGGAACGCCCCGTTGACCTGGCGCTGAGCGAGGAGGCGCTTGGCGGTTCAACCACCGCGCGCCAGCGGGAAATCACCATCGAGGACATCCTCAACGCCGTCACCAGTCGATTCAGCGTCCGGCTGGCGGACCTCCAGTCACGCAAGCGCAGCCGCTCCATCGCCTTCCCACGTCAGATTTGCATGTACCTCGCACGAAGTCTCACACGCCACAGCCTGGAGGAAATAGGCGGGTATTTCGGCGGCAGAGATCACACCACGGTATTGCACGCAAACCGCACAATAGCGTCTCTGCGCGAGAAGGATCCGCAACTCCAGGCAACCCTGGACCTGATCACGCAGGAAATCCAGCCGGCATAAAAGATGGAATCTCCGCTGCTGCGAACGCCAGAAATGCGCCCACAAACGGTGTGAGTAACCGTGGAAAACCTGTCAGCAGCGACAAGCACAACACGCCACCTGTCACCAGGCGTTTTCCACAGGACAATCCCCCGGATTGAAAGGTGGGAGAACCCCAAACCGTCTCACAGGGGTTCCTACAGGTTATACACACCGCCGGCCCCTTGCTTTATTATCCTAACTCCCTGCCGCAAAAAGAATTATCTCTGCCCTGTTGCACTTTCCACACAATCAACAGAGCAGAACAAGAAGGAAGGAATATAAATTAACTTACTATACTCTCTTTCCCCATACGCCTATCCCCTGTGAGTTCAAGGGTGTTCTACGCACTCGGAAGATGCCACGGCAGAGATTCAAGGGCTTCCATGCGGGGATAATTCGTCATGTCAACCCGAAGCGGAGTCACCGTGATATATCCAGCCGCCAGGGCATCAACATCCGCTTCGTGGTCGCCCTCGGCGAAACCGAAGTCCGGCCCCAGCCGATACGTACTCCGCCCGGTGTCGTCAAGGCGATGGTGATATCGATCTTCCAACTCGACGGTTGATTGCGGCACCACACGAACTCCAAGCGGGTTGCGGTCTTCCAGCGGTGGGATATTCACGTTGACCAGGTCGCCCGGTCGAAGCTCCGCCGTCAGCAGGCG
>JAJRYB010000091.1 GCA_024275995.1 Planctomycetota bacterium | reverse complement strand
CGCTGATCGTGTTCCTTCTGACGCTTCCTGCCTGGGTGTTCTTCCGTGTAGGCTCGATGGGCAATCTTTCAGCAACCCAGCAGATGTCCAGAGCGTGGGAAATAATCGTGACCATGTTCGATTTCACAAACGCCGAGTACCGTCCGCTGCGCGATCTGTGGCGGTACAAGCCCATGGTGATAATCCTGATCGGCGTAATGATAGCACGCCAGTTGTGGTTCCACTTCCGGCTTGACCGCCGGCTGGAAATGTCGGGATGGATGGATTCGAGCTGGTATCGCTGGTGCGCGCCAGTGGCGATGGCGATAATGGCGGCTGCGTGTATATTTCTTCGAGGACCGGGACAGGCGTTCATATATTTCCAGTTCTAGGAATTTTGGGATTTTTAGGGAAAAGTGTTTAGCTTGAACAATCGCGAGACATCACGGACGACCGGGGCGGCGTGGCGGGTTTTACTGGAACCCACCGCCCTCACGCTCATCCTGTCGCTAGGCGCGATTCTGCTGGCGGGTCGGTGGCTGCCGGACTTCCAGCCCGGAAGGACGACATACCTTGGCCTGCCCTCAAAGGATTACTGGCGGATCAAGATGAACTGGAACGCCTGCGCGGACGTTGTGCTGGCAGGCGACTCGCGGATCCAGGTCGGCGTTTCGCCCGCCCACATGGCCGATGGCGAGCGTGGCCTGCGGATCGTCAATTACGCCTTCGCGCACGCGGGGTACTCACAGGGGTATCTCGACGCGGTCGAATCCGTCCTGGACCCGAAAAGTCCGAATCGCACGATCGTTCTGGGGATCACCCCCCTGTCACTTACGAGCATATCCGAGGGTCAGAACGAGTTCCTCACCCAGATGAAGCGAAAGCGTGAGGGACGTCTCGGCCGGTCCGATCGGCGCGACTTCTGGGAGGAGCATTTTCCGGCAGCGTGGCGTTTCCTCCAGCCCAGGCGTAGCATCCGCGACTTTCAGCTCACGTTCAGCAAGGGACGGTATTTTATCGAGTACCGTCGCGACGGTTGGCTCGCGGCGAGGGCCGAGCCGCCCAGGCCAGACGGAGGCGTGGCGACGTATCGCAAAAAGTTCCGCAGGCACAAGGTTCGCCAGGAGATTGCCGAGCGGGTGATCCGGCAGGTCGAGAAATGGCGTCGCGATGGTATTGCCGTTTACGGCGTCCGCACGCCGACGAACCCGGCGGTTCGCGAACTGGAGAATACCGCAAGCGGATTCGACGCGCAGGGTTTCGCGGCCGCTTTCGAGAAGGTCGGGGGAACCTGGGTGGTTTTCGACCTCGACGGGTGGTTGTGCTACGACGGAACGCACCTGGACCGCGAATCGGCTGTGCGTTTCTCGCGTGAACTCGGAAAGCGGATTATCCCGGAGCGAGAATAATACGCGGTGAAAAATCGCTTGTCGGAAATCGCGCATATGCCCATGATATGCAGCGGATACATATGCCACTCGCGACAATGTTTGAACAGTCAGGTTTGAAACCCGTCATATCGCAGGATGGAAAGGAACAGGTTCAATGGCTGACGGTCCACTTCTGGAAGAGCAGCGGGAAAACTGGGGATCGCGGGCTGGATTCGTGCTGGCGGCGATCGGTTCGGCGGTGGGTCTGGGCAACCTGTGGGGCTTTCCGTACAAGCTCTACAAGTACGGCGGTGGAGCGTTTCTCATACCGTACATCGTCGCGATGCTCGTTATAGGAATTCCAGTGCTCATACTGGAGTTCAGCCTTGGGCACATGACCCAGCGAGCGGCGCCGGACGCTTTCCGACGGGCTGGACGCTGGAAGGAACCGGTCGGCTGGTGGGGAATCATACTCGCCTTCGTGATTATCACGTACTACCCGGTAATCCTCGCCTGGTGCCTGAGTTTCCTGTACTACTCCTTCGACGGGATATTCAACTACGGGGGGAACCTCCCCTGGGCCAAGACGGTCGGCAGCGCTACGAAGTTCTTCGCATTCGATTATTGCAACATATGGAAGGGTAACGAGGGAACCGCGCCGTGGGCGCTGGGAAGCATAAGTTCCGAGATTGCCTATTGCCTCGTCGCGGTCTGGATTTTGATGTTCCTGTGCATATTTCGCGGCGTGCGGGTGGTTTCCAAGGTCGTACTCTGGACGGTGCCTCTGCCCTGGCTGATGCTGCTGATTCTCATGATTAACGGCCTGCGCATGGATGGCGCCACCGAGGGCCTGGCGTATTACCTGAACCCCGACTGGACGCAGCTTCTCAAACCGACGACGTGGCGATTCGCGTTCGGGCAGGTGTTCTTCTCGATGAGCCTGGCCTTCGGCGTAATGATAACCTACGCCAGCTTTCTCCATCGCAAGAGCGACATCAACAACAACGCCATGATCGTAGGCCTGGGCGACCTTGGGACGAGTTTCATCGCCGGTATCGCCGTTTTCGCCACGCTGGGCGCCATGAGCGCCGCGGCGCAGGTTCCGGTTCCGGATGTCGTCGGGCAGCGCGGAACGGTCGGGATGGCGTTCATGGCTTTTCCGTACGCCCTGGCGCAACTGCCGTACAGCGCGTACTTCGCCGTCGCGTTCTTCTTCGCGCTTATCACGCTGGGGATCGACTCGGCATTTTCCATTACCGAAAGCGTGCTGGCCGGTATCGTCGACAAGACCGGATGGAACAGGACCGCCGTTCTCTGGGGAATGAGCTTCGTCGGACTGTCGGCGGGACTGATCTATTGCTCTCGCGGCGGATTGGTCTGGCTGGAAAATATCGACGGATTCATCAACGGACCGTGGGGAATCGCCCTGCTCGGGCTTGCGGAGTGTCTCGTGCTCGGATGGATGTTCCGGATTTCGCGCCTGCGCGAGCACGCCAACGAGCGAAGCGACTGGAAACTGGGCGCCTGGTGGGACTGGAACATCCGGATTTTCGTTCCGGTGATACTCTCGGCCTTGTTTGTCTGGTCGCTTTACGACACCCTCACCAGGCCGGAGGGATATCTCTTCGGCGTCAAGGATGGAAGGCTCAACGTACCCGTTCTCGTCGGGCTTATCCTTGCAGGCCTGGCGCCTCTGCTGGCCGTGCTGCTGTCCGCCGTTCGCGGCAGGGTTGCGACGGGCAAGAACAAAGAGCAACTCGCCGATCCGCCTCCCCGAGCTGCGACAATGGTTTTCGACTGGATCGGAGCATCGCTGGCGTTGGCGGGTATCGCCCTGGCGTCGCTGGGCGCCGCGCTCGCCATTTACGGAAAGCTCGCGAAAAACGCCGGCGACAACCCAGCCGAGGCCATGCGATTCGTCTCCCTGCTTGGATGGAATATCCCGGTGGCGTGGCTGGTGCTCATCGCGTCGGGACTATGCGGCCTGGGCGCTCTTATTACGGGAAGCATTCGCGTGGTCCGGACTGAGCGCCGTTCGTTAACGCCGCCTGCCGCGGGGCGTCTGGCGGGCGGGCTTGGCGCCGTCGGCCTGGGCGCCGCCGGTGGAGCGTCACTGGCGCTTTACGTGCTTCTGGCGGGGATCGGGGAGACCGCCGTCAAGCATACCACGGAGATGACCTCCGCCGCTTACCTCATCATGGCGATCATGTTGGGCATATTGGTGATAGGCCTTGGATGGTGTTTCCATCGTGCGATCAAGGCGGCGGGACAATCCGCAAAGGCTCAGCTGCCGGAAACCTGATGCGTTTTCATCGCCGGCGGATTTCTCTCGCCATGTCGCGCTGCTGATCGCGCTTGCGGATCGCTTCTCGCTTGTCGTAGTGGCGTTTACCGACGGCGACGCCGAGTTCCACCTTCGCCCAGCCGCGTTTGAAGTAGATCGAAAGCGGAACGATGGTCTTGCCCTTCTGCTTGACGTGCGTCTGGAGCAGGTGAATCTGGCGGCGCTTCAGCAGGAGCTTGCGATCTCGCGTCGGATTATGGTTCATCCCGTCGCCGGCCTGGGCATATTGCGAAATATTCGCCCCGATAAGGAACACCTCCCCGTCGAGGACTCTGGCGAAGGCCTCGTCGATCCTGGCGTTCCCGTCGCGCAGCGACTTTACCTCCGTCCCCAGAAGCGAAATACCGCACTCCACGACCTCTTCTATATGATAGTCGTGCCACGCCTTGCGGTTGCGGATGACAACGCCCTTCGGGGCTGGAGATTGCTTCTGCTTCGCCATGGCGCCAACGTTACCACATGCCTGTGGATATTGGAACCGCTGCGCATCGTAACGCGGGCATCCTGCCCGCGGCTAAGCCTGGATAATCGCGACGTACCCGCCGTCGCGCCAGGTCGCGGGAGACTCGATACCGGCAGGGAGTATCAATTCTTCCGTAGCCAGGCGCAATCCGCCGCGACGATTCACGACTGCCCGCACCACTTCGCCGCACTCTTCAGGCTCGATGCTGCACGTGCTGTACACTACCTTACCGCCCGGCCGGGCAAACGCCGCCGCCGCCGAGAGAAGAAGCTTCTGGTCCCCGCATAGCGCGTCGAGCGTGGTTTCGTCGAATCGCCACCTCGCCTCTGCCCGACGCGCCAGCACGCCGGTATTGCTGCACGGAACGTCCACGAGCACAAGGTCGAACGATCCGGGCGACAGCGATCCGATGTCTTGCGCGAGCATCGTGGTGACGATCGAAATGCCGAGTCGCTCGCAGTTTTCCTCGATTCGCTCCAGCTTGTCCGCCGAGACATCGACGGCCGTTATCGAACCGCTATCCCCCATGCACTCGGCGATGTGCGTCGTCTTTGTCCCCGGCGCGGCGCAGAAGTCCAGCACGTTCATGCCCGCCTGCGGGTTCGCTTTCAACACGACGCCGGTGGCGGTCGCGTCCTGGGGCTGGAACAGCCCCTCCCGAAACGCCGCAAGGTTTGTGATATTGAGGTGGGTATCCAGCACCACGCTGCAGCCGTTCTCATGCGGCCTGGCGGAAACGCCCTCCCCGGCAAGGCGGGATATGAGCGTATCGACGTCCGCGCGCAGGGCGTTGACCCGAAAGATAACCGGCGCCCGCACGTTCGCGTGCGTGGCGAGATTGATCGCTCCAGCCAGTGAGGTGAACCGCTCGATCCATCGCGCCGCCAGCGCCTCCGGCAGCGAATATGCGCCGGAAAGATATTTCGCCGGCTGCCCGACGGGATCGGCAAAGACGGGACGATCCACGATCCTGTACGCATTCGGACCGATCGGAATAACGTCCGCGCGCGGAGGCGGCGGCGCGTGGTGCGTTTCGGACAGGCCTCGCGTAACCGAACGGAGGACACCGTTCACCAGCCCGCTTTGACGACGATGCCGAAGCCGCCCCGTCTGATTGACAGCCTGGCTGACCGCGGCGAAATCGGGGATCCTCTCCAGGAAGAATATCTGGTAGAGAGCGACCTGAAGTATTTCCGTGAGCGGCGAAGGTAACCGGCGATCGGGCTGCTTGAGGAATGCAAGCAGGATCGCGTCGAGCGTGCCTTTCCGTCGGACGACGCCCAGCGCCAGCTCGCTCGCAAGGGACCTGTCCGCCACCGGTATCGCGCCCTGGGCAAGGAGGCGTCGCAAGCGCGCCGAGACGTTCCCGGCCCGATCGCGCAGCGCCTCGACAGCGACATCACGCGCGTTGGTAAGTGCTCTGGTCATCTCTGCACGAGAAATCTGTCGCCCGGACGAAGGCGATATCCGTTAACGAAGTCTCTCCAGTCCATCAGCCGCTTGCCGGCAGGGGTGAGCCGGCGAATTTCAAGCCGCCCCTTCCCCGTCGCTACGGAAAGGTCGCCGTCGAGCGTACCGGGCGCATCGTCGGCGTCTCCGGGAATCGCCGCCGCCCGCGCGATTGTAACGGGGACCTCCCTGCCGTCGCCCTGTCGGACGAATATCGACCTTGCCCCGGGCCACGGCCAGGTTCCATGCGCGAGATTGCGGATATCCACCGCCGGGGCGTTCCAGTCGATGGCGCCGTCTGCCTTTCGAAGTTTCGGCGCGAGCGTAGCCTTGGCGTGATCCTGCTGGACGGGAGACGCCTCGCCGGAAGCGATCAGATCGAGCGTGTCGCAAACGAGCTTCGCCCCCAGCTCGCCGATGCGCTCGCGTAGCTCCTCCGCGGTTTCGTTCGGGCGAATGTCCAGACCAGCCCGCAGGTAGACCGGTCCGGCGTCCATCTTGTCGACCAGCTCGAAAGTCGTCGCGCCGGTCTTTTCGTACCCGCGTATGATTGCCCAGTTGATCGGCGCCGCGCCTCGAAGGTCCGGCAGGATGGACCCGTGCAGATTGAACGCGCTCAAACGCACCGCCCTGCGAGCGGGCTTGCGGATAAGCTGCCCGAAATCCACGACGCAGAGAACCTCCGCGCCGAGGGATTCAAGTTCCGCCACTTCGCCGGGCGCATTGATATCGGCGCATTGCGCAACGTCCAGACCGGCGTCGCCCGCCGCCAGGGCGATTGGAGTTTCCCGTAATTTCGCGCCTCGACCGGCGCGTCGCGGAGGCTGGGTTATTACGCGGACAAGTTCATGCCCTGACGAGTGGACTTCCCGCAGGACCGGAACCGCCATCGCCCCGCTGCCGCAAAACACAATGCGCATACGTCACCTCGATGCGCCATTTTGCAGCCTCGACGCCCCGCGACAAGTGAAAACTACGCTTCTTCGATTTCCTCGACAACTTCGCCCCGTTCGTAAGGTAGAAGTATCTCGTCGAGTGAATTGAAGAATGCCTCCGTCACGTTCGGATCGAAATGCTTTCCGCCTTCGCTTCGAATTATTCCCAGCGCGCTTTCCACCGAATACGCCGGCTTATAGCAGCGTTCGGAAACCAGCGCGTCGAACACGTCCGCCAGTCCCACTATGCGCCCCGCAAACGGGATGTCGCATCCGCTCAGGCCGTCGGGATACCCGCCGCCGTCCCATCGTTCGTGATGCGAGACGGCTACGTCTCTCGCCATTGCGATGAGATCGTTCGTGGGTTCGCCGAGTATCTTCGCCCCAATGGTCGCATGCGTCTGGACGATCTTGCGTTCCTCCGGCGTGAGCTTGCCCGGTTTGCAGAGAATCGCATCGGGAACGCCGATCTTGCCCACATCGTGCATCGGGCTGGCGTATTGAATGAGTTCCACCTGCTCCGGAGGCATGCCCAGGGCCTGTGCGATTTTCGTGGAGACAGCGCTGATCCGCCGGATGTGACTGGCCGTATCGTCGTCGCGAAACTCCGCCGCGACCGATAATCGGATGATCGTGTCCAGATGCGCCTTGTGCAACTGCTCCTTGAGCAGGGCGTTCTGGATAGTGACGGCTGCCATCGACGACAGCGCCATCAGGCCGCCGGAGTTCTCCGTCGAGAACGGAACTATAGCGCCACTCGGAGATATCCGGTTGATCAGCTGGAGCACGCCGATGCGGTTTCCGTCCGGACATTTCAGGGGGACGGTCAGGACGCTTTTTGTGCGGTATCCCGTGGCGCTGTCGAAATCGCGGTTGATGCGGAACGGAGCGCCCGGAGTGAGCGCGTAAGCGTCGGGAATGTTGATCACACGTCCGCTCGAGGCGGCAAAACCCGCAAGGGAATCGTCGGAAACCGCCATCTCCTTGTCCTGCAGTTCGCGCACAACCTCCGGCAGCGCAAGGCGATCGTTCTGCGCCGCGACGAACCTCAGCCGGCCTTCTTTCACCCCGAACAGACTGCCCGCCTCGGCGCGGGCGATCAGGCGGGCCTCACGCAGGATTACATCCATCATCTCACGCAGATCGGAAATCGCCGGCAACTTCGCGCCGACGGTCAGAAGACTGCGCAAAACCTCGTTATCTGTGTATATCACAATAACTTACACCTCGTCCGCGGGCAGTGCGGACCGGTTTCCCTTTTCGTCAGATCGACTACAAAAAGGGGCGACTTGAGTTGTCGGTGTAATCGTCGCCGACAGTGCCGGAAGCTTCCTGCTTGCCCTCAAAACGAAACCGCTGTACCGTACCGGTTACCGGAAGGTGTTTTCCCAAAAGAGAGCCATGCGAGAGAAGATTCTTACCAATAATCTTACCCTGCGAGTGACCCTGTTTGTGGTTTTGGTATTGTTTTGCGCGCCGGCGGTTTGGGGGCAATCACAAGTCGCCCCCGACGACCTGTTACAGGGCGCAGCGTGGGAGTTCAGTACGGACGGAGGAAAAACCTTCGGACCCCAGCCACCCGTGATCCAGTCCGGCCAATCGCTGCGTATCATCGCTCGGTGCAGATTCAATGTTCGCAACCCAAGCCGATTGGCGGTTCTGGAGTTGACGCACAACCTGAGATCCGCCGACAAGGCGACATTCTCCATCAACGGTGTCAAAGTCAAAGGGCCCCTGCCGGGAATGATTTACAAGACCATCCCCGCCATCGACGCAAAGGTTCTCAAGGCGGCTGCGAACGAGCTGACAATCGAGCTGGTGCGCAAGAATCACCTGTCATCCCGAAACAGAACAAAGAGCGAAAAGTTCGACCTGAAAGTATCCATCGAGCCTCTCAGTCCTGACGATCTTCGAATACAGACAGGTCCGATCCTCGGGACGGCCGGGAAAGATTACTTCACGGTAGCCTGCCGGACTAACATGCCCGCGACGGTCATCGTTCAACGCGCCGATGCGGCGAACGTAGCTGCGCTCGCCACCTCGCCGCGCGGACTTTATCATCGCTTCAAAGTTCATGATCCAGGCTTCAGTAAAGGGGCGAAGTACCTCCTGGTAGCGAAAAATGACGGCATAAAGACGACGGCGGAATTTTTCCCCAAGTCGCTACCGGCCAAACCCGACTCAAAAAACCTGCGGTTCGTCGTACTGGGCGACAGCAGAACTAATCCGGACTCATGGAAGCGTGTAGCCGCGGTGACCTTGAAGGAAAACCCAGACCTGATCGTTCACACGGGAGATTTAACTGCCAACGGACGAGCGGATTGGCTGTGGGATAAAGATTTCTTCGGGCCGGCGAATGAGCTTTTCCGTCGCGTACCGTTCTATCCCGTGATCGGCAATCACGAATACAACGCAGCGGCGTTCTTCGAGTTTTTCTACACACCCAGCCGGAACGGGCGCGGCAGGCATTGGGCACAGAGGATCGGAGACGTGCTGCTGGTAGGCATCGACGGTGCGTCCGGATGGACTACCGGGAGCAGGGAATACTGGTGGCTGGACCAGGTCCTCAGCCGATCCAAGGCGAAGTTCGCATTCCTCTTCTCGCACTACCCGGCATGGACTTCGGGTCCGCACGGCAAACTCGACAAGGCGGACCGGCCTGCCCAAAGGCCGGTGCGCGTCTCCCAGGAAATAATCTGGCCGCTGCTTAAAAAGTATCGCGTTACGGCGATGATCGCCGGACACGACCACTGCTACGAGCGCTCCGAACCACTCGGCGGCGTGACACACATTATCAGTGGAGGCGCCGGCGCACCGCTTTACTCCAAAAGCGCCGACGCGCAGAAGCAGAACCCGTATTCGAAAATCTACGCGACAAAACTCCACTACGCCGTGTTCGAGATCCGCGGTGACATGTGCACGATGAAGGTGATAACCCCCGAAGGCGAAGTTATCGATACGCGCACGTGGAAGGCGAGGAATTGACTCGTTCCGGCGACTACCGGCTTGCGATTCGGCGTCGGCCGGGTATGCTGTGTGATCCATGAGTGAAGACGAGAAAACAACACCAGCCGACGGGAAAGTCGCCGGGGATTGCGACGCCGCGGAGACGGCGGCGATTGTCGAGGCGATTCTGTTCAGCATCGATTCGCCCCTGACGCCGGGAAAAATCGCCCAGGTCGCCGAGCTGCCTTCGGTCCGAGCGATTCGCAAGGCGATCGAGACTCTCAACGCGCGCTATGAACAAGCCGGGGCTGCGTTCCGCATCGAATCGATCGCCGGCGGTTTGCAGATGATGACGCTGCCGGAGTACCACGACGTGGTCTCGCGTCTCCTGAAGGCGCGATCGGATACGCGTCTCAGCCAGGCTGCGATGGAAACACTGGCTATCGTGGCATACCGCCAGCCGATCCTCCGCGCCGATATCGAAGCCATCCGAGGCGTCGCCACCGGAGAGGTCCTGCGCGGGCTTATGGAAAAGCAGCTGGTGAAAATCGTAGGGCGGGCCGAGGTGCTGGGACGACCGATGCTCTACGGGACCACCCGGCGGTTCCTCGACCTGTTCGGGCTAAACGGTCTGGACGACCTTCCGCGAGTGGAGGAGCTTCGGAGCGGCGCGCCCAAGCCAACCAGGAAGCCCCGGGATACGGAGGAACCCTCTCAAGAAGCTCAATCGCCAGCAGCACCTTCGGCGGATACCGAATCAACCGTCACGCAGCGGTGACGGCTGGGGATTCATTCCGCATCGAGACGGCGAAATCGGTATCGACAACGCGGACGACACTTTCCAGGCCGAACCTGCCCATCTCGATACCGAAAGCTGCGTAGTCCGTAAACCATTCACCGTCGGCGCAGTATCGGAACTTGAACTCCCCCACCGGCAGATGGACGCGCGCCCACCAGTATCCGTCCCGCCCCTTGATCATTGGCACTTCCCCGCTGCGCCACCTGTTGAACTCCCCGGCAAGATGCACCACCCTCGCCTGCGGGCGGAAGAACTTGAACTCAGCCGTGTTTCCGTCAACCGTGACCATGTGCAGCTTCCCTTGGCGCCCGTGCCCCAGCGACTGCGCTGAGTGGTATGGATGCCGAAAATCCGTCCTCATCATCATCGGAAGCTGCGGGGGGCAACTTCAATTAGAGCACTAATTCCGGAAACTGTTGCGCAGGGCATCGCAAAAGTGGATTCGTCGAAATCTTGCATTCCCGGGGCAACAAGTCTAAACTTCGCCCTGTGAATTCGAACTCCAGGAACGTTTTATGACGGTCGCGTACTTCGATTGCTTTGCCGGAGCCGGTGGCGACATGGTCGTCGGCGCACTGCTGGACGCAGGGGCGGATTTCGCAAGCCTCCGGCGGGAACTGGCGAAGCTGGGTATCCCCGGCTGCGATGTGCAGGCCGAATCGGTCTACCGCGGTGGAATCGCCGGGACCAGGTTCAGCGTTGACAGGGGCGACGATACTTCGCATCGACACCTCTCGGACATCCTCGAACTGATAGAGTCCGCGGAACTCGCCCCGCGCGCAGGCAGACGCGCCGCGGATATTTTCAAAAACATCGCCCGCGCCGAGGCCCACGTTCACGGCTGCGACGTGGAGAAAATCCACTTCCACGAAGTCGGGGCGGCGGACAGCATAATGGACATCGTCGGCGCCTGCGTTGCGCTCGATATGCTGGAGATCGACGAGATATACTGCTCGCCGGTTCCGCTGGGCAGCGGCACGGTCGAGTGCGATCACGGAATCATGCCCGTCCCGGCGCCGGCGACTGTCGAGCTGCTCAGGGAACGGGCCACTTTCGCCGGTCCCGCCGCCGGGGAGGTGACTACGCCGACCGCCGCGGCGATCTTCACGACGCTCGCGGAATCCTTCGGCGAAATGCCCGCGATGGAGCTGCGAGCCGTCGGGTACGGCGCTGGAACGCGGGAAGGCGGTCCGATACCGAATCTGCTGCGAGTGCTGATCGGTAGTCCGCAAGACTGCGGGCAGGTCGATACCGTCTTCGAAGTATCCGCGAACCTGGACGATTGCACCGGCGAGATCGTCGGGCGGACTATCGAGCTGCTCCTGGAGGCAGGATGCCTGGACGCGTGGGTCAGCCCCGTCTATGCGAAGAAAATGCGCCCCGCATGGGTGCTTTCGGCACTGTGCGCACCGGGCGACGTCGAAACCGTCGAGACGATTCTTTTCCGCGAGACCACAACCTTCGGCGTGCGCAAGCACCCCGCATCCAGGAGCAAGCTCATCCGCCGCTTCGAGACCGTCGAGACGCCCTACGGTCCGATACGGGTAAAAATCGGCTGCCACGACGGGGCGACAGTAACGGTCGCGCCCGAGTTCGACGAATGCTCCGCCGCCGCACAAACTCACAATGCGCCCGTAAAGGATGTGCTGCGAGCGGCGAAGGACGCATTCCGGCAAGGGGGCGAAAGATGACACCGGAGCAGATGGTCGGCCTTGCCCTGGGATGCGTCGCGGGCGGCGTCGTGTTCCTTGCGCTGCTCCTGCTTTTCAGCAGGCGCCGCAATTCCGACTTGCAGCTCGACGCGAACCTGCGGGACATGGAGGTACGGATCGAGCAACTCGGCGGGGCGCTCCGGCAGGCGGAATCGACGATCAGGTCTCTCCGGGAAACGCTGGAAGAGGCCTCGTCGTCGGAAATGATGCTTCACAATCGTCCCGCCGCCAATACCGAACGGATCGGCGAGATTGTCCGCCTTAGCGAAACCGGCATGGACGTACTGGAAATCGCCCGCCGGATCGACATGCCCACCGGCGAAGTCGAGCTGGTGCTGAACCTGCACACGCGTGGAAAAACAGGAGCCGCTCGACCGTGATGACAATCCCGATCATTCTGACCGTTTTAGCCGCCCTCGTGTCCCTCGTGTGGTCTTCACGCCACCTGATGATCCGCAAGGAGAAACGGAGCGGCTTCTCGCTGTCGGAGGCGTATAACGGACCGCCGGAGAACGCGCCTCCGATCAGCGTAATCGTCGCCGCCAAGGACGAGGCGGAGAACATCGAAACGTGCGTCCGTACGATGCTCGATCAGGACTATCCCGACTTCGAGCTACTGGTCTGCAACGATCGCAGCGAAGACGACACTGCCGCTATCGTCGAGCGGATCGCCGTTGAGGACTCGCGCCTGCGCCTGATAAACATCGAGCACCTTCCGGAAGGATGGTGCGGCAAAAACAACGCGATGCAGATCGGCATACGCCAGGCGAAGCACGACTGGATATGCATGATCGACGCGGACTGCCGCCAGATATCCACGCGGACATTGTCCACGGCAATGCAGTACGCCCTGGACAGGAAGACGGACATGCTCAGCGTGCTTCCGACGCTGGAAATGAAGTCGTTCTGGGAGAATGTAATCCAGCCGGTATGCAGCGGGATCATGATGATCTGGTTCCATCCGGACAAAGTGAATAACCCGGACAAGCCGAACGCTTACGCCAACGGCGCGTTCATGCTGATGCGTCGAGACGTGTACGAGGAAATCGGCACGCACGAGGCGGTCAAAGACCGCGTCAACGAAGACATGCACATGGCGCTGCGCGTCAAGCAGGCGGGGCGGAACCTGCGCGTGGTTCGCAGCCGGGACCTGTACGTCGTCCGAATGTACACGTCCCTGGGAGAAATCGTCCGCGGATGGAGCCGAATTTTCTATGGCACATTCTGCACGATGAAACGCCTGACGCTTTCGCTTGTGGTACTGGTCGTTATGGGGCTTCTACCGTGGACAGCGTTAATTCTGGGGCTGGTAATGGTCGAAGCGGGCGCGTATCAGTCCGCGTGGTGGTGGACCTGCGGAATCGTGGGCGCAATCGCCTCGACGCTGCAGATCAGCGTGATCTTCCGGTTCTACGGACTTATCAACGCCAAGGCGTCGCTCGCATGGACGTATCCGCTCGGATGTATCATTGCGATCTGTACGGTTCTGCTGGGAATCAAAAAACTCCTCAGTGGTGGAAAGGTCACCTGGCGGGGAACGAACTACACGCAGGCGAACTAAAGCACCGAAAGTAGGAATCAAAAAACTCCTCAGTGGTGGAAAGGTCACCTGGCGGGAAACGAACTACACGCAGGCGAACTAAAGCACCGAAAGTAGGAATCAAAAAACTCCTCAGTGGTGGAAAGGTCACCTGGCGGGAAACGAACTACACGCAGGCGAACTAAAGCACCGAAAGTAGGAAT
>JAJRYB010000090.1 GCA_024275995.1 Planctomycetota bacterium | reverse complement strand
TTCAATTGACCATTGACAATTGGACAGCAAAACAGCGCTCCGCGAAGCATGCGCCTTGTTTCTGTTTTTACCGATTAACCAGTCAACCAGTTAACCGGTTAACCAGTTAACCGGTCAAAAACAACTACTGCGGAACGGCAAGCCTATTGTGAGCGACGCGCAACCTTCGAGTAGTAAAGATGTTACGCCTTCCTGAACCCTGATTCCAGGTCCCCAAACCCCGTTTTTTTCGTTCCCTGTGGTTCCTGGTTGTTCCCGGTTGTCCCAGGATTTGCATACTTGTGCGTACTTGTGCGGACTTGTACGAAGTGGTACGAAACGGTACGCTTTGGTACGCTTCGGAGTTCGCCCGCTTGCAAACCGGGTATTGTGAATTACTCTGAGCGCTTCTCCTGGGGCGATTAAAACGACGGCGTACCGCGCGGGCCCATGTGGTCCGGAGCGGCCGGCTCGAACCGCGTGCACTCCTTGAGGAATTGCAGGTTGATCACGCCCGTCGGCCCGTTCCGCTGCTTGGCGATGATCAGTTCGGTCTGTCCGGTCGACTGGTAATCCGTCTCGCCGCGGTGGTAGTAGTCCTCGTTGTGAAGGAGCATCACGACGTCGGCGTCCTGTTCGATGGAACCGCTCTCCCGCAGGTCGCTCATTCTGGGACGGTGCCCGGGACGGTCCGCCGGTCCCCGGTTGAGTTGTGCGGCGGTTATCACCGGAATCTCCAACTCGCGCGCCAGCGCCTTGATACCGCGGGAAATCTCGGTGATCTGCTGCTGGCGGGAGTCGGCGCGCCCGGAGTAATCCATCAGCTGCATGTAATCGATCATCACGCACCGGATATCGTGGGCGGCCTTGAGACGACGCGCCTTCGCGCGGAGCTGGAGGATCGTGAGCATGGCTGAATCGTCCACGAAGATATTCGACTGTTCCAGGTCGTTGGCGGCAGTGGTCAGGCTGGTCCATTCCTCGGCGGAGATTTTCCCCCGTCTCATGTCCGACAGGTTGAACCGGCTGAACGACGCGAGGAACCGCTGGGCCACCTGCGCGGCGGACATTTCCAGCGAGAACAGCGCCACCGGGTGTCCGTCCTGCACGGATATGTGCTCGGCGAAGTTCATCAGCAGGCTCGTCTTGCCCATCGAAGGACGTGCCGCCAGTACGATCATCTCGCCGTCCTGGAACCCGCTGGTCAGTTCGTCGAGCTGCTGGTATCCGCTGCCCAGCCCGGTAACCAGGCTTCCATCGCGGTTTTCGAGCGTCTCGAACGTGTGGCGCAGCAGGTCCTGGATGCTGGAGGCTTCCTGCCCGATGTGCTCGGTCGCTATCTCGAAGACTTTCTGCTCGGCGCGGTCCACGACGATCGGGGCGTCGTCATGAGAGTCGTAAGCCTCCCGGACCATCTCCGTGCCGGCGACGATCAACTCGCGCAGCATCGCCTTGGCGAGCACGATCTTGGCGTAATACTCGACGTTTGCGGCGTTGGGAATGCTCTCCGCAAGCTCGACGAGGTATTCCACGCCCCCGATTGTTTCGAGCTGCTTTTTTCGACGGAACTCTTCCTCTGCCGTAACAAGGTCGATCGGCTTGTACTCGTTCCGCATGTCGAGAATCGTCTGGAAGATCAACTGGTGGGCGGGTCGGTAGAAATGTCCTGCCTGGATGGTCTGCACGACGATATCGATAGCGGGTGAGTGCAGGATCATCGCACCGAGGACGCTTGCCTCGGCCTGGATGGAATGAGGCGGAACGCGCCGAATGTCCCGCTCGCCAACCGGAATCGGCGCCTTGCCGCTGCTTGCCGTATCGACCGTCGTCATCGCCTTCCCTGGCCGCTATGCGCCATCGCCCTGTGAAAACCTCGCTCCTGCCATTGTCTCCGAAATGCCGACTGATACTCGTTCTTACTGCGCAGGGTCAAACAGGTCAACATCTATCCTCGTATCGCAGGAACCGCGACAGGCGAGAGCACCGACCTGACGGCGTATCGTCCCGTCGAAGCATGACCTGGGCCCCGGCCCGGGTCCGATTATTCCGCGTCGGCATCTTCCGCTGCGCCTTCAACGTCCGTGTCCAGCGGCGCCGGCGCCTCGTCGAGATCCATCTCGTCCATGTCGCGCGTCGGAAGTATCCAGACATGCACCGTGGCTGTGATGCCCTCGTCAAACTCGACCAGTACGTCGTACTTGTCGAGTTGTCGGATCGGCTCGTGGAGCTGCACCATCTTCGGCTCGATGAACACGCCTTCTTCAGTCAGGGCTGCGCATATCTGGGCCGGCCCGATGGACCCGTACAGGTGCCCTTCCTCGTTAGCGCGTGCGGAGATGGTGATCTCCTTACCGTTGACAGCCGACGCCTGGACTTCCAGCCCTTTGCGCTGCTCGGCCAACTCGTCGAGGTATCGCTGTTTTTCCGCCTCGACCGCGCGCAGGTTCGCCTCGTTCGGGGCGACCGCAACACCTTGCGGCAGCAGGTAGTTTCGCGCGTATCCGGGTTTGACTTCGACCACGTCGCCGATCTTGCCGAGTTTCGAGACGTTTCTTTTGAGTAGCACTTTCATGCTGTTCACCTTTGTAAATTTGCGGGAAAGCTTTCTCCGCGAGGTTTTTTCTCAGCCTACGTAAGGCATCAGGCCTATGAATCGCGCCCGCTTGACTGCTCGCCGGCACGATCGCTGGTGGTTCGCACAGTTTCCGCTGCGCTTGCGCGAGAACATTTTGCCCTGTTGCGTCGTCAGCTTGTTCAGCGCGTTGATGTCCTTGTAATCCACTTCGTCGGTCTTCTCGCGGCAGAAGCGGCACTTCGCCTGCTCGTGGAAACGAGACCGTTTCTTGCGCTTGGGCTTGGATGCGGCGCCTCTGGGGTTTCTGGGTTTCTTTCTTGCCATAGCTTCGTTTTCCTCTGTGTTCTGACTTTACTACCGCACCGGACCGCCAAGAAGGCGGGTGCGGCTGACGGATACTAAAACGGAATATCGTCCCCACCGCCCGACGGGTAGTTGGGCGGCTCCTGCGAGTAATTTTCGTCTGAAGGCGCCGACGATTGCCTTGGAGAAGGCGCGCCACCACCGCCACCGCCGCTGCGATCGCCACCACCACCATCGCCACCGCCACCGCCACCACCGCCGCCGCTGCCGCTGCGATCGCCGAGGAACTGGAAGTTCTCGATAATCACGCGATGCTTACTGTGCTTCGTGCCGTCTTTACCTTCCCATCTGTCCAGTTGAAGCCTGCCTTCCACCAGAAGCGGCCTGCCCTTGGACATGTACTGGTTGAGCGTCTCGGCGGGCTTACCGTACGCACGACAGTCGATGAAGCACGTGTCCTCTTTCTGCTGACCGTCCTGACCACGCCATCGGCGGTTGACGGCCAGCCCTATCTCCACCACCGGTGTCTGGTTCGGAAGGTACGACAACTGCGGGTCGCGCGTCAGGTTGCCGACGAGAATCACCTTGTTATAGTTCGCCATGATCTTACTTCCCGCTCTGTGACGCATTCATGACCGCGGTGGCCTTTGCGTGCGTCGGGGTTATTCGGATTCAGCCTGGGCTTTTTCCCGGCCTTGGTTATCTTCCGGCGCCTCTACCGCTTCTACCGGCGCCGGTGCCGGCGCCTCCGCTGCTTCTTCCGGTGATGGTGCCGGCGCCTCCGCTGCTTCTTCCGGCGGGGCGTCGTCGGTTTTTTCGCCGGCGGCTTTTTCGTCGGCCGCCGCCTGGGCGGCCTTTTCGTCGGCCGCTTTCTGCGAGGCTGCTTCTATTTCGCTCGAACGGCGCCGGCTTGACATCGCGGGGGTCTCGGCGTTGATCTCCTCGTCGGTCAATCCGTCACGACGGAGAACGAGCATGCGCAGAATTCGTTCGTCGAGCTGGCAGTCGTTTTCCAGTTCCGTGATGCGCTCCGGCTGGGCCCTGAAGTACGTCAGGACGTACAGGCCTCGCTTGCGACCCTTGATTTCATACGCCAGACGACGCTCGTCCCAGGGATTCATCGCCAGCACTTCCGCCTCGCTGCGATCCAGCATCGCGCGAACAGGTTCGCAGGCTGTGTTGAAATCACTGTTCGAGTCCAGCAGGAACATTCCTTCGTATGTCTTTTTCGTATCACCCATAGGTTAATTCCGTTCGTTGATTCCTTTACCGTCAGTCTTCGGATCTGCGATTATATTTATCCATAACGCTCGTGATTCCGCAGAAGACCCAGTCTTCGACCGCGTCGGCGGCCTTGCGGATCGCTATTTCCATCTCGTCCTTTTCGTCGTCGTCGAACGGCGCCAGCACGAAGTCCACCGGATCGCGCGAACCGGCGGGCCTTCCAATACCGACCCGCAAGCGCGGCACCTGCGTATCTCCCAGCGATTCCAGAATGTCCGACAGCCCGTTATGCCCGCCGGCGGAACCACCCTTGCGGGAGCGAATCATGCCGGCCGGCAACGCCATATCATCCAGAACCACCAGCACGTTCTCGACCTCGGCCTTGTAGAACGTCAGAAGCTTCCGGACGCTCCTTCCGCTGTTGTTCATGTACGTTTGCGGGGCCAGCAGCATCACCCGCACCGTTTCTCCCGCGCGACTTACGCGACCGTCGTACAGCAGCCCGTCAAACGCCGATCGTCCTTCGCCGAGATTCCACTTCTCTCGCAGCACATCCAGAACACGAAACCCGACGTTATGTCGGGTGCGTGCGTATCGCCTGCCCGGATTACCCAGGGCGACGATGAACTTCGCACTTTGCGCCGTTTCGGTTCCCAATGTCCCGTTCGCATCGGCCTGCTCGCGACGAGCGAAAGTCGCCGCGGACGCCTATTCGTTCGTCGAGGCCTCGTCGCCTTCTTCGGGTTCTTTCTTCTCGCCGATGACTTCCGGTTCTTCCTCTCGCTCTTCCGTCGCTTCGACTTCCTCGGCCTCTTCGGCGACCATGACCACCGAGCAGACCACCTCTTGAGGGTCACCCTGAAGGATCGCGCCTTCGGGAAGTGGAAGATCGCCGGCGTGCAGCGAATCGCCGATCTTCATTTCAGTCACCGGTACCGTGATATCATCGGGAATCGCCGTGACCACGCACTCCAGCTTCACGGCTGTCAATGTCTGCTGGAGCATGCCGCCATCGGCTATACCCGCGGGAGTGCCGCGAAGCACAACCGCCACCGTCACCTCGACCCGTTCGTTCAGGTCGACCCGCGCAAGGTCCACGTGCAGGATCGTCTGCCCGAACGTGTCGTACTGCACATCCTTGATCAGCACGTTTTCCTTCGCGTCGCCGACGTTGACCTCCAGCAGTCGCTCGCCGTGCAGAAGGGCCAGTTCCATTTCGTGTTTGTCGATCACGACGGGCATGCTGTCCCGACCATGTCCGTAAATGATCCCGGGGATCTTGCCCTTCTTTCGCAGCCTGGAAACCTGCCGGGTTCCCAGCGCGTCGCGTTTTTCCATATTCAACTCTGGCATACTTCTTCTCCCGTGCCGAAAACCAATTCCTCCACGGGTAAACCCGTGGTCTTTCGTAAAAAATTCAATAATAAGGCTTTCGCCGGCGATCAGCGTCTGAACAGGCTGCTCACCGACTCGTCGTTATGTATCCTGTGGATCGCCTCGCCGATCAACTCCGCGACGCTCAGCACCCTCAACTTACCCACCGCGTCGATCTTCTCCTGCGGGATCGGAATCGTGTCGGTCACGACGACCTCGTCGATCGGCGCCTCGGACAATCGCTCCATCGCCGGACCGACCAGAACGCCGTGGGTCGCCCCGACATAAATCCGCTCGGCGCCTTTGTCCTTGCAGACCTTCGCGGCCTCGGACACCGTGCCGGCAGTTGTTATCACGTCGTCCATCATCAGGACGTTTTTGCCCTTCACGTTGCCGATGATGTGCCCCATCTCGATCTTGCTGCCGCTGATCCGGCGTTTCGAGATGATCGCCAGCTCGCCGCCCAGGCGGTCGGCGTAAATTCGTGCGCACTTGACGTTCCCCACGTCCGGGCTTACGAGGGCGAGGTTATCCAGCTTCAGCGAGGCGAAATACCTGCTCAGGACAGGCTCCGCGAGCAGGTTGTCCACCGGAATGTCGAAGAACCCCTGGATCTGTGCGGCATGGAGGTCCATCGTCAATACGCGGTCAGCGCCGGCAGTGGCGATCAGGTTCGCCGTCAGCTTGGCCGTGATGGGCACACGCCCCTCGTCCTTGCGGTCCTGGCGGGCGTATCCATAGTAAGGGAGCACAGCCGTGATCCGGTCCGCCGATGCGCGACGGGCGCAATCGATGAAGATCAGCAGCTCGATAAGGCTTTCGTTCACCGTCCCGCAGGTCGGCTGAATTATGAACAGGTCCCGGCCTCGGATATCCTCTTCGAGCTTGACGAGGATTTCACTGTCGGGGAACGCTTCGATCTTGGCCTGCCCCAGCGGCGTTCCAAGG
Organism: Planctomycetota bacterium; assembly: GCA_024275995.1. GTDB lineage: Bacteria > Planctomycetota > Phycisphaerae > SM23-33 > SM23-33 > JAJRYB01. The sequence continues at coordinate 4,120 of JAJRYB010000090.1, read as the reverse complement.
TATTCGCTGATCTTTTTCGCCAGCTCCGGATTGGCTCGACCTGCGAAGAGTTTCACTTTCCTTCGTTCCTTTCACTGACAACCGGCAAGACACCGTTCGTCCAAATAACGACACGCCCGCGAGGGACGTAAACGGATTACGCTACCCGGCCAGGACTTGAACCTGGAATACGAGGACCAAAACCTCGTGTGTTACCAATTACACCACCGGGTATTGATCGAGTTTATCAACCGTCGTCCGGGTGCCTGGCGGATCGACGACGCCTCAAAAAACGCGGCTGGTAGTTTCGTCCGGAAGCCTGAGCGATTGGCCGCGACCTCACTCGCCCATTCCCGGCGACCTGCTGCGCCGCGGGGATACTCCATGCGAACGAAAGACACCTGTTCATGAAGGGAGGAAGTTTAACGCCGGAAGGCCGGAACTGTCAACCCCGTCCCGCAGAAGTTTTTGAAAATGGGCGACCGGCGATACGGGAGGCGTTGACAGGCTTGCGCAATCGATGGTACAAGCTCCGCATGATTCCCACTGCCCTGTTAAGCACGCTGGGCGCGTTCGCGCTCATTCTCCTGCTGGCGCGTCTCAAAGTGCCTCTTGCGCCGGCGATTCTCTCCGGTGCGCTGGCGACGGGGCTGCTGTTCAGGACGCCGCCTGTGAAATTGCTCGGCGCGTTCGTCGACGGTGCAATCCATCCGATGACGATCGGGCTGATCGTCATCGTGATCGCCCTGCTGACGCTTTCCGAGATGATGAAGCAGGCGGGACTTCTCGAAGAAATCGTCTCGCAGGTCCGTGCGCTTCTCCGACGTCCCATAACGGCAATGGCGGCGCTGCCGGCGATCATCGGATTGCTTCCGATGCCCGGAGGGGCGCTGTTTTCCGCGCCGATGGTCGCCGCCACGGCCGGCGAAAGCAACTCGTCCGGCGGGGATCTTTCCGCCGTTAATTACTGGTTCCGTCATGTGTGGGAGTACTGGTGGCCTCTGTATCCGGGCGTGATCCTGGCGGTTTCCCTTATCTCGGAAGTCAATTCCCAATTGGGATGGTGGGGCTTCATAGCACGCCAACTGCCGTTGAGTGTTTTCATGATCGGCGCCGGACTGGTGATCCTGCGTCGCCTGCACCCGGAACTGCACGAGGCTTCTCCCGCTCCGCCTCCGGGAACCAGGCGCCGCCTGCTCCGCTCTGCTGCGCCGATCTGGGGAATCCTGCTGATCTGGTTGGCCGGTACGCTGGCGATGTATCTTGTCCTCGGCGAACCGCCCAAACAGGTGCGGTCCGCTCCCGCGCTGAGACCGGGCGAGCTGGCGATGGCGGCTATGTTTCGATTCGGACCATTGACGCTGGGGCTTCTGGCGAGCCTCGTTTACACTGCCATCTCCGGAAGGGTTCCGGGGAAAAAAGTGGTCGGCGTCCTGAAGAACGTCAAGACCTACAAGCTCGCCGCCCTCGTGCTGGCGACGATGATATTCCAGTACGTGCTCAAATTCGTCGGAGCGCCGAGCGATATCGGTGCGGAGATGGAAAACATGCACGTCCCGGTGGAATTGGTCGTTGCGTTGCTTCCTTTCATCGCGGGTATGGTGACCGGGCTGGCTGTGGGATTCGTCGGGACCAGCTTCCCGGTCATTCTCGGACTGGTAGCCACGATCCACGGCGCCGCAGCCATCGGCCCGTACGTCGTCCTTGCCTATGCGTTCGGGCACATGGGGCAGATGATCAGCCCCCTGCACCTCTGCCAGATCATGAGCAACCAGTATTTCAAGACGGGTTACAGGGCGGTCTACCGGCGGATAATCCCTGCCGCGATTATCACCGCCATCCTGGCGTCGGCGTATTTCTTTCTCCTGCGATGGACGATGTGATTTGTACCGTTCCGCATCGGAACAACCTTTTCGCAAGACGCGGCATAGGTCAATTTCGGGAACATAGCGAAAAATCGTGCTCTTGTTTCAATCAATATGTTTCAATTTATCCTCATACGATGAGCAGATTTCTCGCCAATCCATCCGTTCCCGGCCTTTCACTTTCCTGCCTGTCCGCTTTTCCAAAAAATATTTCACTGGGATAAACGGGATGAAAACGAAATGACCTTCACTTCAGAACGCAATCAAGACCCCGTTTCACCCGGGCGGGCTTGTCCTCCCGGCTGCGCGCCCTGTCCTTCAGTCGCCTTGGGGTGGGGCGTGATCATGCCCTTGACGGCGAAAAACGTCCAGATCGCGACGAGCAGGACTGCGTAAATAATCAGGGCGTAACGGGTCCGCATTTGGGTTGCAATGGCAATGGCCATCGCCGCCGACAACGCTGCCAAAACATAAAACAGGACCACTACCTGCTTGACGGACATGCCGCGGTCCACAAGCTGGTCGTAGAGATGGCTTCGGTCGCCGGTAAAGATACCCATGCCCGATCGGAGGCGGCGCACAACCGCCAGGGCTGTGTCCAGAATCGGGAGGGAAAAGACCACACACGCCGCCAGGAACCAGCGAAATGCTCCCTCGTCGCAGAACAGCACCATCATCACCGCTCCGTAGAATCCCAGGAGCATACTTCCGGCATCGCCCATGAAGATGCTGGCCGGTGGAACATTGTAAGGCAGGAAGCCGATAATCGCGCCTGCCATCGCCAGGGACAGGCAAATGCGAACTTCGTCGGTGCCCTGGTGGGGAGCATTTGAATAGGTCGCCAGGTACACTGCTAACGCCAGGAATCCCAGGGTGATAATCGCCGTGACTCCCCCGCACAGACCGTCCAGTCCGTCCAGCAGGTTCGTAGCATTGCAGGCCGAGATAACTATGACGACGCACGTCAGGGCGCTGAGCGGAACGATCACCCATTCCGATCCGAGCGTGCTCATCAGGAAACTGTTGATCGTCGCGGCGGTCTCAGCCGGGAGAAGGCTCAAAGCCCACTTAACAAGCTCACGCAGTGGAGCCAGAATGGTCACCACGAGCCGGGTTCCCACACCACCGATCAGCAGAATCGCCGCAGCCAGCACCTGCCCCATGACTTTTTTCAGCGGCCTGATATTTCGGATATCGTCCATCAGCCCAACAAGCGTGATCACGACGCATGCCATACTGATCGCCAGCAGGTTCCAGAGCGGGTTTCGCAGAAGTTCCGCAAATGTCCCTTCCACCACAACCGCTCTCATGGAACTCCAGCGGGCTCCTCCATGCGGGGTCAGAGCGATGTATGAGCCCAACCCGGCAAGCAGTCCCACGCAAATACCCAGCCCGCCGAGGTACGCGACAGGCCGGAGATGCGGCTTGAGCAGGTCATCCGGCCGATCAACGATCTTCGTGCGGTAGGCGATGTGTCGGAAGATGGGCGTCGCCACAAGGGACGCCACTAACGCTACCAGCGCAATCCACCACCGGCCCTCCAATACCTCAAGCAGGGAGTACTTCGGCTCGAATGTGACGGCCAGGAAATTCAATATGCAGAACCCTATCTTTGCCGATCCGACTTGGGGCAAGCTTTTCGCACGGCGTAGTATATGCCAATTATCGGAACGCGGCAAAAAATCTTGCTTCAATTTTAGCTTGTCCCCATGCGCTGGACAGATTCCTCACCACTTCAGCCATTCCCGAAGGCGCTGGCGTTTTCGGCCGATATGAAACTATAATGCCGCCCGTCCAGGTTTCCGGATGGATTACATTGGACTAAAGGCCCCTTTCGAGGAGATTTTCGTGAGCAGAGGCGTAATTCCCCTGTCAAGCCAGGACATAACGCAGGCGGAAATCGACGCGGTCGTAGCGGTTCTCCGCAGCGATCGCCTTAGCATAGGCCCGCGGACCGAAGCGTTCGAGGCTGCGGTCGCAAAGCTCGCTGGACGCAGGTACGGCGTCGCCGTCAACAGCGGAACGAGCGGCCTGCACCTGTGTGTAAAGTCGCTGGGGCTCGGCGCCGGCGATGAAGTCATCACCACGCCGTTCACCTTTATCGCCACGCCTAACAGTATCCTGTTCGAAGGCGCCAGGCCCGTATTCGTTGACATCGATCCGAACAGCTATAACCTCGACCCCGCCGCGATCGAGGCGGCCATCACGCCGCGAACCAGGGCGATAATGCCCGTGGAGGTGTTCGGCAACCTGGCCCATTTCGACGAGTACGAACG
>JAJRYB010000089.1 GCA_024275995.1 Planctomycetota bacterium | reverse complement strand
TGATCTCCAGCGTGGGTCTTATCCTGCCCCGCGTGATTTCCGGATCAATGATCATCGCCATCGTCCTGGGACTCCCGACGATGGGTCCGATAGTTTACCAGGCGCTGCTCAGCCAGGACGTATACCTGGCCTCGAGCTTCGTATTTATACAGTGCATCCTTGCCATCGTCGGAATACTGCTTTCGGACATACTGCTGGCGATGGTGGACCCGAGAATCAAGTTCGGCAGCAAGTAACGACAGGAATATGACGGATTCTTCAAATAATTCGCGGCGTGACCAACAGTCGGCCCAATCGGCGGGAGAGACTCTCGACGTCGAAACCGCAGCCGCTGCGCCGAAGGACATGAACAAGGTTGCGTACTACGAAGCTTCCCAGTGGAAACTCATGTGGCGGCGATTCCGCAAGCACAAAATGGCGCTCTGGTCGCTGCATTTCCTGATCGTCATCTATGTGCTCTTTCTGAACTGCGATTTCTTCGCGCCCAACGCTCCGGACGAGTTCCACACGCAACGGGTGAACATGCCTCCGCAGGTGTTGTATTTCGGCTTCGTCGATGGTAACACGCTGCCCGGATTTTACGTCCACCCGTTCATTCAGGAGCGGCATCCCGTAACCCTGAAGCGCCTCTACAGCGTGGACGAGACCAAACGCGTTCCGATACGTTTCTTCGTCCGTGGGAGAACCTGGCGATTCATGGGGCTGTTCGAAACGAATCTGCACTTCTTCGGCGTGGACAAACCGTACACCTCCTTCCTGCTGGGCAGCGATTCGCTCGGTCAGGACATGTTCAGTCGAATCCTGTATGGCGGACGAATTTCCCTGCTGCTGGGACTGGTGGGCGTGCTGCTGACATTCGTGCTGGGTATCACGCTTGGAGGAATCTCCGGATACTACGGTGGAAGGGTGGACATGGTCATCCAGCGAATCGCCGAGATGCTCCAGTACGTTCCGAAGATTCCGATCTGGCTGGCGATGGCGGCTGCGATTCCCAAAAACTGGACCCCGCTTACCGTCTACTTCGCCATGACGATGATCCTTGCGTGCATGGTGTGGACGGGCCTCTGCCGCGTGGTCCGCGGAAAGCTTCTTTCGCTGCGGGAAGAGGATTATGCGAGAGCCGCCGTTATCTCCGGAGCTACGCCGGCGCGAGTTATCTTCGTACATCTGGTTCCGAATTTCTTCAGCCATATTATCGCCAGCCTGACACTGGCGATTCCGGCGATGATCCTCGCCGAGACGTCGCTGAGCTTCCTGGGCCTGGGCCTTAAAGCGCCGATCACGAGCTGGGGCGTACTGCTGAAAGAGGCGCAGCGCCCCGGCGCGGTGCTGAACCACCCCTGGCTGCTGCTACCGGCGGTCATGGTGATACTGACGGTACTTACACTGAACTACGCGGGAGAGGGCCTGCGGGACGCCGCCGATCCATACGCTACGTAATCGGGAAACCAATGAGCGAGACGGTGCTTGAAATGAAAGAAGTTCACGTGCGGTACGACACCGACGATGGTGTCGTGCACGCCGTGCGCGGCGTTACCTACTCGGTGTCGCTTGACGAGACGCTCGCTATCGTCGGCGAGAGCGGTTGCGGAAAGAGCCAGTCCAGCTTCGCGGCGATGGGCCTGATCCAGCCGCCAGGACGGGTGCCGGCCGGCGAGATACTCTTTCGCGAAAAACCGGGCGCCGATACGGTCAACGTGCTCAAGTTCCACCGCAACAGCAGACAGATGCGGCGACTTCGCGGAGGGAAGATCGCGATGATCTTCCAGGAGCCGATGACGGCGCTGAGCCCGGTGCACAGGATCGGTATGCATCTCGACGAGGTTCTTTGCCTGCACACGAACCTCGGTAAACAGGAGCGTTTCGAGCGTGCATGCCAATTGCTCACGGACGTGGGCATTCCCGATGCCGAGAAACGATACCACCAGTACAGCTTCGAGTTTTCCGGTGGAATGCGCCAACGCATCATGATTGCCGTCGCGCTGGCGTGCAATCCGCGAGTGTTGTTTGCCGACGAACCGACGACGGGGCTGGACGTTACGATCCAGGCGCAGATCCTGGAATTGATAAAGAAGCTTCAGCGTGAAAGTCGCATGGCCGTCGTGTTGATCACGCACGACCTGGCGGTAGTGGCCGAAACTGCCGATCGCGTCGCGGTAATGTACCTCGGCAGGATCGTGGAACTTGCGGACGTGGACACGATTTTCGCCACGCCGAAACACCCGTATACGATCGCGCTGATGAAATCGGTCATCGGTTCGCCGCTGGCGGACGATGGAAGATTGCAGGTAATCCGCGGATCGGTTCCTCCACCGCTGGAACACGTTCCGGGCTGTCCGTTTCACCCGCGGTGCGACTCGTTCATGCCGGGCGTTTGCGACAAGGTCATACCGGAGTTCCTTCCCGCCGACGAAAAGACGATAACGGCGTGCCACCTTTACTCGAAGAAGAATGGAAACTGAGAAAATGCCGCCGCTGCTGGAAGTCAAAAATCTCCGCGTATGGTTTCCGAAGGAGAGGAACTTCTTCGGAAACCCCAGGACGTGGGTCAAGGCCGTCGACGACGTGTGCCTTACGCTGCGTCGTGGTGAAACGCTCGGGCTTGTCGGCGAGAGCGGTTCCGGAAAGACGACGACCGGTTTCGCGATTCTCCGGGCGCTGACGCCGCGCGAGGGGTCCATCCTGTTTTGCCCGGACGGCAGGAAAACGCATGACCTGGCGGCAATGACGCAAAAACAGCTTCGCCCGCTGCGGAGGCACATGCAGATGATCTTCCAGGACCCGTTCTCGTCGCTGAATCCGCGAATGACGGTCCAGCAGATAGTTCTCGAACCGCTGAAGGTAAACGGCGAAGGCTCCGCTCAGGAGAGAAAGGACCGCGTCCGTGAGCTGCTCGGCGAGGCGGGGTTGAGCGACCAGTTCCTCAACCGCTATCCGCACGCGTTCTCCGGCGGGCAGAGGCAGCGAATCGTCATCGCACGGGCGCTGGCGCTCAACCCGTCGCTGATCGTCTGCGACGAGCCGGTCTCGGCGCTGGACGTGTCGGTGCAGGCACAGATACTCAACCTCATGATGGACCTCAAGGACAAGTACAACCTTGCGTACCTGTTCGTGGCGCACGATCTGGAAGTCGTCCGGCACATTGCCGACAGGGTGGCCGTCATGTACGCCGGAAGGCTCGTGGAAGACGGAACGAAGAAACAGATATTCGACGATCCGCTGCACCCATACACGCGGTCGCTGCTGGCGGCATCGCCCAAGCCGGACCCGACCGGAAGGAGATCCCGCATAGTCCTGCACGGGGAGGTGCCCGACCCGTCGAATCTTCCGGGCGGATGCGTATTCCACCCGCGATGCCCGCGGGCGATGACCTGCTGCCCGGAAGTCGTTCCCGCGCAGACACTCATCGACGGCAGGAACGTGCGATGCCTGCTCTACGAGGAGCGGTACAAGGATTGCCCGAAGCTTCAGCAAACCGGCGCCGCGGAGGGGAAAATCGGGTAGCGACAGGGAATATCGCCACCGTTGTCGTCAACCGGCGTTTATTACAAAAGGGCGCCTTTCAGGCTGCGATTTGACGCGGCCGAAAGGCGCCGTTTTGTTAATCGGGATGGTTAACCATTTGCTTGCCCCCTTCTTTGCGCAATTGCCATCACCGGCTAAGCCATGTTTTTTTAAATTGCCATAACCGTCCTGCAATACCGATTGTACCATTTCTGCTGCGCCGTAGCGCCGGCGGAGGGTTTTACGGCCTGGCGAGATGGAACACGACGACAGTCCGCCGAACGGTAGAATAACGAACCACCCTCGGATAAGGATATGAAATGAACAACACACATGAAATCACGGTCAACGTTGAAACGCCCGGCGACCCCCTGGTCTCCAGGACGCTGGCGATCCTGAAGGACCGAATTCAGCAGCGCTGCTCGATAAAGGTGGTCCAAGCCGGCGCCGAGGCGCAACTGGTCCTTACTGTCGCCGGCGACTTGCCGCCTGAAGCCTTCCGTATCGACCAGGCCGGCGCCGCCGTACGTATCGCCGGCGGATCACCGCGGGGATTGCTGTACGGCGTTGGAAAGTTCCTGCGAACCAGCCGCTATGATGGGACGTTTCTGCCTTCAACCTGGCGGGGGACCTCGACGCCGCAGTGCCCGGTGCGCGGCATGTACTTCGCGTCGCACTTCCACAACTGGTACCACGAGGCCTCTGAGCCGGAGATCGCCCGGTACGTGGAGGATATCGCGCTGTGGGGCGTCAATGCCATCCAAGTCTCTTTCCCCTTCCTCAACCTGCAAGGCTGGGACGATCCGCAGGCCGGGCCGGCCGTGACCATGGTACGCAGATATGCCCGAATCGCCAAAGATATGGGGCTTCTGTTCAGCATCGGAGCAGGCAACGCCCAGTTCAACGGTGCTCCGAAGCATCTTCGGGCGACGCCTCTGCCTGATCCGACCCGCCGGCGCGGTAACAGCGGTAATCCCATCTGTCCAGGCAACCCGGAAGGACACGCGTATATCATTGAAAATGTCCGTCATCTCTTCGAACAGCTGACTGATATCGGTTTGGATTTCGTGAGGTACTGGCCCTACGACGAGGGTGGGTGCGCCTGCGAGAAGTGCCGGCCATGGGGCAGCAACGGATTTTTGAAGTTGTCGCGCGATCTTACGCAACTTGGCCGGGAGTATTTCCCGAATCTGAAGACGATCCTGAGCACCTGGATGTTCGACACGCCCCCCGAAGGCGAGTGGCAGGGATTGACCGACGCCCTGGGCAAGGACGCAGGATGGGTGGATTACATCCTCGCCGATTCGCACAATGACTTTCCACGCTATCCCCTGGACGTCGGCGTGCCGGGTGAGTTGCCACTGCTCAACTTCCCGGAAATCAGCATGTGGGGCAACTGGCCATGGGGCGGCGTCGGCGCCCATCCGCTACCCTCCCGGTTCCAGCGCCTGTGGGACCAGGTCAAGCATGTGGTCAAAGGCGGCTTTCCCTATAGCGAGGGAATCTACGAAGACCTGAACAAGGCCGTCGTCGTCCAGTTCTACTGGGACCGCGACCAATCCGCACGGACGACACTGGAGGAATACATCGCCTATGAATTCGGGTCGGGGGTCACGCAGGACGTGCTGGCCGTCATTGATATTCTCGAAACCGCGGCAGAGTGCTTCGATCGGAATCAACCCCTGAATGCCGAAGAGGCGCGGCGCGCCCACCGGTTGGCGGACGCCGTAAACGGCCGCCTACCCACCTGGGCCAGGCAAAACTGGCGATGGGAGATACTGTATCTGCGAACGGTCCTGGAACGTGAGCGTTCCGCCGGCGACGGATTGGAGACTCCCGCAGCCGAGGCTGCCATGGTCCGCCTGATCGAAATCTACCACTGCCAGATGGAAACCGACGACCCGTACCACCATCGTGTCCGTCCGCTGTCGCGGCAGGCTGTATCCCGCCGCGGGGAATGTTGATCGCCACAGGAAACATGAAACCAGGAGACATATTTCCGGGAAGACTCACCCGGCAGGCGACACCGCGCGTCGCCGACGAGGACGAGGATCACAGTTTCATGGCATAGTGAATCTGCCGAACGACCTCCTGGAAGCCGAGTGAAGGGTACAAATGCCGGCCCGCCTCGTTACATGCGAGCGTTTCGATCTTGGCAAGGGCGAGAGACTCCCCGCGGAAAAAATCGATCGCGTGTGCCAGCAGTTGCCGTCCGATCCCGGAGCTTTGACAGTCAGCCGAGACCGCAAGGTTGGCGATCCATCCGCGAGACGCCGACCTGTTCACAGCCGTCGTGACGTAGCCGACAACGCGATCGGACTCGACCGCTACGAAGCAGCTTTCGGGGGACGCCTTGAGTTCGCGTCGGACCTCGTCGGCCTTGATATCCTGCCAGCCTGCGCCGAAGCGGCCGAGATGCTTCTCGATCAGCGCGTCGATCGAGTAGGGTCCGAAGACCTGCCGGGTGATCTCGATAATTCTGTCGGTGTCCCGGGAACGAAAGGGACGGATTTGCACGTTCTCGCTGCCGGGCATACGCTTCCTTCCACGTCCTTTCGCACATGATTGCCGGGAAAACCGCTCAACTCCCAGCCGTCGATTATACCGACTACCGGCTACTGATCACGGGCTACCGATTTTCTATGCGTAGTCTTTGGGCGACAGCGGGTCGATACAGCGGCTGAGAAGTTTTTCTTCCCCGCCCGGCCTGATAACGCTCGCTGCGTAGTTGATCAGGTTCGCCAGCAGTATTTCGGCGACGGGACTTGCGGGATTGTCCAGCAGCTTCATGTTGCAGAGAACGACCTGCCCGCGCCCGAGAGGGATGGTGTACACGGCGGCGCCCCAGAAGTAGTTCGCCGGACGTGTCCACATGTGAGAAGAAAACGCGCCGAGCAGGATTTCCCCACCGGTGGCGAGTATGTCATCGCCGCTGTCGAAGTTTTCCGGGTGGACGTCCGCGTATTCGTATCCGATAACGCAATCGCCCGGCAGGGCGTTGAAAATCGGATGCCGCCTGGCGTACCCGATCGTGCGTATTATGCACTCGGGGCGGATGAGTGTCGGAAGCAGCGCCTCGTACAGCAGCATTGCCTCGCTTTCCAGCAGGATCGCGCATCCGCCCAGTTGAACGATTTTTTTCAACTGCCCGCAAAGTTCTCCCGCCATCTGCCTGTCGGAGAATCCTTCACGGAGGTCCAGAACTACGGGGGCGTTCTTGGCCCGGTAATTGTTACCGAAAGCGTTGGTCTTGACTCCCATCTTTCGCAGCATGTTCGCCAGGTCGCCCTTCGGATCGTAAACTCCCGCCGTTTTCACAGACATCTCCGGCCTCGCCAATACCGTCAGCCGCGAGGTATCCTCGCTCTTGCGTTTACCGTTTTGCAGCAGCCTGGCGCGAACTGTGTACTCGCCCGGCGTAAAGTCCGCCCGCAGCCTGAATGTATCCGTCGTCCGGACCGGTTTTTCCGCTTTAACCCTCCCGGAAAAGCTTTTGACCGTTTTTCCGCGCGAATCAAGCACGTCGATCTTGTATGTATACGTCCTGTTGAGCAACTGCTCGTTGATCAGCGTGGCGCCAAGAGAAAGCTTTCCGCCTTGCCGCAGGACGCGAGGCGTGATTACCGGCGTCAGCAGCGGCGTTTTGATCGCCTCGACCAGGCTGGAGAATATCCGCTTTGGTTTTCGCCAGATGTCGGTTGCGCCGAAAAGTTCCCCGCTGGCGTCGGCCAGTTGGCAGAAACACGTTCCCGCAAGGCGCGGATTGGACCGCTGTGCCTTGGTGATGTGTGCGATTTCGTCAGCCCGCACGCGGTCCACCGCGTCGATGAATCCCCTGAGTGAGCCGAAGGCCTTTTTCAATCCCGATTTTTCGAAGCATCCTCTCAAGGAGTCAAAAAAGTCCTTGTGGAGTTGATAATCTTCCAGGGCGATCTTCCGCTCCGAGGGTCGGTACTTCCCGAGAACGGACGCGTAATCCGGTGGGACGTCCGGTGCGCCGAACTCGCTGATCCAAAGCGCCTGCCCGGCGTGGCCCATGGTTCGATAGTCCGCGAGGTCCTTATCGGTCGGGGGGAGTGCGCAGTAGGCGTGGGCATCCTGTATCTGAACGACCCGCTCGATGTTGGGCAGCATTACCAGCGTTCCTGCGCCGTCTCCGCCGGTTCCACCGGAGGTGTCCATCATAAGGCGCGTCGGGTCCATGCTGCGCGCCGCCCTGGAGAGACGATCCGTCATCCGCTTGATTTCCGGCATCGTAAAACTGCGGAAATGGTACGCCTCGTTCATCAGGCACCAGAAAACGATGCACGGGTGGTTGCGGTCCCGCCGGATCATCCCCTCGATTTCCGTTCGGCATCGCCTTTCGGTCTGTGGCGATTTGCTGATCCATCCGATGGAAGGCTCCGCTTCGATCAGAATTCCCATCTCGTCGGCGAGGTCCAGGTAGTAGGGGTTCGGCGGCTTGAGGTGGGCGCGAATGAAGTTGAACCCGTTCTTCTTGAGCAGTTCCAGTTCCTTGCGGGCAATCTCCGGCGTTTCCGGAAAGGACAGCGTTCGCGGATACATGCCCTGTTGAAGCATGCCCTTGGGGACGATTCTTTCGCCGTTGAGGAAAAATCCGCCCTTCCTGACAGTGAACTCCCGCATGCCGAATCGGACCGAATGACGGTCGATGAGTTCCTTGCCGCAACGGATTTCCGAGGTGACTACATAAAGGAACGGGTCGTCGGGGGACCACAACCTGGCGTTCCTGATCGGCAGATCGATCGAAACCCTGTTCTCGCCTTTTTTGAGCGCGATCTTTTTCGTTCTCTCGGCGATGGATTTACCCGAACCGTTCCAGGCCGCTACCGAGCAGGTCAGCTCGCAGGTTCCAACCTTTCCTTTGTTGCGAATCGTAACGTCCAGCGAAGCCTTACCGCGGCGCGGGACGGGCTTGACGAAGCAGTCCTCGACGTAGAGCTTCTCGGTCGCGATCAGCTCGACCTCCTGCCATATGCCGCCGAAGTTGAAATACCACGCAGCCTTTCCCACGGGAAGGCTGCCCTGGTTGAGAGGCGATCCGGAACGGAAACCGTCTACCTCGTGATTCGTCGGCGGGTTGATTACCCGGACGACAAGCTCGTTCTCGCCGCTGCGGAGCCTGCTCGTTACGTCGAACTCGAAAGGCGTGAATCCACCCTCGTGGCTGCCCAGTTTCTTTCCGTTCAGCCAGCACTCGCAGAAGTAGAAGACCGCGCCGAACCGCAATCGCACAGCCTGGTTTCCGAGAGACTTATCGGCATGGAATCGCCTGCGATACCATCCAACGCCGTCGTAACCGGGCTTGATCTGCTCCCACACGCCGGGGACCTGCGTCTCGACGGCCCCGGGGAAACGCTCGAACCATCGCCTGGACTTTCCGATGTTTTTCGGATCGAACGCCAGGTCCCACTTTCCGTTCAGAGAGATGACTTTACGGGTGTTGTCGGCCATGTTGTTTCCCGATTTCCCTATGATGTTGTCCGTGCGATGTCGCACGCGGTTCAATCAGCCGATCGTGCAGAGGATCGTAACCTCGCGTTTCTTCAGCCCGTCCTTCGGCACCGCGATAAAGTCGCCCCCGATCGCTTTTCCGTCCACGATAACGCCGCTCTTTCGCCCGCGCTTGATCTCGATATTGAAATTCGTGCCGCGGAACGGGCGGGTGAATTTGACCTTCTTCCACTTGCCCGGAAGCAGCGGGCGGAGATGGAACCCCTCCAGAGTCCGCCGGAACCCGAGAAGCCTGTCGACGCAATTCAAAAAATTCCACGCCACGGTTCCCGTTCGCCACGGATCGTCGGAGACGTGATGCTTCATGCGCATCGCGGTAGGACCGACGTATCCGTTCACCTGCGCGTAAGGTTCGCACTTTTCCTCGCCGGGCAGGATGCGCATCAGCGTCTCGAACGCCTTGTCGGCCCGGCCCGCTTCGAAGTCGGCCGCCACCTTG
>JAJRYB010000007.1 GCA_024275995.1 Planctomycetota bacterium | reverse complement strand
ACGGGCGCCAACGCCCTGAGCTACGTCAAGATTCATGCCGCCAACAACATAGGCTCGCTCTATGCGGACCGCATCTCCGGCGGGCAGAGCGGCGACGGCGGGTACAGCTACGTGAACATCCTCGCCGAACGCGATATCGAAAATTTCCACGTCGGAACGCTGATCGGATCGGAGAACGGATCGGCCGGCGACGATCCAGCCGTGCAGATCCAGGCGTATAACGATATCAAGAATTTCTATGCCGGAAGGATCATCGCCGGCGAAGATGGAACGATCAACATACTCGCCGGTCTCGATGCCGACGGGAACGCCTCCGGCGAACTGGACGAGAACGGCGAGCTGGTGGCCGGTTCGATCGAGAACATGGTCGTCGGGATGATCAGCGGAAACGGAGGCGTGGTGAACATCGCCGCGGGCGGCGATATCGAGAACCTGAAAGCCTGCCGTATCGTCTCCGGCGACGGTGAAGTGAATATATCCGCCGGTGGCGATATCAACGTGGACGTCCGACGGGTTCGCAGCTGGAGCGTCGAGGACCCGGACACCGGCGAGCTGGAAACCGGCGTCGAGTTCTCCGCGGGTGGAAGCGTAAACGATCGTCGCAATCGCATCCGCGACGAGTACATTACCGAGGGACAGGCGCCCGACATGCCCCGGCCGATCGAGTTCCCCGAAACGTGAAGACCCAATATCCTGTTGACGTAACAAGCGAATCGCAATTCCTGCAGCCCACAGATAGCCACCTGTGGGCTGTTTTGTTAAGGTTCCGCGTCGGTTCCGTAAGCTTGAACAATCACTCCAAGTTGTTAAAATGCCGCATTCAGAGAAGGTCTCAGTCGAATCAGGAAAGGCGATTATGAGTATAGAAGCGATCGATCTGCGGCGAGGGAAGGCATTTATCTACAAGAGCAACGTCTGCGTAGTTGTGGACAATGTGAAGGTCGCCAAGGGCAAGGGTCAGAGTTACCAGGTCGTGCAGTTCAAGAACGTGCGGACCGGGCAGCTTTTCAAGGAGCGTTTCCGCACGACCGAGTCGTTCGAGGAAGCCTTCGTCGATCGCAAGGAGATGGAGTATCTCTATTCGGACGGGTCCAGCCATGTCCTGATGGACGGCGAGTCGTACGAGCAGGTGAACATCCCGGCTGAGCTTATCGGCGAGAAAAGCGTGTACCTCACGCCGAACTGTATTATTTCCGCAACCTTCGTCGAGGGCGAGTGCGTCCTTGCGGAGCTTCCCAACACGGTGGAACTGGAAATCAAGGACACCCCGCCGGAAGTCAAGGGCGCCACGGCTACCAACCAGCTCAAGGAAGCGACCTGCGAAGGAGGCGCCCGCGTGAGAGTGCCCCCGTTCATCGAGAACGGTACGAAGATAAAGGTGGACACCCGCACCGGCGAATACCTCGGCAGGGCGTAGGGACGCAGGGCAGGTCCAGAATAATGAGTGCAATCGTCATAATACCGGCCCGGTATTCTTCAAGTCGTCTTCCGGGAAAGCCGTTGCTGGCCGAGACGGGCAAGCCGTTGATCCTGCACGTTGTCGATGCCGCCCGACGGGCGAAGCGCGTCGAGCGCGTCGTGGTAGCGACGGACGATTCCCGCATCGTCGATGCGGTAACCTCCGCCGGCGGTGAGGCGATCATGACGCGCGAAGACCACACCTGCGGAACGGACCGCCTGGCAGAGGCGGCCGAGACGCTCTCCCTTCCGGAGGACGCTATCGTCGTGAACGTACAGGGCGACGAGCCGGAGATGCCCGGCGAGTGCATAGATCGGCTGATCGAGCTGCTCGAAGGGTCCGATGCGGAGATGGCGACGCTCGCGACGAATCTGCCTGCCGGGGAGGCGTCCGATCCCAACAACGTGAAGGTGGTCCTGGATGTCGGTGGAAAGGCGCTGTACTTCTCCCGTGCCGCGATCCCCTGCGATCGCGACGGCGGGGGGGCGGAGTATCTTCTGCACCTGGGCATATACGCATATCGTGCGGGTTTTCTCAAGCGTTTGGCGGCTACGGACTCCACACCGCTTGAGATGGCGGAAAAACTCGAACAACTCCGCGCCCTGGAAAACGGGCATTCGATCTTCGTGGCGGTGGTGGACTACGACGGGGCGGGTATCGACACGCCGCGAGACTACGCCGCGTTCGTAGCCAGAGTTAGAGCAACTCACGCTTGACCTGCGGGCGTCTGCTGTTTGCGGCTTCGTCTGGCGTCGTCAGGATAATTTCGGAATATTGGCGAATATGCCTCATTCTCCTTCCTTGCCAGACTCGTCCTCAACGACGCAAACGTCCCGCATCTCAATTGTTCGGTGCTCTGAAAAAACGCTCCGAATGACCTGCGCGGTAATTGGCAGTTGCAATCGCGCCGATGGAGCGTTACCGTACGCCTCCATGAGCGAAGCCATGGATTTGCTGCGATCGGTAAGTGACAGCACCGACGAAACGGAATTCTACACGCCGATGCCGGAGGGGTACCGCCTCGGGTCCACCAAGTACGTCGCCGTGTTCGGCACCGTCATAAGCGGCCTGGGCAAGGGGATATTCTCCTCGTCGCTTGCCAAGCTGCTGAAGGACAAGTCATTTCGCGTCGCGCCGATCAAGCTGGAAGGATATCTGAACATAGATTCCGGCACGCTGAATCCGTTCCGGCACGGCGAGGTGTTCGTCCTGGACGACGGGATGGAAACGGACATGGACCTGGGCACTTACGAGCGGATGCTCGACCAGAACCTTTCCGGCGCTAACTTCGCCACGAGCGGGCAGATATATCGCGCCGTCCTGGACAAGGAACGGGCAGGGAGCTACCTCGGGCGCGACGTGCAGATGATCCCCCATGTCACCGGCGAGGTTAAGTATCGTCTGCGCGAACTTGCCGTGCGGAACAGGGCGGACGTTGTTTTTGTCGAGGTCGGAGGGACTGTGGGCGATATCGAGAACGCGTTCTATATCGAATCGCTGCGCGAGCTGAGCTACGAGGAAGGCGAAGGGTCGGTGCTGTTCGTGGCGCTGACCTACATCCTGCATCCACCGGCGCTGGGCGAGCAGAAGTCCAAGGCCGCCCAACTCGGGATCAAGCGACTGATGGAGTACGGCATCCATCCGGACATCATCGCCTGCCGGGCGACGCAGCAGGTTTCAGACAAGGTCCGCCAGAAGATTTCCATCTACACGAACGTTCCGATTCAGCGGGTGTTTTCCATGCACGACCTTCCGAGCATCTACCTGCTGCCCGAGGCGATGCGCGAAGCGGGACTGGACAGCGAAGTGGTGCAACTGCTCAGCCTCGGTGGAAAGGTCAACAGCGCCGCAGACACACGCGCCGCGGCCGACTGGAGCCGGTTCGCCTCGAAGATAGGCAAGTACAAATCCGCCGTTACGATCGGGATCACCGGGAAGTACGTCGCCCTGCGCGACAGCTACGCGAGCATAATCAAGGCGCTCGAACACGCCGGCGTGGCAAACGACACCCGCGTCGATATCGAGTGGATCGACACCACGGACATTGCCGACGCCAACGTCGCCGAGCGTCTGGGCGAGGTGGACGGAATTATCGTTCCGGGCGGGTTCGGTACGCGCGGCGCGGAGGGTAAAATCGCCTGCATCCGGCATGCCCGCGAGAACGGCCTGCCGTACCTGGGCATCTGTTACGGGTTCCAGATGGCCGTAGTCGAATACGCACGGAATGTCTGCGGTCTAGAGGGCGCCAACACCACCGAGATCGTCCCCGATTGTCCGCATCCGGTGATCGACATACTGCCCGAGCAGAAGAAAATCGAGGGGCTTGGCGGGAACATGCGCCTGGGCGGGCAGGATATCGACATAACGCCGGGTTCCCTGGCG
The DNA here is from genome assembly GCA_024275995.1 of Planctomycetota bacterium. Classification (GTDB taxonomy): domain Bacteria; phylum Planctomycetota; class Phycisphaerae; order SM23-33; family SM23-33; genus JAJRYB01. The sequence goes on along the minus strand of JAJRYB010000007.1, from coordinate 27,915 downwards.
GCGGAGCTGTTCGCCGGGGCCCAGCGCGTTCGCGAGCGGTTCCGCCATCGCTACGAGGTGGACCCGAAATATATCGAGCGGATAGAAGAAAAGGGGCTTGTTTTCTCAGGCCGGCATCCCGAACACCCCATCATGCAGATCCTCGAGCTGCCGCGAGAGGTCCATCCGTATTTCATAGCCGGGCAGTTCCATCCGGAGCTTACCAGCCGGCCCCTCCGCCCGCAACCGATGTTCGTCGGACTTGTGGAAGCGGCGATACAACGGCAGGCAGAAAAGTCGTAGCTATCCTTGTGGCGCTTTACTTGCCCCCTAACATGACGGATAATGGTGGGATGATCCGCAAGGTTGTTTCCAGGCACGGGTTGCACGATTCCGCAGCCGAGGCAAGGGACATGGATGCCGGCTGTTCCGTCCCGCCGAAGAGCGGATCGCAGCGGTCGAACAACTCCCCCAGGCGGCAACATGGACCTCTACCACGACTTTCAAGAGTTGCTCGCGTCGTTCAACGCGAACGACGTTGAGTATCTTATCGTCGCGGCATAACAGGAATTACAAAGATGGCTGAGAACGAAAACGCAAACGAAAACGAGCAGGACCAACCGAAGATCATCGTCGACGACGATTGGAAAGCCCAGGCGAAGGCGGAGAAGGAAAAGCTCGCCGAGCAGGTGAATGGTGGCGAGAGTGCCCCGGCCGAGGGCGAAACGCCGCAGCTTCCACCGGCGGATTTCAATACGCTGATCGGCTCGCTGACGACGCAGATATTCATGTCTTTGGGAGGCATCGAAGACCCGCGCACCAAGCGGCGCATCGTGGACCTGGACCTGGCGAAGCATCACATCGACACGCTTGCGATGCTGGAACAGAAGACGGCAGGGAACCTGTCCGACGACGAGAAAAAGCTGCTCGATGAGGCGCTGTACGAGACGCGAATGCAGTACGTTCAGATCGCCCAGAACGTGAGCGTTTCGAGGCCGGCGCCAAGGACGGAACCGTCGCAGGGGTAGAGTTATCGAGATGCGGCGTCACCCGGAGGCGCTACCTGATGTGTTTCGGCCGGGCCCGTATGGTGCGCCGGCCCGCAAGCCTCTGCGAAGCCGCCACGCCTGTTTCTGTACGATCTTGTCGGTGATTACCTGGACCGTCACCGCTCCCAGACCGCCGGCTCGGATAAAGCGAACTTCAAAAGCTCGTCGAACAGAATTAATTGCACGTCCAGTATCTGCTCGTGCGTCGCGCATGTTCCGTCCCGGAACCCATGGATGCACTCGAAGTTGCAGCTCATGGCCCCGCAGACATGGTGCACGGCGGAGCTCAGGTCCATGGCCGGCGGCGGAAACTTCGCACCGTCCTCGGTCGGTGGAGATATCCGCATATGAGGCAGGGCTTGGGCGGCGTAACGGTCGGCCAACCGATCGGCAAACCGCTTGACCTTCCACTTGATCTCATGCGAAACGTAAGGCGGAATGATCGGGAACGGCCCGTTGGCGCACGAGTGCAGCATGACGACGCAATCCGGCGCTTCGCGACGGGCGACGTCGAAAATGGCCTTCGTCTCGGCCGCCATCGGGTCGAAAAAATCGTCGTGGTTTATGTTGATCCCATCATCGTTATAGTATGCGCCCAGGAAGCCCACGTCGCCGACCATGGGGTGGCGAGCCTTGCAGCCCGGCCAACCGTAGTCCCTGCCGTCCGCGCGCGAACCCTGGCCGTAATGAGTCATCGTCTTACACTCCAGGCCAACCCAACTATCGTAAGGGCACCGCTCACGACCATCGGGATTTCCGCAAGGGATAATGAGCACGCGACATTTCGCCAGATTGGTCGACAACTCCGGCCAGGGACGGCCGAGAAGATCGTTCCCCGTCTCCGCCAGGTTGATCAGGTTCACCAGCCCCACAATGTTCTCGACTTCCTGCCCGTGGACGGGTCCGACGATGAAGACCGACGGCGGCGTTCCGGCCGGCTTGTGAGCGTACCAGGCGGGGTTGCGCGCGCCGCACGCGGAGTTGTAATTCGCCTGCGAGTCCAGATCGTTGGCCCGGCCATAGCTGACCAGGTGAACCGACCTGCCGGACGGCGAGGTCGCTATCGTCTCGACGCATCCCTTCCTCACACGGGCAAGGCACTCGTCGATATCCACCAGCGTACTCTTCCAGAACTTCGGTAATTCCATGACGTCATCTCCTGCCGAGCGAATATGTCTCGATTACCATGCCCTGTTCGACGTTTCCAGGGAGATCGACAGCGAGCGGGACACGCCGGACACGCATTTTATTCCGCATGCAATCCCTGCGTCGCAGGCAATGAAATCCGCTGAACGATCTGGTCCGTGACGAGTTGGACCACCCGTTCCATTTCGTCTTCCTGCGCCCTGCGACGTGCGGTTTCGCTGCTTCCTCCCAGCGACGCCGGGATAACCTTACCGGCTACGATCGCCGTGCGAGACGCGCCGGGCGTTGGTTGGGGCTGACCGTTCTGGCTGGGCAAATTGGCGATGCCCGTCCCGCGCCCGTGACCGTTCGCGTCGGCAGAGTGCTGGGGAATCGCGCACGTCGAAAATCCGCGGAGGAACTCGTCGCTGCCGGCCAGCACGCACGGATCGCAGTCGCCCTCCAGACGCGGATCGTCGAGACCCAGGCTCTCCTTGAGCTTCAGCAGCTCGTTGACCTTCGGTTCGGAGATCTGGCGGACCTTGCCCACCTGCTTGCTGAGCAGCAGGATCTGGCAGTACATGTCCAGCGTCTCCAGGTGGAAGTACGCCTGCTCCAGGGTCTTGTCGCATGCCACCGCGCCATGATTGGCCAGCAGTATCGTGTTCGCCTTCTTCCGCAGGTGCGGAAGAATCGTCTCGGCGAAGTTCTTCCCGCCCGGCGTGTCGTAATCGGCCAGTGGAATGCGCCCGATGAATATTTCCACTTCCGGCAGGATGCACATCGGCACTTCGACACCGGCGACGGCGAACGCCGTAGCGTGCGGCGGATGGGCGTGGACAACCGCGTTGATCTCCGGCAGCTCGTGGAAAATTTCCAGGTGCAGCAGGATTTCGCTCGTCCGAGGCCATTCTCCACCGACCTGGTTACCATCATCGTCCACGACGCAGATCATCTCCGGCGTCAGGAAGCCCTTGGATACTCCCGTCGGCGTGCACAGGTATCGCCCGTTACCCATGCGAAAGCTGATGTTCCCATCGTTCGCGGCGACGTATCCCTTCTCGTACATCCGTCGCCCCAGGTCACAGATCTGTTTTTTGATTTCCCATTCGCTAGCCATCATGTCACCTTCAGGATGGGCTGAAAATTTACCGTGTCCTAAATGCGCCCGTTGTATTGATTTCCCATTCGCTGGCCATCATGTCACCTTCAGGATGGGCTGAAAATTTACCGTGTCCAGAATGCACGCGTTGTAGCTGTCGAAGGGCACTTTCACCGGCCAGAACGGCGCGGTCGCCTCCCGCCCTTCGACCATGCCGACAAGGTCGCCCTCGCGGGCGCCGAGGCAGTCGTACATCACCAGCGTCTCGTCGTTTCCGGCGTTTTCGCCCGCCAGTGAGCCGCGATTAAGCGTGCGAACTACCAGGTAGCTGCCCGGAAGCACCTCGTCCAGTTGGCGGTTCAACGTCACTTTTCCGATTACCCGTGATACGCGCATCGAAACGTTACGTCCTTTCCAGTTCGGAAATCATGTCCAGAAACGCGCGGCAGGTCGGTTCGGCTGCGCGTGGACTTGTGAATGTCCGGATCATCTTCCGCATCTCGTGGTACGTGCTGTAAACGTGTTCGAGGATCAGCAGGTTGGCGTCGAACCGCCTGGCTGCCGAGGAAACGCTTTCGTCGCGCGTTCCGTAGACCGCGCGGATACCGGGAAACTTGTTCGCCAGCACCATGGCGTCGGCTGCGTACGGCAGGAGGGCGATACCGGTGGAAATCTCGCCGGCGACGATCGCCTTGCACATGGTTGGCAGGTTGGACATCCAGCAATCGGACCGGCTGAAATCTTTCAGCGTCAACCCGTCGTAGGCAAGGGAGCGAATGGTACTGTTTACCTTATCGTCCGGGTGGTCCGTAACGACTCCTGCCTGCCCGCCGGCAGGAGTAATCGCCGCCCTCGCCGCGGAAGACTGCTCCAGAGGCGCGTTACTCACGGCAGCAGGTGCGAGAAGCGGCGCAGGAGACTTGCGAATCGAAAGGTGCTTCATCTCCAGCAGGTCGCGGGCGTTGGGCGTGAGATACTCGTTGTGTGCCAGGGTGATTATTCCACCGTCGCCGCCACTGCCCGCGAGGCGTTCTCCCAGCATGTCCGCCGTCAGAAAGACCTTGCCCTGTGGGCGCGGGTACTCGACGGGCGGCGGACCCTTGCGCTCGATCGGCGGGGTCTTCCAGCCGGCAAGGTCCAAACGCTGCGCAGGCGCGTCGGAGGCTTTCACCGCCTTCGGCGCGTCGCCGACGGTCTGTCCGCTCAGCGACGCCAGCACCTTGGCGACGATCGTGTCGATCAACTCGTTGTTTGCGTTCTGGCTCATGCTTAGTCCACGATTCCGACGATCGCCCATCTCACTGGCGAGTTAGTATCGCCCACCATTTTCCGCGCAGCCTTTCCGTCGTTGCTGATCAGCACCTTGCAGCCGTGACCCGCCCCGAGCATGTCGATCGCCAGAAGCGGATCGCCCTCGGCGAGCGAGTCGTTATCCAGTGGTTGGACTATCAGCAATCGCCATCCGGCCATGGACTTATGCTTGATCGTCGCCACCACGTTGCCTTCAACCAATGCCTGGAGCATAACTTCACGCATCCTTCGGATTCAGACGATTCGCAGGTTGTCCACCATCGTGCACCGACGAAACCGCGTATACGTCAGCGGCGTTACGATCCCCTCGCCGGTGCTGCACGCGATGGAGTAGTTTCCGTATCCTTCCCCTCCGATTCCCAGTCCCGCCAGCGAGGGTCCGTTTTTCACGTAGATCGTGGTATCGACCGCCTTGCCCATGTACGTCATGTGGTCCACGAGCCGCGAATGGATCACGGCTGTGTGTCCGAACCCGTGCTCGGCGTCGATCGCCTGGTCTACCGCCTGCTCGAAAGTGTCGCACTTGACGAACGGAAGGCAGGGCATCATCTGCTCGGCCATTACCCAATCGTGTTTCGCGTGCGTTTCGCCGTAGAGCGTGCGGCAGGTAGCGGGTATCGACAGGCCGATCTGCTGCGCGAGGACCTGCGGTTCGGCGCCGATGAATTTTTTGTTCGCGGCAGGGTGCCCGCCATTTTCGCCGGGGTGGATGCATATCTTGCACAACTCGTCCATCTGCCGGGAGGTGAGGCGATACGCGCCGACGCGTTCCATCGCCTCCATCATCGGTTCGAACACCTCGGAAACGACGAAGACCTCCTTCTCCGAGAGGCACAGGAGATTGTTATCGTAGGAGGACCCCTCGTAGATGCATCGTGCGGCGTTGTCCAGGTCCGCCGAGGCGTCCACGACGACCGGCGGATTGCCCGGTCCGGCGCAGACGGCGCGTTTTCCCGATTTAAGGGCGGCTGCGACCACGCCGGGACCACCGGTGACGGTGAGCATGCGGATGTCCGGATGCTTGAATATTTCATTGGCGGTCTCGATGGTCGGATCGGTGATGACGCAGATAAGGTTGTCTATGCCGAGCTTCTCGTAGATCGCCTGGTTGAAAAGTTTCGCGCCGTGCGCCGCTATTCGCTTTCCGGCGGGATGCGGGTTGCAGACCAGCGAATTACCCGCGGCGATCATGTTCACGGCGTTGACCGCCAGCGTCGGCAGCGAGTGTGTCACGGGTGTGATAACCCCGATAACGCCCCATGCCCCGTGCTCTTCCAGCGTAATTCCGTGATCGCCGCTGAAACATTCCGTGCGAAGTCCCTTGACGCCCTCGGCACATTCCGCCGCCCCGACGAGCTTTTCGCTTTTGTGCGGCGGATGGCCGATTCGAGTCTCCTCGTATTCCATCCTGCCGAGTTCGTCCGCCTGGTTCGTTATGATCTGTCGGATCAGGTCGCAGGCGATTTCCCGCTGTGCGAGCGATCGCCGCGCCATTGCCCGCCGCGCAGTCTTGGCGGCGGCGACGGCTTCGTTGACGCTCGTGAACTGTCCGAAGCTCTGTCCCGACGATGCTGCCGGTCCCGGCTGGGCGATCGACGATCCGTTTGCTCCGATCGGAGGCGCGGCGGATTGGCCCGGTTGCGGAGGGATGCGATCGCCCCATCCGCTCTGAACGTGCGACAGAACCTTTTCAACCACATCCCGAACGAACTGGTCGTTTAATTGCGTCATGATCCGCTCCTCGTTCGGCGATTCTCATCGGAAAATCGCCGCTTCTCGCGTCACTTGTCCTTCTTGTATATCTCTTTGTCCAATACGCCGATCGTGTCGATGATTCCGATGATCACGCAATCGACCGGTGCGTCGGATGTCCCCTCGGTCATGCGGGCGCTGGAACCCTGGGTGACCAGCACCACGTCATCCGTGCCCGCGCCGACCGAATCGACCGAGACGAAGCTCTTTCCGTTCGGTTCGAGTTTCTTGCCCGTCTCGTCCACGCACAGCGGTTCGATAACCAGCAGCTTCCTGCCGACCATCGCCTGAACCTTCTGCGTGGAGACGACATTTCCGCGAACTCTCGCGATGAACATGCGAATCTCCTTTCAACCGATCCCCGTCAGGAGATCGATATTTCCGGACCGAATCCAGCCGCGGCGTTACGACTTCGGCAGGATTTTTTCGACATCGTTATGCGGGCGCGGAATCACGTGCACGGAGATCACCTCGCCGATTTTCGCGGCGGCCGATGCCCCGGCGTCGACGGCTGCCTTGCACGCGGCTACGTCGCCGCTGACCAGCACGCTGACGTATCCGCTGCCGACCTTTCGCATTCCGACGTAGTTGACCTTCGCCGCTTTCAGCATGGCGTCCGTCGCCTCGATGACGGCTACCAGTCCGCGAGTCTCAATCATTCCCAATGCTTCATCTGACATTGCAATTCTCCGCTGTTAATGCGTCCGTTGTTTTTATTGCTTCTCGCCAAGCAGCTCCGCCGCCTGGCGGGCTACGATTAATTCCTCATTTGTCGGTATCACCCAAATCTGGCTGGTCGATCCGTCCGCTTCGACGCGACACTCTCCGTCGGAAGACTCATTCTTCGCCTCGTCCAGTTTTATCCCCGCGAAGTCCATCCCGTCGCACACCGCCGATCTGAGCCATGCGTTATGCTGGCCGATCCCACCGGTGAATACGATCGCATCGGCACCTGCCAGTTCCACCAGGAACGCGCCCAGGTAATCGCGCACGGCCGTTACGAACATGTCGATCGTCAGTTTCGCCCGCTCGTCGCCGTTTTCAGCCGCCTGGCGGATATCTCGCATGTCTCCGCCGGTTCCGCTGATCGCGGCCAGTCCGCTTGCGGATCCCAGCGCCTCCAGTGCCGCCGGCGTGTCCATACCCGCCCGATCGGCGAGCAGCTTCAGCGCGAACGGGTCGAAATCACCCGCGCGGGTGCTCTGCGGCACGCCCGATTGCGGCGAGAGTCCCATAGAGGTGCAGACACTCTTTCCGTCTCGGATTCCGCACAGGCTGGACGAACCGCCCAGGTGGCAACTGACGATCCGTTTCGCTTGCGGTGCGATCTGCGAGATGCGCGTCGCGATGTACCTGTGAGATGCGCCGTGGAAGCCGTACCTGCGTATCCCGTATCGCTCGAACCATTCCAATGGGACGGCGTAGTGGGTCCTTCGCGCTGGAATTGTCCGGTGGAAACCGGTCTCGAACGCAGCCACCAGCGGCGTGCCGTCCAGTATCTCCGCGAACATGCGCATCGCCGCGACATAGGGCGGGTTGTGCGCCGGCGCTATCGGAAAGAAGTACTCCATTTTCGCGAGTACATCTTCGTCCACGAACGTTACCGGCCGGCAATCTCCGCCCATGATGGTCTTGAACGCCACCGCGTCCAGGTCACCGGTCGAAGCGAGCAGGCCGCTCTCGATGAGCGCATCGAGCACGAACCGCACCGCCTGTCCGTGATTGGCGAAGTCTCGCTTCTGCGAGGTCTGCTCGCCATCGCCCGTCGCCCAGGCAAGCACCCCTCCGGTATCGCCGATGCGATCGGCGCCGCCGGAGGCAAGCTCCTTTTCCACGCCGTCCGACCTGCCCGCCATCCGGCAGGCGGGGATATCGAACAGGCGGAACTTGAAGCTCGTGGACCCGATATTGCTTACCAGTATCTTCATCGTTTCTGTCAACGTCGTTGCGTGTTTCCGACGGCTTTTCCTGCGCGGTTTCCTAGATAAACACGCCCTGGAGACCCGTGTGCGGCGCCGGGATCACGTTGCAGCTCACCAGTTCGCCTACTTTTCCCGCTGCCGCCGCACCGGCATCGACGGCAGCCTTCACCGATCCCACGTCACCGGAGACCAGCGTCGTCACGTATCCGCCGCCGATTTCGATGCGCTTGATCAGCGAAACGTTTGCCGCCTTGCACATAGCGTCCGAAGCTTCGACCAGGCCGATGAATCCCTTGGTCTCGATCATTCCCAATGCATCCATTGTTTTACTCCCGTCTGTCCCGTTCGAAAGCGAACGGGAAATACTCGATATCCTACTTTGCGCCTTTTTGCGCACCGGTGGACTTCTGCGGAACGGCGTGTTCCAGGTCGTCGTGCGGACGTGGAATCACGTGCACGGAGACCACCTCGCCGATTTTCGCCGCCGCCGCTGCGCCGGCGTCTATCGAAGCTTTGACGGCTGCGACGTCGCCCTTGACGAACGCCGTCACCATTCCGCCTCCGACGCGGTCCCAGCCTACCAGCTCGACGCTGGCGGCTTTGCACATGGCGTCCGCCGCCTCGATCAGTGCGACCAAGCCTCTGGTTTCCACCATGCCCAATGCTTGCAGTGTCATAACTGTCTCCTTGAAAGTTTCGCCGGTTTACCGGCCCTTTTCGTTACGTTGCCTGTCTTTTATTCCATCCCTGCGGACGGTGTTTCCTGTCTGTTGTCTGCTAGGCCAGTAACTCGACGCCGGTTGCGTTCACCAGGTCGCATGCGTTGCCTTCGTCTGTGTCCAGGTGGACCTCCAAAAGCACCTTGGGATCGACCCGGCAAAGAACATGATCGAATGTCATCGCGCAATCGCTCTGGACGCGCAGGCGAACGTACTGGCCGTCCTTGAATCCGTACGAGGCTGCATCCCGGGGCGACATGTGTACGTGCCGCTCGGCACGGATGACGCCTTCTTTCAACTCGATTACGCCCTTGGGTCCGAGAATAATGCATCCCGGCGTGCCTTCGACTGTTCCCGATGGACGAACGGGCGCCTCTATTCCCAGCGCCACCGCGTCGGTCCCGCTGATCTCCACCTGCGTTCGTTCGCGAACGGGACCGAGAATGCGGACGTTCTCGATCGCACGCCGGCGCGGTCCGATAATCGTTACCCGCTGCTCGGAGGCGAACTCGCCGGGCTGGTACAACCAGCGGTACACCGTCAGCTTCGCGCCGGGGCCGAAGAGCTTCTCGAGATCTTCCCGGGAAATGTGCAGGTGCCTGGCGGAAATGTTCACCACCAGGTTCGACTCGTAGGCTGCGGACATCTGCGGCTCGCCCGCGTTCAACTGCTCGGCGAACCGCTGACGAACCACCTGGCGGACGATCCGCTCTAACTGCTCACGCGGCATCGGAATGTTCAGGGATGTCATTTCCGTTCACCCGTTCGTGTAAGTTCCGCGTAGATAACCCTTGCACTCAAAGTGTCCAGCCACGCCCGCGTCTCGGCGCTCGCGCCGGCGTCGGTCACGAGAACATTCACCTCGTCCAGGCTGCATAACTTCACCACACCCAACATGCCGAACTTCGCGTGATCGACGGCGAGGATCACCTCGTCGGCTGCTTTCATCATCTCCCGCTCTACGCCCACCATCATCTGGTTCGCGTTGAACGCGCCCTGGGGCGTCAAACCCGCGCAACTCAAGACGAGCTGCTTGGCCTGGAGAGTTCGGAGCATCTGCTCGGCGACGTCGCCCAACGCAACACCGGTTCGCGGGTATACGTACCCACCGATCTGCGTCACTTCCGTCGCCACTTCCGACGAGAGGCGAAGTGCTATCGGCACCGAGTTGGTGATTACGCTCAGGCGTCGTCCCGCCAAGGCCGAAGCTACCGCCAGACACGTCGTTCCACCATCGAGGATGATCGTCTGCCCGGCTGGGATCAGCTCCGCAACCGTCCGTGCGATCGCGCGTTTTTCGTCCGCGGAAGTCATCTCACGCTCGGTGAACGCGTAGGGGTGCCCGGGAGAATCCTGCACGAACACCGCGCCGCCATGGGTTCGTCGGATTACGCCTTGTTCCTCGAGAATTTCAAGATCGCGTCGGATTGTGCTGTCGGATACTCCAAGTGTTTGAACGAGTTCCGTCATAGACATAAACCCATGTTGCGACAATAGTAGCGACGCTCTTGTTCGCCTGTCCTCGATGCTGAGTTCTGTTGTCATGACAGATAGTTGTCTCTATGTGACGTATTCCAATCGTAATATCCATCATAAATAGCAAACTTGCAAGCATAAAATGAATAATTTTATGCATATTTTGGCTCGTCAGCTTTGCACGCCTCAAGGAAAAGGCGAATCGTCACCCCTGCGACTCGCGGTCAATTTTTCGCAATGTATTTCCCCCTCAAGTTTTGCGCCGTAAATGTCGAAAATCCTTGATGAAGGAAGAACCCATGCGCGCCGTGGTGCGCATAGAGAGTGTGTCCATGGAAGGATATTGGTGGAAGCTTGTTCCGGCAGTGGTGGGACTGGCTATCCTGCATGTCGGGTGTAACGGAAAGATCAGCCCCGAGGCGGAGAAAGAGCTTCTCGCCGGACAGGCTGACTTCGATCGCCGGTCAGATCGCGCGGTCATCCGTCGGATGGACGCCTTTTTGGCCGTCCGCGCCTCTTCGCGCGGCGCCGCACGCGCGTATTTGTTGCGGGGACTGTCAAAGAAGCGCATCGGTAACATTGCCGACGCGAAACTGGATTTTCAATCGGCCGTCAATAGCGCGACGGCGGGCGACGTGCGGGCAAATGCGCTGGTGCAGCTCGCAGACTTGGCCTATACCGATGGCGAGATGGCGCTGGCGGAGAACCTTTACAAGCAGGCGATGATGGATCTGGACGAGAAAACCCAACCCGCCGACTACGTAGGATACATGCTGGGCTGCGTGCTCCAGAGACAGGGGCGCTGGTCGGACGCCGACAGGCGGTTCAACAAGGTGATCCACCTGTTTCGGGGAACAGCGAAGGCCAAGGCTGCGTCCGGAAGGGTTCATGCCTCGGCGTGGACGATCCAGGCGGGAGCGTTTCGCGACAGGCTTCGCGCCAAGGCGCTGGTCAAAAGGCTTTCGGCGACGAGTCTATCGGCCAGGGGCGAACCGGCGCATCGTGACGGCGTACTGTGGCACGTAGTCTACGTGGGACGCTACCCTACACACGAACAGGCGATGACGGACCTGCCGAACGTCCGCAGCCGTCAGAAAGACGCATTCGTCAAGGTGACGAGGTGAAAAACATGAGCGGGATTATGCGAGCAGCGGTTTGTCTGTCGATAGCGGCGTTATTGTTTTCTGCGGGTTGTTCGACGCCCTCCGAACCGGTAACGAGCAACGAATATCCGCAGGAGTTCCTGCAAAAGCAATGGGAGCAGCAGGAGATCCCCGTCGCGCGCATCTACAAGCGCGATTACCGCCTGCGAGCGGGCGATTTCCTCGAGATCATCTACCACGTTCGCCACAAACGCACCGAGACCTACCAGATCAAGATACAGGACGTTATCGTGATCCGCTTCCCGTTCAACAAATCCCTCAACCAGGTCGAGACCGTCCAGTCCGACGGAACGCTCCACGTGGACCTGCTGGAAAAGCCCCTCTACGTGTTTGATCGGACGATCAATGACGTCCACAAGGAACTGGTGGAGAAGTATTCCACCTTCGTCAAGGATCCGATCCTGACGGTGAGTTTCAAAGAGTCGAACGTCAAGATTCGCGAGTTGAAAGACGCGATCAAGACCGCCCCTCGCGGTCAGAGCCGTCTTGTACCCATAGCGCCGGACGGAAATATCTCACTGCCGTTCGTGGTGGACGTACCCGCCGCCGGTAAAACCGTAAGCGAGCTTCACCGCAGCCTGAACCGCGCGTATCTTGACGCGGGCCTGGGCGAGCTGGAGGTGACGATCGACCTTCAGACAATCGCCCCGATTCGTGTGTTCGTGCTGGGGGAGGTTCGCCGTCCCGGCGTGCAACTGGACAGGACCGGCACGACCGCCGGCGCCGGGCGCGTCACGCTGCTCCAGGCGATCGCGCAGGCGGGCAGCTACGATCCTAAACGGGCTGAACTCAGCAAAGTCATGCTGATCCGTCGGAACAACATTTCCCGTCCACAGGCCGCCATTATTAATATTTACCAGCTCCTGGAGAACCGCAGGAAGGCCTCCGGCGAGCCCGTCGTCGCCGATTCCGGAAATCATCGGTTCGACATCTGGCTGGAAGACGGGGACATAGTATACGTTCCGACGAACGCCATCGCAAAACGTGCGGACTACATCGAGTACGTCTGGACAAGAGGTATCCGGGCGGTCGGCGGGTTCAGCAGCAGCGCTTCATATACCGCAACGGACGTCGTGGACTGGCTTGGACCGAACTGATAATCATGACGGAAATAGAATTCGGAAGGTGAGAGATGTTACAGAGCTACTCCGGACGAACATTACGTGAGATCGTGCGTGTCGTCGCCAGCCGGTTTCCGGGCATGGTGATCATCTTCGTGCTGGTCGTCGGCGTCACCGCACTGGCGACGTGGATACAGCCGAGGCAGTACCGATCCGAGGTCTCCCTCCTTGCCAAACCAAGCTGGATGATGAACCCGCTGGAGACCAAGAGCGTTTCCCTGCGCGAGGAGGTCTCGCTGTTCGTGGTGAACCAGCGTGAGATCATCATGAGCGAGACGGTAATTGCCTCCGCGTTGATGAAACTTCTCGGCGAGACGCCGGACGAACCCGCCGAGGGCCCGGATACCACCGCGACGGCGTGGTACACGCCCGAGCGCGTCGCGACGTTCATCGATGAGAACGGCGAATATTTCCGCAAGGTCAAAAAGCGTCTGAGCGTTTTGGCGCCGGGCGGTCAGGACGCGCAGTTCACGCAGAATTTCAAGATACAGGTCGATTGGCCTGAAGAATCCGAAGCGGCGGCGGCGCTCGGGAAAGACTCTCGCGAATTGGCCGCTATCCGCGCGCGAAAGTTCTGCGACTTGATCGTCCAGGCATATCAGCTCCGCTACGCCACGCTGGAGCGGAAGCGGGCGCAGGACGCAGCCACGCTGCTGTCAACCAAATCGCTCGCGCCGGCGAAAATCGTGCTTGATAAGATCACCGACGAGAAGAAGAAATTCGTTACGGAAAACCTGAAGGGCGACTTGCTGGTAGTTATCAACATGATAAGCAGTGACGGCGCAGGCGCCATCACGGGCATCCCGACGTTGGCGACGCAGCTTCAGACCACGATCAACCAGACGGCCGAACGGATAGCGGAAGTCTCCGCGTTGCGCACGGTGATAGAGACGGAGTTGAAGAAGACCGACCACACCGAGGTCGTAGTTCCGGATGCGGTGACGGCTGCGAACCCGTCCATCACCACGCTCCAGGACAAGATCATCACTCTGAAGCTGAAGGTCAACGAATTGACGCCGAGTTTCACGTCCGAATATCGTGAGCTTGCCAACGTTCGCGAGGAGCTCAAGGCCGCCGAGGAGGATCTCTACCGGGAACTCGGTAAGCAGAAGGTCCGCCTTGACCAGGAACTGGACGTGCTCAATGCACGCAAGAGCGTTCTGGTCACTCTGGTTTCGACGGATAACCGGCGTCTGGAGACGCTTGCCGGAAAGGCGTCCGAGTATCAGCGATTGCAAGCCGACGAAGAAGTCGCCCGCAGGATCTACGAGGAAGAGCAGAAGCGCGTCGTCAGCGCAGCTACCGCGACGGCATTGGCGTCGAATCCGATCCTCGTGAGCATAATGGACGGACCGACGCGACCGTCGGCGAACTTTCCGCGGCGTCCGATAGTCTGGCTGAACCTTCTGATCGCGGCGCTGTCCGGTATGGTCCTGGCGATGGTGTACGCATTCATGGCGGATCACTTCGATCACACGATAAAGAGCATCGACGACGCCGAGCGATATCTCGGAATACCCGTGCTGGCCTCGGTCCCCAAACTGGGCCGGAACATCATAGAAACCCGTTGAGGTGATTCATGACCGAGACAATCAAGAACAATGGCGTTGTGGTTCGGGCTACTCTCAAGCCGAAAGCGGAAGAGGTCTTCCGCGGTTTGTGGACGAGCCTGTTTTATTCCGGGTACCTGACGGGCAAGTGCGTACTGGTCTGCTCGTCCGATGAGAGCGAAGGCACTTCGACGATAACCTCGTGCCTGGCGCTGTCCGGAACGAGCAGCGGTCCGGCGCGGGTCGCGCTGGTCGATTTCAACCTGCGCAAGCCCTCACTGCATCGCATTCTCCGGGCAAAGCAGTCTCCGGGCGTCGGCGAAATCCTCATCGAAGGCATCCCTCCGGAATCTGCTGCGCAACGCATCAACGCCAGCCTCGACCTGTACGCAGCCGGCGCCGTGGAAGGAAAAGCGCTCGATGTCCTCCGCAACGGCGGACTTTCGCGGTTCCTGGACGTCCTGGCCGAGGGGTACGATCACATCATCATCGACGCCTCGGCGGTGAACGAATTCCCCGACGCGCAGGTGCTTGCGGGCATGGTGAAAGACGTTGTCCTTGTCGCACATACGGAACGGACGCCGCGCGAGGCGGTCGCACAGGCGAAAAAACGTCTCGAAAGCGGAGGGGGGCGCGTCGTTGGGCTTGTGTTGAACCTGCGAACGTATCCGATTCCGAAATTCCTCTACCAGCGCATGTAATCGCTGCGGCGAACGTGACGTGAGGTACCGATGCTGACGATCGGCCGGCAAAAGGTTGATGGGCTGACGCTGGCCGTGCCGGCGATCCTGGCGTGCGCCGCCGGGGCGCTCGCGCTGGTGGCGCCACAGGCAGTACCGTGGGCGTTTCTGCTGCTTGCCGGACTGGCCGTGATCCTGCTGTGGGCTATCCGTTGGGAAATCACCCTCTGGGCGTGGTTGTGGGTGTTTTCCTACGGCCTGCTGGACTGGCCCCAGTGGCGCTTCAAACCACCCGGATTCTTCGTGCTCTCCGGTCCGCGGGTGGTATTCCTTGCCGGCATTACCGCATTCGGTATCTATTTTCTGCGCCAGAACCGGCGAATCCGAATCGACCGCGCACTGCTCTGGGCGATCGTGCTTACGATCGGCTACTTCTCAGCCAGCGCCACGGTAATGGGATGGGTCGCGAGCGGGCCAGTGTCCACCGCGCCGTACTTCCGGTTTTTCAGCGGCATCCTGTTTCCGTTCACCATGTTCATCCTTGTCTACAACAGCATACACGACGAAAAACAGATACGCCGAATCCTGATTTTTCTCAGCGCCTACACGTGGTACGCGCTGTACATCGGATATCTGCAATACATGGACATACTCGGCGTGGAGTGGGCGCGCAGCCTTATCTTCCCGGCGTTTATCAACGATCCGAACTGGGGCATACACTTCGACAGGGCTCGCGGCGCGTTTCCCGCATCCAACTGGCAGGCGTCGCTGCTGGTGCTGGCGTTCTACGCCGACCTGTTCTTCATCCGGCGCACGCGCGGGGCGCTTCGCGCGTCGCTTATCGTGCAGGCCGTTCTGATTCCGCCGGCTATCTTCTTCGCCGGCGTTCGGAGCGGGTACCTCGCCTTCCTGCTATGCGGAATCGTCTGGTGCCTTTGGGGCAGCAGGTGGCGGCTGGGACGAATCAAGCTGGCGGTCGGTCTGCTCGGCGTGCTGCTGGGTGTGGCGGTATTCTGGAGTTCTCTTACGCAGACTATCCGCGCCACCGGCGGCGTTACGCAGATGGGTCCGATCCGTTCCCGGCAGGTGCTGCTGCTGCGCGCGTGGGACCTTATCCAGCGCCGTCCTTTCTTTGGCGTCGGGTGGGGCCAGTACCTCCGTGCGGACCTCGCCATCTCGCGAGATCCGGGCGTACGCAAATCCATGCCCGGAATCGTAGCGCCTATTCAGACGCCGGGTAACCTGTTCGTCGTCGTTTTCACCGAGACCGGCGTCGTCGGCCTGACGCTGCTTGTCGGAGTATTCGTGCTGCTGTGGCGGCAATCCGTGTTCCTCTATCGCCGCCTGCCACGGACCGCCAACAGCATGCTCTGCCCGGCGTTTGTAGTGCTGTTCTGGGTCGCGCTGGTGAACTACCTGACCGACGCTTCATTCGTCGATCCGCTTTGGGAACCCTTTGGGAACGGACTCTTCTGGGCGATGGCGGGGCTTCTCGTCGGGTTCAATCGCCTGCTTGAACCGGCGAAACCGGACCTCGACGTATCTTCGTTAACCGGCGTGGGCTAGGAGGATAGCGAACAATGCACGTCGCGCTCCGCCTGCTCAAAGTCAGTTCGCTGGCGACTTCGCTGGGCCTGTACGTCCCTGCCGTAATCGGCCAGAAACTCCTGGGCATGCTTCGCATTCTCCTGTTCGCATATCTGCTGCGCGGCGCGATGGACGAGTTCGGACTGTGGGGGCTGGGGCTGATGGTGTTCAACCTTGTCGCCGCCGTCGTTACGCTGGGCAGCAACAACGGACTCATGCGATACGCCAGCCACTTCGACGTGCGGAATCGCCTGGAAGAGTTTCACCGTCGCGTGCGATGGGCGGTGCTTATTCTCGCCGTGGTGCTGACGGCCGTCGCCTTCGCGTGCAGCGAGTGGATCACGCGGGCTGCCTTTTCATCAAAACCGGACGTCGCCAACCGGGTGTCGTTCGACCGGCAGCTTCTGGTGTGCTGGCTGGCGCTGGGTAACGCGCTTGTCGTGGCGCTGTACCACAACATACTCGGTTTCGCGATGGGTCTGCGGATGTATCGCCTTGCCGCGGTGCTGGAAGTCTCGTTCAGCGTGGCGTTCACCGTCGTCGGCATTGTGGCGATGACGCTGGTTCCCGGTTCGCTGGCGTTGCTGTCGGCGCACCTGGGCGTGCTGGTGGCAGTCGTGTTCGCCGGAGCGATTCTACTGCGAAAGGCGGTTTTCCTGCTCGCTCGTGAAGGGGCAGGTCGTTCTCCCGGCGACGTTCAGCAGGTTCTCATCGAGCCGGGATCGGAGGCTGAGGATATCTCCCCGCCGGCGCTGGCGCGAGGGGTTTCCGATCATGCCGGCGAGCGCGAATCTTCCGGCGCGTCGCACGTATCCATTCGACAGGTCTTCGCCTTCGGCGGCGTTTCGCTCGTCGGTAACCTGCTCTGGCAGGCGGCGGTCTATATCAGCTTCTGGCTGGTAAACAAGGAATACGGACATGAGTCCGCAGGCGTGTTCGCCTTCTTCCTCATGCTCGCCCAGCCGATCATGTTCCTCGGAAACGCCGCGTGGACGGTGCTCTTTACGCACGTCGCGCGCAGGTGGGAAGAAAACCGCAAACCCGAGGCGATGCTCTCCCTCCAGGCTGGATACAAAGCCGTCACGCTGAGCGTGCTTGCGATAGCCGTTCTGCTGAAGGCGACTGCTCCGCTTTGGCAGGGGGTTCTTCCCGCCTCCCTTCGCGGAGGCGTTGGGGTGTTCTTCGGTCTGCTGCTGTTCTTCCAGGCGATGAATCACCTGTCGCTGGTGACGATTCTCGCCCGCCTGCGCGAGCGTCCCGGCGTTGTCGGCGCGATAATGGCCGCCGGAGGCGCCGCGAACTACGTCCTTGCGCGATGGTGGATGGGGTCGTACGGAATGACGGGCGCCGCGTGGGCGGCGGGCGTCGGTGTGTTCGTCGCGGGGGGTGCGCTGTCAGTGGTGTACCTGGCGCTTTCCCGCACTTCCCTGCGCGGGGGAACCTGGCTGGCGATGCTGCTGCCGGCGATCCTGCTGATCCCCTCGTGGGGGCCGGCCTGCGCAATGGTGGTAATTCTCGCCGTCGTGGCGCTGACGCCGTGGATATTCTCGCCGGAGGAAAAAAAACTCTTCGGCGAGTTCGTCGAGGTAGTGCGGGAGAGAATCCGGAAGTTGCGATCATGACGCTGAGCGTATCAGTGGTGCTTGCGACGCATAATCGTCCGGACCTTGCCGAAGGGACGGTGCTCTCGCTGCTGCGCCAAACGTTGCTGCCGGACGAGATAATCGTTATTGACGACGGCTGGGAGAATCTGCCTGCCGATCTCGCGGGAAAGGTCGAATCGTCCGGCGTCGCCTTCCGGTATGCCCGTCGCAGTCCGCCGTCGCTGCCGGCGTCGAGGAACCGTGGGATAGATCTGGCCGGGGGCGAGATCGTCGTGTTCGCCGAAGACGATCTGACGATGCCTGATGATTACCTTCAGCGCCTGGTGGAAATGTATCGCGCCGATGGACGATCCGTCGTTTTCGCGATCGGAGGCGTGGTGGAAGATAGCGGCTGGCAGAGACCGGCGAGGCGAATCTGGCGGGCGATCTCGGACGCCCTGGGCCTGAATCGCTGGGCGCCGCGAGTCTGCGCCGCGAGGTACGTTCCGCTACCGGCGGCGCTTAAGGGGCGAATAGTTCCCACGCGGTGGATCTCCGGCGGGGCGATAAGCCTGAGGCGAAGCGCCTGCGAAAATGAACGCTTCGAGGAGGCCTTCAGCGGATACGCGCACGCCGAAGATATCGAGTTCTGTTTCCGCACAGGAAGGCGCAAGGCGATCTTCCTGGCGCCGGAGTTGCGATTGTTCCACGAGCCGTCGCCGAAGGGCAGGCGCGGTATGCGCGATCGCGGGCGAATCTACGTCGAGAACCTGTTGCACATAGCGAGGCGGAGCGTCGAGGACGGCGTCGGAACGCGCGTGCTGCTGTATTACTACCTGCTGGGAACGATCGGAATGTGCGCGATCTGGTCGCTGCTCGCGCGACGGAGGGCGAACGTCGAATTTGCCATCGGGATGTCGAGCGGCCTTTTGCGATACTGGATCGGCTCGGCGAGGAGGGAACTATGCGGGTCCTGATGATCATGGGAGACTTCCGCATCGGTGGCGCGGAAATCGCCGCGTTGGGGCTGATCCGTGCGCTTTCAGGTCGCGGCTGCGAGTTCGTCGTCGCCACCGCCCGCAGCAAAGGTCCCATGAAGAACGCTTTCGTCCGAGCGGGCGCACAGGTCTACGATGGAATTGCCCTCTGGCGATACAGCCCGATCGGACTTCTGCGCATCCGTCGAATCGTCCACCGTCACGATATCGACGCTGTTGTTTGCGTGGACGCGCTGCGAAATGGAATGATGCTCGCCTTTGTCGGTTCGGCGTTTACCGGCAGGAGGCGCTTGCGGATATGCTGGTGCCACGGCGCACCGGGTCTGCAGACCGACGATTTCGTACCGGCCCTGCGACGGTATCGCAAGATGGGGCTGCTCGACGCCGTGACGTGCGTCAGCGAGTTTCTCCGGGGCGAACTGACCGCGCGGAAACTGCCCGGCGGGATTATCGACGTGATCCATAACGGCGTCGATCTCAAGAGGTTCGAAAACCCCGCGAAAACTTCGCTCCAACTGCCGGCTGGAAAGAGAATCATCGTTCAGGTCGCCAATTACGTTCCGTGGAAGGACCCCCGCACGCTGCTGGCGGCGGCTGGGAATCTTGCCCGCAAACGCCGGGACTTCCACGTTGTCCTCGCCGGCCGGGACACGAATTGCCCGGCGCTGGCGCGGAGAGTCGATGAGCTGGACCTGGGTGATTTCGTCACGCTCGCGGACACCCGGCAGGATATACCGTCTCTGCTGGCCAGTGCCGATATCGTCGTGCTCTCGACTTGCTGCGAGACGTTCGGAATTGCGGTGCTGGAGGGGATGGCCGCCGGTAGACCCGTCGTTGCGAGCGACGTCGCGGCGCTGCGTGAGGTTTTCGATGACGGCAGGGAGGGGTTGAAGTTCCCCGTCGGCGATGCGGGCGCACTTTCCGACGCGCTCGATAAGTTGCTGGACGATGCGGTTCTTCGCGCGCGCATGTCCGGCGAGGGCAGGAGGCGCGCACGGCAATTTGATATCACTCGCCAGGCAAAATTATTTCACGAATTCCTGTTGAGACAGGCGGAGCTGCGGAAGATTGCGGATACTTCACGTTGACAAGTTCTACGACCTCTCGCACGCATCTTCGGGTGGCGTGGGCAGCTACATTCGCGCGCTGAGCGCCCGGCAGAGGCGCCGCGGGCACGAGGTGCTGCGCTTCGGATGCGTAACGGCCGACGGGACAGACGAAATGCCGCGGTACTTCGATTTCACGAGGACGCGCAATCCCTTTGCGCTGCAGAGAATGATCCACAACGCCGAGGCGGCAGGCAAGCTCGCAGCCTTCCTTCGCCGACGTAGCGTGGATGTTGCGCACCTGCACAACATCTATCACCATCTCACGCCGTCGATCCTGCCGGTGCTCGCCCGGAGGAAAATTCCGATATTGATGACGGTGCACGATTATCGTCTCGCGTGCCCGACGAAGAATTTCTATCGCGACGACGGCCTGTGTACACGGTGCGCCGGTGGGCGGTTTTACCGCGCCGCCGGAGGGCGATGCGCCTCTTTGGGCGGGGTAGCCCTGGCGATCGAGAGCTATTTCCAGAAATTTTTCCGGCGATACCTGCGATGGATCGAGTTTTTCCTCTGCCCGACGGAATACATGCGTGACGTAATCGTCGCTTCGGGAGTGGCGGAATCTAAGGCTATCCTCGTTCCGCTGCCGCTTGAGGAGTTTCCCGCCGAGCCCCGCGACGCGCAGCTTCCGCGCGAGCTGCTCTACGCGGGCAGGTTAAGCGCGGAAAAAGGCCCCGATCTCATGCTCGACCTGGCGGAGTGCCTGCCGGACGCGCACGTAAATATAGTGGGCGACGGTCCAATGCTGGACGATCTTCGTCGTAGAGTATCCCAGCGCGGGATCGCGAACGTGACGATTCCCGGGCATATCGCACACGAGCAAATGGTCGGGCATTACGCCAGGGCAACGGTGGTGGTGCTTCCCAGCCGGTGCATGGAGAACAGCCCGCTGACGATGCTCGAGGCGATGTCGGCCCGTCGATGCGTTGTCGTTGCGGACCAGCCGCCGCTGCGGCAGTGGGTGCGCGACGGCGTGACAGGTCGCCTGTTCACCCCGGGCAGCGCCGAATCGCTGGCGTCGGTTGTGCGGGAGGTGTTGGCCGACGCCGACGGACGCGGCCGGATGACCGCCGCCGCGAAAGAACTGGTCAGTAGCAGGCACTGTGCGGCGAGCGCCGTCGGGCGGATCGAGGAACTTTATAAACAGGCGGCCCGACGATGCGCATTGCGATGGTAGGTTCGCGCGGCGTGCCCGCACGCGCGGGCGGCGTCGAACGCGTGGTCGAAGAACTCACCGCGGAGCTGTCCGCGCGCGGGCATGACGTAATCGTTTACGGTCGTCCCTGGTACCTTCCACCAAACGCGCCCCCCCGCCGCGGACGCCTGATAGTAACGCCCGGAGTGCGGGGCAAGCACCTGGACACCGTCACCCACACCGCCACTGCGTGCGTGGACGTCCTTCGCCGCAGTGTTGACGTTCTCCACGTCCATTCGCCCGGACCGGCGCTGATGAGCTGGTTGCCCGCGATGGCGCGAATACCGGTCGTGTTCACCGTCCACGCTCCGGACTGGCTGCGCAGGCGGTGGTCTCTACCGGCCAGGCTTGTACTGAGCGCCGGATTGCGAACGGGCATGCGTGTCGCACGGGAGGTCACGGCGGTATCCCAGCCGCTCGCTGAGGAATTGGCTGGGCGCTTTTTCCGTCGCGTCGAGTGCGTCCCGAACGCTACGCGTCCCCAGGAACCGATCGAGGCGCGGGAGATTCGTCGCTGGAACCTCCGACCGGACCAATACGTTCTGCATGTAGGAAGGCTCGTACCGGAAAAGCGGCTCGATGTGCTTTTGCGAGGCTGGCGCAGCGTACCGGGCTGGTTGCCTCTCGTCGTCGTGGGGCAATTCTCCGAAAGGCGATTCGAGCGAACGTGTCGCGATCTCGCCCAAGGTCGGAACGTTTTTTTCCTGGGCGCCCGGTACGGCAGGGAGCTTGTCGAGCTTTACGCCAACGCCGCCGTCGTGGTCCAGCCAAGCCCGCTGGAGGGCATGTCGCTGGTGCTCCTGGAAGCGGCGGACCTCGGGCGGTGTATTATTGCGGCTGATATTCCCGCAAACCGTTATGCGATGGATGATAACATCTTATATTTCCAGTGCGGCGATGAAAGTGAACTCTCGACCTGTATCTGCCGATGCTTGGAAAAGGCGGACCTGCGGCGAAATATGGGCCTGCGTGCCCGCGAGCACGTGCGCGAGCGTTGGACGTGGTCCGCATCCGCCGAGATCCTGGAACGGGTGTACGAAAGGGCCTGTCGCACGCATAAGACCTTAGAGCCCCTAGCAAAATGACCCGTGGCCGCGACGCGAGGTATTTTGTCCGCAGCCAAGGAACGAGGAGGATACGATGCCGTTTGCATCATTGACGACGAGTAACGCGGGCTGCGGGGAAAAGACCCGCGTCCCAAAGGGTTGCGGCGAGAATCGGCGTCTGCGTCGTCAGGACTCCTGGCAATACCGTAACGAGGTATGGCGTCGTCGCCCTTCCTCGCAGCCATCTGATTCTCGCCACAACGCGGCTCACGCGGCATTCTGTTAGGGACTCTTATGACGGTACTTGCAACATCCCGGTCTGTCGTTGCCTCGGCGTCCGTCGCCACCACTACGGCAGTTGAATCTGACCGCCCTGCGGACGGGCAGGTCGTGCCGCTTTCGGACACTGAAGCGATTTCGCGAAGGGGCCTGTGGCACGATCGGATTAAGCGGGCAATGGACCTGACGCTGGCGTCGATACTGATTGTGCTGCTTGCACCGGTAATGCTGGTTACGACGATTCTGATCAGGCTGACGTCGCGCGGGCCGGCACTGTTCCGCCAGCAGCGCGCGGGCCTGCGCGGAAAACCATTTACAATGTATAAATTCCGCACGATGCGACTTGGCGCGGAAAAACAGCGTGACGTGCTGGCCTGCATGAACGAACAGGACGGGCCGGTGTTCAAGATCGCCGACGATCCGCGACTGACCGGGATCGGGCGATTCCTGAGGCGAAGCAGTATCGACGAGCTGCCGCAACTGTTCAACGTGCTCAGGGGTGAGATGTCCATAGTGGGTCCGCGCCCGCTGTGGCTGCCCGAAGCACGACAGGCGATCGGTCCGGCACGGTTGCGGACATACGTAAAGCCCGGTCTTACATGCCTTTGGCAGATAATGGGCAGGAGCGAGCTGTGCTACGACGAATGGGTTCGCCTGGACCTGTACTATATTCGCCATCGCTCGCTGCCGCTGGACCTGATGATCTTCATCCAGACGATCCCCGCGGTGCTCTCCGGACGCGGGGCGTACTGATACAAAATCAAAATACTCTCTCCGTGCCTGCGATACTTCACTCGCACACCTATCGAGCCGATAAAACCCCTGGAGTCGGTCCTGCAATCGAGGAACCGCGAGGGTTTTATCGCAATGCCACAAGCCGATCACTACACGCACGGGCTGTTGCTGTATCGCGAAGGGAACTACGAGCAGGCCATCGGCGAGCTTGAACCGCTGATCGGCGATAACGACATCGCAAGCAGGCTCGCGGAATACTATCACGCACTTTCGCAGCGCGCGCTGGGTCTGGAGGCGCTTCTTGCCGGTAAGTTCGATCTCGCGGAGCGTCGCCTTCGCACGGCGGCGTCCGTGATCGGTAAAGATGCGGACCTCTCGGCGCACCTGGCGGGCCTGTACGCCCGGACTGGTCGGTTCGATCGCTGCTCGGACGAAATGGAAAAGGATCTCGCCGCCCATCCGAATGCGGTGCAATCGCATCGGAAGTTCGCGCAGGCGCTTTGGAGGCAGGGGCTTCGTCCGCAGGCGCACATGGCGCTTCGCTCGGCCTTGCGCCGGTTCGGTTCCAGTTCCGAGCTGTATATTCAGGAGGGATTGTTCCTGGCTGCGGAAGATCGCTTCGGCGAGGCGCGCAAGGCGTTCGAATCCGCCGTCGAGTGCGATTGCACCAGCGCCGAGGCGCACGGTTATCTCGGTCTAGCCGCCGCTGTGGAAAAGGATGCGACGAGCGCATTCAGATCGTTCCAGAGGGCGCTGGAACTCAACCCGAACGACGTATCGCTGGCGCACCGGCTGGCGGTTTCCGCCAGGGCGGCCGAGTCGGAAGGATACCACGTAGTTATCCAATTGCCCGAGACTTACGCGTCGACGAATGTCTCGCAGATTCGCCAGCTGGCCTCTTACGTCGTGCAGGAGCCGGATTTCGTCGAGGCGTTCCTGAAGCTTCCGCCCAGCGACGTGGACGCCGAGCTTTTCGAGATGCTGCTTGGAGTAGTCCAGATGGCGATTTCCGAGCATCCGGACTATGCGGACCTGCATCATCACAGCGGCAGGATTCTTCATCGCCTTGGGCGGACGGAAAACGCGATCATCCAGGCGCGCAAGGCTATCGAAATCAACCCGCGGTACGTGCAGGCGTTGATCCTTCTGGGCGAGTTGCACGCCTCGCAGGGGCGGACACGCGAGGCTATCGAATATCTTCAGCGGGCGATATCGTCGGGAGGCGATTGGCCGGACATTCATTGTCTTGCCGCGGAGCTGATGGGAAGTTGCGGCCGGAATTCGACCGCACGAGGACACCTGGAGCGTGCACTGGCCTTGAAGGCGGGCTACCCCCGCGCGAGGCGCGCGCTTGAATCATTGGCTGCTTAGATTCCCAAGGGAGGGATGGTACGTTGAGCCACTTGTTGGAATTGCTGGGACGAGGCCTGGACGGCGACGTGGGAGACCTCCTCGACAGGTACTTCTGGTCGCCCCAGTCCAGGAGTGTCGATCAGCTTGAAGACCTCTGCCGCCTTCACCCGGATTTTCCCGACCTGCACTTCCAACTGGGCGTTGCGTACCTGCGGGCGGTGCAGTTGGATTCAGCCCGCAAGCACCTCGAACAGGCATGCCGGAGGAAACCCGATTATCTCGCAGCCAGGCTGGCGCTGGCGAGCGTGCTGGATGAGGCGGGTGATGTCGCCGGCGCGCTGGAGCATTTGGAGATCGCCAACCAGACTCACACCGGCGAGACGCCCGTGCTCTTTTGCATCGGTTTCTGCCTGGAAAAACTGGGATCGCCGAAACAGGCCGCCGAGTATTACCGCGACCTGATCGGCCGGGACCCTTCCTTCAGGCCTGCGCGTCACCGGCTGGCGGCGATCAGCGTATTTCTTGGCGATGCGGACGAGGCGATTCGTCAGTACGAGGACCTGTCCACGACGGACCTCGATCCCGCATGGGCTCACGGTGCGCTGGCGCACCTGTATTACCGCGCCGGGGAGCACACCGAGGCAGTAGCGCAGTTCGAGCAGGCGATAGCGCTCGAGCCGGAGAACTGGTCGCTCCTGGACGATGAAGTCGAGGCGCTGGTCGAGGAGGGACACATTCGAGAGGCTATCGAACGCCTCCATACGCTGCTGGACGAGCAGGCTCCGTTTGCGGACCTGAGCGTTCGCCTGGCGGACCTGTACAGTCAGACCGGCGACGATAACGCCGCCATCGAGTATTACAACATGGCGTTGGAGGTCGAACCGGGATACCTGGAGGCGTGGGTCAAGCTGGGCACGCACCATCTCGTTTTCGGCCGGTGGGAGGATTCCGCCGACGCGTTCCACCGCGCGAGCGAACTCAGCGAGCGCCTGCTGGTGAACTACGTGGGCATGGGCGTGGCGCAGCTTGCGGCAGGACGGCGCGAAGAGGCGATGGGCAGTTTCGATCTCGCCGCGGCCGTCGAACCCAACAGCACGCTTCTACTGGCGGAAATGGCGCGTCTGCAATTGAAGGCGGCCTCGGCTGAAGAGTTCGCCGACAACTTTCAAATCGAGCCGGAAGCGCCCCTGGCGGAGATAGAACTGGACAACGACGACCTGATGCACAAGCAGATCGAGATGCACGGTCTGGAGGTTCAACGCCGCGGCGAGCATGCGGACCTGCGGTACCGCTTCGGCGTGCTGCTCCGCTCGGAAGGACGCCTGGGGGAGGCGGTCGAGCAGTTTTCCAGGGCGGTGGAAATCAATCCGTCCTACGTCCGCGCCATTATCAAGCTGGGTATAACCCAGCAGGAACTCGGGCAGGTCGAGCAGGCTATCGAAACATTCCGCAGCGCCCTGGAAATCCGACCGAACTTCGTGGACCTGCATTATCGCCTCGGGCTGCTGTACACCGATCGGAGGCAATTCGCCGAGGCGATAGGGCACATGGAAGCCGCCACCACCGGAGCGCCCGATAACGAAAACATTCGCGCCGCCTACGCGCTGTCACTTCAGAATATGGGCCTGATGGATCGGGCGTCGGCGACTTGGCGCAGCCTGTGGAAAATCCATAAAGTCGAGACGTAAGGGTCACGGCGCTATTCGAGAAGCGTCTCCAGGCGATCCAGGCCCTTGTCGATCCGCTCCATGCTCGTGGCGAAGCTCAGGCGGATGCAGCGATCCTCGCCGAACGGCGCGCCCGGAACGAGCGCGACCTGGACTTTTTCCAACGCCGCGGCTGCGAACGACATCGAGTCGGTCACCTCGACGCCGCCCAGCGTTCGATTGTAATGGGCACTGACGTCCGGGAAGCAGTAGAACGCCCCGGTCGGCTTGACGCACTGAACGCCTTCGATGGCGCTCAGCCTTTCGAACATGTGCCGGCCCCGCTTTTCTAACTCGACCCTCATCGCCTCGACCGCTTCGCCGGCGCTGGGGTCCGTGTACGCTGCAAGTGCGCCCGCCTGTGCGAAGCTCACCGGGTTGGTCGTCTCGTGGCTCATCAGTCGCTTCATCGCGCCGATAAGTTCAGCCGGCCCGGCTGCGTAACCCAGACGCCATCCCGTCATCGCGAACGTCTTGGCCAGTCCGTTCACCGTCAACGTTCGTTCCATCATGCGTTCGTCCAGCGACGCCAGCGAGGCGAACTTCGTCTCACCGTAGATGAGTTTTTCATAGATTTCGTCGGAGATAACGAAAAGATCTCTCTGGATCGCCGCGGCTGCGATGTCCGCCAACTCCTCGGGCGTGTACGTGATTCCCGTCGGGTTGGACGGCGAG
Source organism: Planctomycetota bacterium (assembly GCA_024275995.1). GTDB lineage: Bacteria > Planctomycetota > Phycisphaerae > SM23-33 > SM23-33 > JAJRYB01. The sequence continues at coordinate 700 of JAJRYB010000007.1, read as the reverse complement.
TTCAGGATCAGTATCTTCGCCTCGGCGCCTCCGTCGAGTATCTGCCGCGGCGTTATCTTGAATCCGTTTTCCGGTTCCGTCGCAAGCGGGACAACCTCTCCACCGGCGAGGTTGATCTGCTCGGGATAGCTTACCCAGTACGGCGCCGGCAGGAGCACCTTATCGCCCGGATCGATCAGCGCCTGGCACGCGGCGTACAGTGCGTGCTTGCCGCCGAACGTTACGACGACCTGTTCTTCGCGGTACGCCAGGGCGTTTTCCCGCGCGAGCTTCTCGACGATCGCATGGACGAGCTCCCGACCCGCTCGCGGTACGTACTTCGTGTCGCCCTCGTCGAGTGCGTTTATCGCGGCAGACTTGATGAACTGCGGCGTATCGAAGTCGGGTTCGCCGGCGCCGAAGCTTACCACGTCGATTCCCTCCGCCTGCATCTGCTTGGCGCGCGCGGTAATGGCGATCGTTGCGCTGGCGTGGACGGCTGTGATTCGTTTCGATAATTGCATGGGTAACTCCAATAGGAAGACTGTTGTCCGGAAACCTGCGAAAGAATACCAAGTTTACGGAAATTGTCAATTTTCATAGGCGCAGAAAAACGGGCGACCTGACCGCATCAGGCCGCCCGTGATAATCTGTCATTACCTTTTCGTGGCTATTGTGATGTCCTGGGCGCCGATCCCACCATCGCCAGGAAGCGGTTCGT
>JAJRYB010000088.1 GCA_024275995.1 Planctomycetota bacterium | reverse complement strand
TAACGACCTCGCCGCAGGCGGCTGCGAAACCGGTCCGCAGCGCGGCGCCCTTTCCCCGGTTGCGCTCGTGAAAGAGAACGCAATAGTCGATCTCGCCCCCGGAGAGACCCCGGCACCGGTCGGCGAACTGCCGCAACTGCTCGCGCGTCCCGTCGTTCGAACCGTCGTCAACGAGCACAATCTGGCGTCGCCAGCCGGGAAGCTCGACCCGCGTGACACGGTCCAGAAGCTCTCGCCACGTGTCCAGCTCATTGTAGACGGGAATCACAATCGAAAGCGTCGGGCTGGTGGAAGTATCTTCGCGTGTCATGAAAGTTATTTCAGGAACATATCCGCGTGATCCGGGCCGAACTTCACGATGATCAGGGTAAGTCCGATGTAGACCAGCACGACCAGCCACATTACCTTATCGCGCAGCACGACGTTTACCGGGTCGCCCCGCCCGCCGCCGCGCGTCAGGACATAGTATCGGAACATCCCGTAGACGAACAGCGGCACGGTCCAGATCATATGTGCCGATCCGAACCGCCTGACGGTTCCCGGCGCCAGGCAGTAGAGGCTGTAGGTCAGAATCGCCATCGCCGCCGATACGGTGAGCATGTGTTCGACGGTTTCAGGGCCATACTGCCTGGCCGTTTTGCGGACTTTCGCTACCTGCTCGTCAGAGAGGTCCGTCACCTCGCTGCGGCGTTTCGCCAGTGCGATGAACAGGCAGAGCGTGAACGTGCATATGACCAGCCAGGGGCTTACCGCAACGGCGATGGCGGCAGCTCCCGCCATTGCCCGCAGGACGAAACCCATCGCAACGACAAGCACGTCCACGATGACCTTGTTTTTCAGCCAGAGCGAATAGAGCAGGTTCAGCAGGAAGTAGCTCCCCGCCCAGATCGCCACGCCCATTCCGTACATCGGCAGCAGTGCGTTTGACATCGACACGGACAGGTATCCCGCCAGCGCAGCTCCTGCTACCAGGAGAACGACCGCCGCGATGATCGCGCGGGTCTTCGAGAGCCTGCCGGAGGCTACGGGACGATTGCGTTTGAGAGGATGCGCCCGATCGCGCGCATAATCGAAGATGTCGTTGATAATGTAGATGCTGCTGGAGAGCAGGCAGAAGACTCCGACCGCCAGTATGCACGGCGCCCAGGCGTCACCCTGTCCGTAACGCTGGGAGAACAGGATCGGTACGACGACGAATACGTTCTTGATCCAGTGCGGCATGCGCATGGCTTCGACAACTGCGCCGAGTCCCGTGCGCCTCCGGGCAGATTCGCCGGCGGATTGTTTCGCGTTACAGGCCATGGATGTCATATCGACCGAACGGTATCCGGGGCTTCATAAAACGCCGATCCAGTATCGCAATCGCCACGTGGCGTCGCTGCCTGTTACATTCACCATTCAATGTTCAACAACTTCGTAGACGAGGCCAAACCGTTCCAGGCGCCCGTACAGGCGGACCCACCGCGGAATGTATGCGGGGTGATCGGAAACGACAAAAACCCGACGCCCTTCCTCCTGCAATTTACCGAGCAGGTCCTGCCGAGCGGTCCAGTATTCCCGGTGCTCCTCCGGAACGACCAGCAGCACGTCCGGCCGCCTCCCCTCGAAATACCGCACGTATCTCAACGGAGGCAGTGTCGTCGAATCGGCTATCAGGACGGCTCGTAGCGGAAGTGAATCCAGCGTTTCCTCCGCGAATCGTCGCGGACCGGTTTGCCCGCACTGCCACGGCAGCAGGTAATAAGAGTTAAAATCCCTGTATGGAACCGAGCGGGTTTTTCCATCACCCCGCAGGTCGATCTTCCACGTCTGGACGAGCCGGCAGATTGCCCAGTAACCAGGCACAACGGCAACGGCCAGGATGATTATGGTTATCCGCGCCCACGTCCGTCGTGTCCATCTGGCCGCACTAATTCCCAAGGCTATGTAGACGGAAAAAAACGCATACGCCGGCGTGAAAAAGAAGTTTTGATTCGGCACTCGATATCGCATCGCGAAAAGCACATAAATACCCAGAATGGCGCCGAGTAAGCCGGAAATGGGCGATCCGCATGAAAGTTGGCGGCCACGAATACCGCGATAAATACCATAAACGCCAAATAAGGCAATTGGTGTTGGGAAGTTCAAGACGAACATCGCCATGCTTCGGACAAACATCCCCGGCAGGCCGCTGATGTTGAATACGGCGCTTCCCCACTTGCCCACGAATGCCGATACCAGCGTTGCGCCGGCGTTTCCGGTTCGTTGATATTCCAGGAACACCACGTACCAGAACAATAATCCCCCGATAATCCACAACGCCGCTCCTGCCGCCAGTGTCCAGGCCGGTGTCCGCCTTCTGATCACTCTCAGCAATACCCAAACGCCCAGCACCCCCAGCGCCAGTTGCGACATCATGTGGACGCTCAGGCCCATCCCGCCGAGAAAGAACATCAGCATCAGCCAGCGCAGTCGCCCCGTGCGAATGTACCCGACGGCAGCAATCAGCACCGCGATTGAGAAGGCGTTGGACCAGCCATAGGTCTGTGGCTGTACTCCCTGCTGCCAGATCGTGTGTGCCAGCAAACACGCCAGGAAGGCGATTATCGACGGTACGAGGCGTCTGGTCAGAAGAAACGATAGCAGCCAGATGTTTGCGGCGAGGATCGCGGTGCCGGCGATACTGGCGACGCTGGCGGCTTTGGCGTAGTTCCAGACGCCCAGCCGTCCCAGACCATGGGCCAGAACGAGGAAAAACGGATGTACGCGAATAGTATCGCCGGGGCGGACAAGATTCAGCTTCGCCGCTTGCCATTGATAGTCTCCCGCGTCCTGCCAGACCAGGTCCGGCGCCATTGTAAAGGCGTACAAAACTCCGGCGACGCCAAGTGCGACAAACCATCCCGCCAGCAGTTTCCGTCGCGATGAGGGTTCGGCACATCCCGATACGCAATCATCGGCGAAGATCGATCGGTTCATGACGCCCCCCCGTCACCGGCGCAGTCCCGTTGGGCTTCGATCACATAATGGTTGTACCAGAGACGATCCACCCGTTCGCACCTTGTTACGCGGAAGCCGTCTTCCTCGAACCACGCGACGAGTTCAACCATCCTGCGCGGATACACGCGCCGTCGGGTCATAATGAAATCATGGAGAGCATTCATCCATCTCTTCCATCGTGGTAACGGATCGAGATCCTTCAATATTACTTTTTGCGCCGCGGTCCCTGAAATACGGGAGATAAACGCGCGTTGCTGCCCGCGAGGAACGTGATGAAGCACGTCAACAAGCGTTACCACGTCAAACGGACCGATTGGCCAGGGATCGGATGGGGCAAGAACCTCGAAACTCAATGATTTGTCCGACAAACAATTGCGCGCGATTGCGATCGCCCGCGCGGAGGAATCTACGCCGAGACCTTCACCAAGAATGTGCTTACTGGACAGCCAGGCCAGCAATAATCCTCCTCCGCAGCCCACGTCGAGCACCCTCGCCCCTTCGGGAACCGCCGAGGCTACAATCTCCAGCGGACAGATGCGTGGACGCAACCTCATAAGCCAACGAACCGCCATCGATTCGTTACGATAACACCGCCATGCGAAACGGCTGATCTCTCGCGTCGCTTTCATCGACAGCTATATTCTTTAAGGGTCCACCCCGCCAAAGTTCCAAGAACCTATCCAGATAATATCGTCGAATGCGAAAGTTACCATCAGTAACTCTCAGTGCCTGCCCGGACAACCCCGCGTGCCTCGATGTTCCTCGGCGCGTAGCAACCGGCCGGCGTTATACACCGACCGGTGCCGGGACGTGTCAGGTCACCAGCCTCCGGACCGCCTGCAAACTTCGCAGCAGTTCGAGGAGATGATCCAAACCAACGTCCACCTGCTGGGTTTCCAGGAGCAGATCCATCTGCTCAAAGGCCGAGCGCAACCGCCATGCCGCCTCGTCCGGCAGAATGACGGCCCCGCAGGCCCCGTACGTCCGGCCTTCCTTGTGGTCCATTGTCTCCTTCACTGCAAACTCCTTTCCACAAAGGCGACAAGGACCCCCAACGAATACCAATGAAACAGACCCGGACTGTTTTTCCAAGCACCAAAAGCCCACCGCCGATTGGTCCTTTTTTCACCGTTGACTACCGGGCGGACTTGGAATAAAGTCTGTGCTCCGTCCGATCGGAGGCGACATGCCACGCCGAAAGGGCGGGATCTTGATTTCGCGTCGCCGGGGCTGCGCGTGTGTGCGCAGCTGGTCGCGACGGATCGAACTGCAAGGGAAACCCATGCCCGAAGATACCCAGGATACCAAGGACACCAAAGGCGATATCGACGCGCCGGAGAGCACCGAAGGCGACAACCTTCCGGAAAACGCCGTAAGCGTCGAAGACTGCGGGACCTTGAAGAAGAAAGTCACCGTGACCGTTCCCCGTGCGCGCATTGACGCCAAGATGGACGAAATGTTCGGCGAGTTGGGCAGCACTGCGCAGGTGCCGGGATTCCGCATCGGGCGAGCCCCGCGAAGGCTGATCGAGAAGCGCTTCGGCCGGGAGGTCGGACAGGACGTGCGGCGGGCAATTATCGGCGAGTCGCTCGGCGACGCCATCGAGAAATCCGAACTGAAAGTGCTCGGCGAGCCTGACCTGGACCTCGAAGCGATCGAACTGCCCGACGCGGGCGATATGGAATTTTCATTCGAAGTGGAAATAGCGCCCCAGTTTGACCTGCCGGAGATCAAGGGTATCGAACTGGCCAGGCCCGTCATCGAAATTACCGACGAGCGCGTGGACGAAGCGCTCCAGCAATGGCGAGAGGCGCAGGCGAAATACGAGCCTACCGAAGACGCAGCCGCCGAGGCGGATACCGTTACCGCCGACGCCACGATCAGCGGCGATGGGCTGGAGGAATTCAAGAGTCCCGGGCTGACTCTTCGCGTGGCGCCTGGACAGATCGAAGGGCTTCCGCTGGTGGACCTCGGGAAAGAGCTTACCGGGAAGAAGGCCGGCGATACCGTCACGCTGACCGTGAAGGTTCCCGAAGCCCACCCCAACGAGTCCTGGCGAGGCAAGGAGCTGACCGTCGCGGTGCATATCAGCCAGGTTAACCGTCGTGTCCTTCCGGAGCTGAACGACCAATTCGCAAGCGTCTACGGGTTCGATTCGCTGGAAAAGTTCCGCGCGGAGATGCGGCACAACATGGAAGCGAGAATCGAGAACGAACAGCGGCAGGCTCTTCGCGACCAGGTGTGCAAGTACCTGCTGGACGGTACGAAGCTGGACGTTCCCGAAGGCGCCGTCGCGCGGCACACAGCCGGCGTTCTTCGCCGACGATACGTGGACCTGCTCCAGCGAGGCGTTCCGCGGGAGAAGATCGACGAGAACCTTACCGAGCTTCAGGCCGCCGCCGGCCAGCAGGCCACCCAGGAAATGAAGCTGTCGTTCATTCTCGACAAGATCTGCGAGGAGCAGGACATCCAGGTTTCCGAAGAGGAGATCAACTCGCGGATCGCGGAGATGGCGAGTGCCTACAATCGCCGTCCCGACCGTTTGCGCCAGGAGCTTGCAGCCGACGGCTCGCTGGAGCAGGTGTCCATATCGCTGAAGGAGCAGAAGGCGTTGGACAAGCTCATGGCCGAGGCGAACGTGAAGGAAGTTTCACCCGCCCAGCCTGACCAGGCGAAGCCCGGAAAGGCGTCCAAGAGCAAAAAGGCCGTCAAAAAACCGGACGGGAAAACCAAAAAGAAATCCGGGAAGAAGGTCGAGAAGAAGACTGAGAAGAAGGCTGCCAAGAAAGCCCCAAAGAAGGCAGCGAAAAAGGTCGAAAAGAAAGACTCGGACAAGTAGTACGACATCGTGAAGTCGCTAACCACCGAGAGTCATAATCTGCGACGACACGAGTGGTCATAGTAGATGACATGAAATCCGAATATCGAAATTCGAAACAAATATGAAAAACCAATCAGCAAATTCCAAAAAATCGAACAAACGATGGACAAAGCGTCGGCGGGTGTGTGTTTAAAATTAGGATTTTGAACATTCGATATTGTTTCGAGTTTCTTATTTCGTGCTTCGGATTTTAGTAAGAGAAAAAACACAACTGCGATGCAGTTTCGCAATGAAGTAGTATCGCGTGTATGAATCAATACATCTGGAGTGACTGATGAACCTATCGCATGTACCGAACATCGAGGCCTATCGAGATTACGCCCAGCGTCGCGAGATGACGCTGGAGGAGCGCCTCGCGGAAGAGCGGATAGTATTCCTCTGGGGCGAGATCAACCCCGGTTCGTGCGGCGAGCTGATCATGCGCCTGCTCGAATTGCAGTCCAAGTCGCCGGATCGCGACGTGAACCTGTACATCAACTCGCCCGGAGGATCGGTGGACGACACGCTGGCGATATACGACACGATCCAGTTCCTCAGTTGCGACGTGGCGACCTACTGCGTGGGGCAGGCTGCCAGCGGGGCAGCCATCATCCTGGCCGCGGGAACGCCCTCGAAGCGATACGCCCTTCCCCACAGTAAGATCATGATCCACCAGCCCTGGGGCGGCGTGACGGGTCAGGCGTCGGACATCAAGATCCAGGCCGAGGAAATTCTCAAGGCAAAGCGTCTCCTCAACGAGTTGCTCGCAAAGCACACGAACCGTCCGGTCGAGCAGATCGAAAAGGAGACGGAGCGGGATCGTTATCTCTCGCCGGAGGAAGCCCGCGAGTACGGTATCGTGGACGAGATCGTCGAGGGCCAGTCAAAGAAGCAGAAAAAGAAAAAGTAAGAAATAAAGCTGAAAGCTGAATGCTGATAGCTGATCGCTAAACAAAGGACCGCTGCATCATGGTAGAGAACCAACACCTGGTACCGATCGTCATCGAAAAGACCGGGCGCGGCGAGCGGGCGTACGACATATACAGCCGCCTGCTCAGCGACCGGGTCGTCTTCGTCGGAGGAGGGATCGACGACGAGGTCGCCAACGTCGTCGTCGCACAACTGCTGTTCCTCAGCAACGAGGACGCTCGCGCGGACATCAGCATATACATCAACTCGCCCGGAGGGAACGTCTCGGCGGGCCTGGCGATATACGACACAATGCAGTTCGTCCGTCCGCAGATCGCCACTTACTGCGTGGGTCTGGCTGCGTCCATGGGCGCGGTGCTTCTGGCGGGCGGATCGCCGGGAAAACGATTCACCCTGCCCAACTCGCGCGTGCTGATACACCAGCCGCTGATTCGCGGCGTGCTGACCGGACCGGCGACGGAGCTGGACATCGAAGCGCAGGAAATACTTCGGCTGCGAAAGAAGCTTTATGCTATCCTCGCCAGTCATACCGGGCAGAAGCCCGAGCAGATCGAGCACGATTGCGATCGCAACAAGTGGTTGGACGCGCAGGAAGCGATTGAGTACGGCTGCGTCGACGCGATCCTCGATCGCATGCCCGAAATGCCGGAAAAGAAGGATGAAAAATGAAACGATGCATCGCACTGGCGTCGGTGGCGATGGGACTCGTTCTTGCGCTTAGCTCCTCCGGATGCGTCTTGGTGCCGAAGAAGGACCTGGACGACTGCCAGGCCGAGCTTCAGGCGTCGAAAGAGGAACTCACCGAGCTTCAGCGGGGCAGGGGCGAGTTGCATCGCCTGATCGCAGGTCAGCAGAAACAAATCCAGACGCTAATGAAACTGGGAGACAAGCGTCTGGAAAAACTTTTCCACGTCGCGAAGATCGAGCTGGGCCGATACACCGGCGGCCTGGACACGGACGGAAAAGAAGGGCACGACGCGATCAAGGTTTTCCTCAGACCGCTGGACAAATCCGGCAGCGTCATCAAGGCGGCGGGGAGGGTGAAGATACAACTCTACGATCTGGCGGAAAAGCCCGGAGAAAACCTTCTCGGCGAGTACGTCTGGGACGTGGACGAGATATCCGGGCATTGGTCCTCTGCCGCGTTCACGTACCATTACAGCTTCGAGTGTCCCTTCAAGTCCCGCAAGCCCGATCACGAGGAAATCACCGTTCGCGCGGAGTTCACCGACTACCTGACGGGCAAGACTTTCAGCGCCCAGAAGGTCTGCAAGATCCGCCTGTCCGCCAGGACCGGCGATAAAAAAACCACAACGACGAAACCCGCCGAATAGCAGCGAACCGGCGGCAGGACGCGCAACGTGCTTGCACGCGGGCAATCGCAGGCGTAGTGTCCCTGCCGACCTTCGACGAAATCTGAGAGAGAACAGCGATGAATCCGCCTGATACGATCCAGTTTGAACAGTTCGAGACGATGCCTCCCGAGGACATGCTGCGCCACGCCTTCGAGCAGTATGGCGACCGCGCCGCAATCGGCACGAGCCTGCAGAAGACGGGCATCGTGATCATCGATATCGCCTCCCGGCTGGACTTACCCTTCCGCGTGTTCTTCATCGACACGCTCATGAACCCCCCGGAGACCTACGACCTGCTCGAAGAGGTCCAGGAGCGGTACGGCGTCACGATCGAGCGGTTCTGCCCGGAGGCCGAAGACATCGAGAATCTCCACCGGACCGTGGGACAATTCGCTCACTTCCTGGCCCGGAGCACCTGCTGCCGAATCCGAAAAACCAAGCCGCTCCAACGGGCACTGGCGACGCTGGACGTCTGGATTTCCGGGCTTCGGGCCGACCAGTCGCAGCAGCGACAGGAATCGACCCGCAAGGCGGCCTGGGTTCAGACGAAAAATGGGCGACGGATTTTGAAACTCAATCCGCTGCGGGATTGGTCGAGCGAAGACGTCGAGCGGTACGGCAAGCAGCACAACCTGCCGTACAACAAGCTCTACGACTTCGTCTCGCCGTATGGGGAAAAGTACTTCGTGATCGGTTGCGAACCCTGCCATATCCCCGTTCGCGAGGAACTCGGCGCACGGGCCGGCAAGTTCCCCTGGGAACAGGGAGGCAAAGAATGCGGCCTGCACAAGGGCGGCAGCGGCATCTGATACCGAAAGTCCACGACCGACCGTCAAAGCGAGCGGGAACAGTGAAGCAGGCAGTGCGCCCGCTCCCGACCTTTCGCTTTCCTGCCTGCCCGCTTTTCCAAAAAACCAAAAAACGTTTCGCAGGGATAAACGGGATGAAAACAAAACGAATCGAATCGAAATTGAAATGAAATTGAAATGAAATCAAAACCCGACATTCCATTTTCAAAACATCTTCCGCTTTATCCCTTTCATCTCCTTTATCCCTGCTAAGTTCTTGTGTCATATGCGGATAGGCATAAAAAACGCCCCTTTTGCGCGCCCGAAAAGTCCAGCGGACCCTCAAAACGACACTAAAAATGAATTTTTTTATCCCCTGCCTGAATAAGAACTTGCGCACATCACTTTTCGAAAAGTTACCTGTTCGGGTGGTCAAAACAGGGGTATTCGTCCAAGTATGGAAGGCTCGCATTACGCGCGCCCGATGTTATTTGAAAACAGAATCAGGTCAAAAACAACTACTGCGGAACGGCGAGCCTATTGCGGACGATGCGCAACCTTCGGGTATTAAGGATGTTACGTCTTTCCGGACCCTGATTCCAGGTCCTCAAACCCCGTTTTTTTTCGTCCATGGTTGTTCCTGGTTGTCCCGGGATTTGCGTACTTGTGCGTACTTGTGCGGACTTGTACGAAACGGTACGCTTTGGTACGGACTCGTGCGCAAGCCCGGACCGCCTTGCGGAAGACATCTCGGCTGCGTCGGACACAGGCCAGCGGAGGGACGCCGCAGGCGCCCCGGCTCTACTCTCGGAAAGGCCAGCGGAGGGACGCCGCAGGCGCCCCGACTCTACTCACTCGGGAAGGCCAGCGGAGGGACGCCGCAGGCGCCCCGACTCTACTCTCGGGAAGGCCAGCGGAGGGACGCCGCAGGCGCCCCGACTCTACTCTCGGGAAGGCCAGCGGAGGGACGCCGTAGGCGCCCCGACTCTACTCTCGGGAAGGCCAGCGGAGGGACGCCGTAGGCGCCCCGACTCTACTCTCGGGAAGGCCAGCGGAGGGAATCGAACCCACAACCACCGCTTTACAAAAGCGGTGCTCTACCGTTGAGCTACGCTGGCAAAACGGTCGTCGCCGGGCGAAGATCAGTGTATCTCCCGGCGGGATTACGATCAAGGATGCCACCTCAATACCCCAGGTCATCCGGCACGGCGTTGGCGTAACGAAGGCGGCCCCCACCGACGACCTGTTACTCCCTGTCGCCGCTGGAGGCCGATTTCTGCGTACATGGGTCTGCTACGCCTTGTCTTTAACGGGGAGCTTTCGCTGCTCGTGATACTCGTAGAACGTATCGTAATTCTTGCGAAGATACCCACCTGCCGTCGCACGCATGCCATTGAGCACCACGCCGAGGATCCTCGCGCCAACACGATCCAGCATAATGCGCGTTCGCTGCACAATGCCGGACGTGTTCACACCCGCACGCACGACCAGAATCACCGCGTCGATCATCGTGCTCAGCACGGCAGCGTCGCTTACGACCAGGCAGGGCGCCCCGTTGAAGACCACCTGGTCGTACTGTGCGACCATCTCCGAGACCAGCGTTTGCATCTGTTCGGAGCCGAGCAATTCCGCAGGGTTCGGTGGAAGTGGTCCGGCAGTCATCACGGAAAGGTTTGGTTCGACCTGGCGGACCAGATCGCGCCAGTCGGCCTGTCCCGTAAGGGCGCTGCTGAGTCCGCCTTCCGGGCAGTCGGGGTACAATTCCCGAACGGTAGGCTGTCGGAAATTGGCGTCCACTACGAGCACGTTCCTGCCTCCGCTGGACATGGCGGCGGCCAGGTTCATCGTAACGGTGCCGCGTCCGTCCTCTGGAGAAGGGCTGGTGATCAGAAGGCTTCGCCGTTGCTCGGCCGGACCGCTGAACATCAGGCACGTCCGAATCTGTCGGAACGCTTCGCCGATCAGCGAGTTCGGATTCGTGGCAAAGGCCAATCGAATGTCGTCGATTGTTTCTTCGAGGTCGTCCGTGTGCGGTACGACGCCCAGCAGCGGTAAATCCATGCGTTTGGTCAGGTCGGCCGGTCCCTTGATGGACGTGTCGATGAACTCCAGCAGGAACGCCAGTGACAGGCCGATGAGCAGGCCCAGCATCACGCCGACGGGCACCATGATCGACCATTTCGGCATGGACGGTTCTCTCGGTTCGGTGGCGGATCGTGCAAGCAGGATCGGTTCTTCACGTCGAACCGCGATGCGCAGTTCCGTTTCGCGCTGATCGATGCGATCGATTTGCGAGACCAGAGCATCTTCCTGTGCACGGAGTTGGTCCACTCTCGCCAGCGTTTCTTGCACGCGTTTGAGCGAGGCATTCGTATTCGCAAGCCTGTCACGCACCTCGGCCAATTGCGCCGTCAGCGAGTCAACCTCATTTTGGCGCATTTCAACAAGGCTCGTAATGGCGTCCTTGGTAACGGTTTTCTCGCGTTCGACGATCTGGTTTCGGACACTCGCCAGCCGGGTTTCCAGGTCCATAACGGTCTGGTGCTTGGGCATGAACTTGCGGAGCAGACTTTTGCGCTGCGTCTCAAGGTTGACTTCAGCAATGCGGAGCGATCGCAGGATCTGGTCGTTATCGACGATCATCATAACCTGTGGTTGACTGGACAGCGTTCCACGGCGCGACTGTTCCCGAAGCGATTGAAGCATCGCCTTTGCTTGCGCCAAGTCGAGTTCCAACCGCGTGACCTGGTTCTCCAGCGCCTGGAACTTGATACTCAGAACCGTGCGGAATTCGGAGATTTTGGGAGAGTCCGTCGGTAGCGCAGCGGCTATATCGCGTCTTATGCGCGCCAGTTGTGTTGCCAGGTTACGACTTTCGGTCTGGAGTTCTTCGATGTGCGATTGGCGGCCTTGCTTGGCCACCGAGACGACACTCCTGATCGCCTCGATACATACGGCATTTATGATCAGCGCCAATTCCGACCGTTCGGTGGGGTTGCGCGCAACGCCACTCATGTAGACCCGGATCAGGTTGGTGTCCCGGATGGGCGCAACCTGGATTTCGTCCACGAGCTCCTGGAGTACGTTCTGCGGACCTATGCGAGAGTACCACGCCGTCCCCCGAACGTCGTCACGTCTCGCCACGTCAGCCAGCGTCGGTTCGCCCTTGATGAGCTGGGCCTGCGTTCGCGTCATTTGGTTGACGATGTCCGTACTGATCGGACGATTAGCGCCTCCCCTGAGCGTTTCTCCCATCGGTTGGCGCACACTGATCAGCGCCTCGGCGGTATAGAACGGGGAATACTGCAACCAAAGGGCGGTCGATATAATGGAAATTGCGGTAAAAATGCCTACCAAAAGAATGATCAACCATTTCCGTTTCCGAAGGATCCGAAGGATGTCGCGCCCGGTCAAACCGGTAGCAGCAGGCATCCCAGGGCCTTTGCGCACCACGCCTGGAGCGGTACGCATAACCTGCGGAGGTCGATCTCGTGTTGGGATCACGCTCATACGTTACTCCTCACCTCTTATATCTTTTCGAACCCTATCAAGGGCATTGTTCACTAATTTTATCAACTCGGCATTTTGCGCGTCCTGCGCCATGCCGAGTGCCAGCTCATATTGCATTTCGGCCTCGGTGAAATTGCGAAGCCTCTGGAGGACCCATCCCAGGTGGTAGCGATTGACCGCCATGGGCTTGAGTTTGACCGATCGCTGCAACTGTGCCCGCGCCCTGTCCAACTGGCCGAGCTTCGCAAGCGTCCAGCCGTACGTGTCGAGAATGTTACCGTCCATCGGACGCATGTCGACCGCCCGGCGTGCGTATGGTTCAGCCTTGTCCGGCTCGCCCAGGTCGTTCGAATACATGTAGGCGAGGTTGTTCAACGTGCCTACGGACTCGGGAGCGATCTTGAGCACCTCGTTGTACGACGCCTTGGTTTTTTCAAAGTACGCCGCCTTGACTGACTTGTCCTTGGCAAACCTTCCAAGCTCGTAGTACATCAGGGCGAACCGATAATGAATCTGTGCCCGCGCCGCGGGAGTGTCCGCCAGGTCCAGGGCCTGTTGCAACGCCGAGAGGGCTTGAGAGTAATCCCGGTTGGAATTTGCCAGTTGCGATTCTCGACAAATGGCCGAGAGTTCCGATAACAACCGCCATTCCCTGGGCCTCAGGGAAACCCATCCCCTGAGCTTGTCCGGAGCGTTCTTCAGGCCATAACCATCGGCTATGAGGCGAACGATAGTGGCAAAATCCTTCGGGAGGGCTTTTTTCAGCGACTCGACGAACAGCTTGTCGGCCTGGACGGTCTTGTTTTGCAATGCCAACGCCGCCGCCCGATACGCCAGGATGATCGGTCGTTTGGCATCTGGAACTTGCGTCTTCGCCGCCACGGTCTCCACTTCGTCGTAGCGTTTAGTGTCCAGCAAAGCTCGCAGGTATCCTGCCGTCACTCTCAGAGAACTCGGCGCGATTTTCAATGCCTGATTAAACGCTTGCAGACGCCGGTTCGCATCCTTGCGCGCACGCCACATGTCCGCTTCGATCAACCAGAAAACTTCGTCTTTCGGGAAAGCCTTTTGGGCTTCGGCAATTCTTATCGTCATGTCGGACCAGTTTTTCTGCCGCATCTGGACCTGCAGCAGCAATCGATACGCCTGGTTCTTGATCGGTTGGTCCGGATTCTTCACAAGGTCACGGCATATCCGTTCGGTGTCCGCAAAATCACCGTTCTGGAAATAGACCCTCGCCAGAGCGAATGCGGTCCCGATGTCGTCGGAAATCGTCCTCGCCTTGCGAAGCGCCTGAAGCGCGCCGCCGATATTCCCCGCGAGACGATACATTCTCGCCAGTGCCCGATACGGAAGAGCGTAATTCGGATTCAACGCCGCTGCGGACTTATAGAACTTTTCCGCCTCGTTGATATTGCCCCGGGCGGCATACACTTCACCCTTGAGCAGCATCGCCTGTGCGTCGGAGGGGTTCTCGCTGAGAATCCTGTCCAGCCGTTGCAGTGCCGGTTCATACCGGCCGGCGCTGATCATGTAACCGATCAGGCGTTTTTCCTGCGCAACGGACCGCTCCGGTAATTTCGCGATGTGGTCCTGCATCGCGTTGACGGCATCTGTCCATCGCCCCATGCGTCCCAGGACCGCCGCCTTCGCCGAATACGCGGGCGCGTAGGTTCCGTCGACCTTGATCGCCTCGCTCATCGCCGTCAGCGATTGAGACAAGTCGTACACGCTCAGAACATCGCCGTAAGCAACCCAGGCCCGCGCCTTGGCCGCCGGCGTTTTTGCCTTGTCGATGCACTCGCCGAAAATTCTGGCCACCTCGGGAGTGCGATTCCTCCGTAAGTAGAAATCGGCAAGGATCCTGGCGCCGGATAACTTGTCGGAAACATTATCGTACACGTATCGGTACATTTTCTCAGCGTCGCCGTATCGCTTCACTTCCTCATACAGAACCCCGAGACGGACGACGTTCACCAGGTCCGACGGATTCCGACGGAAAAGTCCCTCACGCTTTGGGATCAGCTCCGAAACCTTCTTCTCGATCGGGGCTTCTTTTTCCACGATGCGGAGATAGTGCCGCTCGACGTACGCGTTGGCCTTTACGCTCGGCAACTGGCGAGCGCGAAGAATCCACTGGTCCAGGGCCTTCATATCCCCCTGCTTCTCGGCGACGCGTGCCATGCCAATCACCGCCGGGCCAAAGGCTGGATCGCGACTGATTGCCTCTTCGAACGCTTTTTTCGCCTCATCCAACTCGCCCGTTTGCAGGTAACACTCGCCCAACTGGGCGAATGCTATTTTCAATTCCGGACGAAGGGCCAGAACCTCGTTCAGAACGGGAATCGCAGACTCGAATTCGCCCTTGGCCATCAGCAGGCGGGCACGGTAGGTTTGTCCGCCAACCCTGTCGAGGTCCGCCTCCTCGGCCTTGCGGATACATTCCTCGGCCTGCTTCCAATCCTTATTACGGAACGCGTAGGAGAGCAGGCGTTCGATAACGACGACGGACTTCGGTGCAAGCTTTTCCGCCTCTCGAAGGTAGCGAAGATACTCATCATCTTTATTCCACATGGCGCAGAGATTCGCCTTTGACAGCGCCAAGGCAAGAGGATCGTTCTTGAGTTCCTTCTCCAGCCTCGCCATCCGCATCTCGAATTGCTTTTCGCGGTCCTTCTCGGCCAACAACCGGGACTGGAATTTCAGATCCTCGTTGTCGGGGTTGTCCTTGATGGCTTTACTGAGCAGGTTCTGTGCCTCCTGCAGCCGACCCTGCCGGATGTAAAAGCCCATGAGTTGCTGAATGACCCTGAGGTTCTTCGGAGTGTCTTGAAGAATACTCTCAACGAATTGCACGGCTTCATTTTGGCGCTCGTCCATCCAAAGGTCAGCCGCCCTCTGCAACAGCAGGTAAACCATCTGCCGGTTCAGTTTCAAGCCCTTGGGCACGGTTGGGTCTGAGCTTGTCACGGCCTCTATGGCGCGACGAAGATCACGCGCTTCGGTATCATTCTTGTCAAGTTCAAGAACTTTCCGGATCGCCACCAATGCCCGACCGAACCGTTGCAATTGAATCTCGCGCCTCGCCTTTGCCTTCCATATGGCCGGGCTGTTCGGACGCACCCGCAGGATCTGATCGAGAATCTTTTCCGACTCTCCCGGATTACCCTTTCGATCGTACAGGGAAATCAGAATCGCCGCAGCGCGCACATCGACCCGGTTCATCCGAAGCATGCCGTCGTACGCGCGTCGCAGCAGAGTGAAGGCTTCTTCGGGCTTTTCTTCGGCCATCGCCAGTTGTCCGGCAATCGAATCGACCTGTGGCTGGGCGACACCCTGCGCCTTGGCCTGATCCAGGCACTTCTTGACCTCGCCCAGCATCTCCTGGCGCTTGTCTTTTTCGATACCACCCTTGGTGATTTCGTTCAGCAGGATGTTCGCCAGCCGCAGGGTCAGTTCCACCTGCCCGACCCGAATCCGTTGTGCCAGGGAGGCATCTGTGCTCTCCGAAATATTCTCGGCCTGCTTGTCTATCACCGACAGGCCACGGCGAATGACCTTGATTGCATCATCCGTCTTACGCTGCTGAAGGTACAAATCGACCATCATAAGATACACACGCCCGTTTGTTTCGTCGGCTTTCAACGCCGCCTCGAGGGCCTGCATCGCTTCGGCGTATTTCGCCTCGCCGACATGAAACTGAGCGAGTGCCAAGTTGCCCGTCGATTTTTCGGGAGCGACCTTGATGGCATCCTGGATCGCCTTCAGCGCCTCCGGCTTGCGATTGCGACGGACCAGGTAGCCTGCATGCCGAACGCGGATCTCCGGATTCGTGGGATTCGCCTTCTCGGCTCGAAGGTACGCCTGCTCCACCTCATCGTAGAGGCCCCTGTCATACAGCAGGCTGATCATCGACGACCAGTAATCCACATTATCCGGCTTGAGTTCCACAGCCTTTCGAATGTCCACCATCGCCTTCTGGAATGACTCTTCGCCCATGGCTGCGATCTGACTGGCAAAGGCGATCGAGCGACGGTAATACGTAAGATGATCCTTCGGGTCGAGTTTCAGGAGCTTATTGGCTTCATCGATGTAGTCGACATAATTTCGCGATCGTCTAGTTTCGTGCTGCCAAATCGTCTCGCACAGCATTCTCTGAGCGTCCATGTACGACGGATCGATCCGAAGGGCCGTCTGGAGGTTCGACTTCGCCTGCTTATACAAACCCACGCGTTGTGTCTGATTCAGTTCATTACCGCGCTTCGTGATCCAGTCCAACTGGGAGTTCGCCAGCAGATAGTGCCACTCATGCAATGGGGCGCTCGCTGCCTTCTGTCCGTACTGGATTGCTTTCTCCCATTGTTCGATCGCCAGGCTGTAATTCTGCTTTTGGTGGGCCTGTTGCGCTCGCTGGGCGTAAGCGGTCGGATCCTTCGGCAGGCGCAAAATAATCGCAACAACGATGGCTGCGAGCATAAAGGCGCCCAGCACACCCAGAAGGAGAACTACACGCTTGTTAATCTTTCTTCTTCTTCGTCTTGCCATTTTCTTTCCCAGCAGTGTCGAACTGCTTGCTATTTATCCTTCGAAGTCCCGGCCTCGAGATTTTCTATGTCCTCTACCGTAGGAAGCGTCTTCAGGACCGCGGGCAGGGCGCTGCGAAGGAACTCTTCCGTACGCTGGTCCACCTTGCCGGTTTCCTCGATCAGGTCACCGAGCGGAGCCACCTCGATCTTCGCGAAATAGGAATATCGCACCCACGGCTTGGCGATGCCTACTCGAACCCTGTTCCTGTCATTTTGCGGCGTTCCGTTCAGGTTGAAAATGTAGTACACAATCGATTTTCTATATATGCCGGTTTTCGGATCTTTACGTTCGAAAATGCCACGCTGGAAAGCGACCTGTTTCCACGCATCCGGCGCTGTGGGCACGTTCATGGTGACCCGCTCCTTCCCGATCTGCTTAGCGCCACTGGCCAATTGGCATACATCCGCCACGTGCGGAACCACGTCGCGCTTGCCCGTGTAGTAAAACACAGCCAATCGCCAGTAGGCGTATGGACTGCGCATGTTCCGGATGCGCGTGTCGCGGTAGATCCTGGAAAGGTACCAGTTGCTGCGTCGCATGGGGCGCCGCCGCTGGTCCACAGATTGTCCTATACCCAGCGGACTCATAATCTCATCAGGGAAAACAATCTCCCCGTCCGGCTTGCCGTCCAACTCCGCTATGAATCCGTCCCTATCTTCGCGTATGAAAGGCCCGAACTTCGTCGGCAGCCCCTTTACGAGACGAAATTCCTCGTTCACCTCGTTACCCTCGGGCCAAGGGATGGGTATTTTTTCGACCCATCCAAGAAGCGTAACCGCCGTCCACGTGAGGATCAGAATCACCACGGCGATCAGGAAGTGCAGATTGCGCCGCACGAAGCCTTTCCGCGTCCTGTCTTCAGAGGCCGGCTCGGAACTGGCGGGAGCACCGGTCATGCCTTTTCCTCCACCGTCTCAGGTCCGCCGGAGGCGTCCTCTTCGGGATCTTCGTCCGCCATGTAGACAGCGTTGAGTATTTTACCCAGCAGCCACAACAGGATGAACGCCGGGATCAGCATAAGCATTCCCGTGAATTCGTGCATGAAGTCCTTACCGAGCGCCGGTTTTTCCCAAATGAACATAGCCGACGTGATCACGACGCGAAGGACGTTGCAGAGTATCGCAACCGGGATACCCATAGCTACCAGTATGATGCGCTGCCAGAGCGGTCGATCGCCAAGGTACGCCATCGCAACGCTGAGCGCGACGAACGCCATCAGCAGTCGCATTCCACTGCACGCTTCGGCGACTGTAAGTGAAAGCCACGTGCCGCTGAAATCCTGCACGTTCAGGTTACTCGCGGTAACCACCACGTTTGCGCCGAACATGCGAAGCATTATGCCCGAACCCGTTGCCGCGACGTTCTGAAGCGCCAGCGCAATCTTCCCGTAATACGATTCGGGAATAGGCATGGCAAACGAGAGGAACATGACCGGCAGCCAGATGATCTTGATTGCCTGCCATCCACCGAGATAGAACACCAGCGACAGGATGAGCAGCAACATGCCCACCTGGCAGGACCATGGGTTCTGGATCTGATAGGCAGCCACTTGCAGTACGGCGGCGACAAGAACCAGGACCAGCGCCCACGGACAGACCTTCCGATGGATGCGGAGAAGTTCGTCACGCCGGCTGTAGAGCAAGTACAGGCTGAACAGCGGAATCATGAATCCGTGCGACCAGTTGGGATCGTCCACCCAGAGGCGGAACATGTACGGGAACTGGCGAAAGTTCATCGCGACGACCAGGCCGACGACGACAAGCATCCTCAGGAGTGTCGCACCGGGCATCGCCTGCCGCCAGGACAGGTCCTTCACCTCGTCGACCATGTCGGTCAGCGATCCGGAAGGCTTCCCGGCGACTGGGATATTTTTCGCGTCATCGGTCATAATATCGTGCAATCAGTCCGATCCTTACCACTTCCTGAAGCGTTCGGAGGTATATCCCCTCCCGCCGTTCTCCAACGGGTCCGCGAAGTTTCGATCGTAGATGAACCCGAAGCCGTAGGTCATCCGGAAAGCATTTCTCAATACCGCGTAGAACTGTGCCCGAACGTCGGTTCCGATTGCCAGCACGTCATTGGGACGGAGGTAGATATCGTTTTCCTTACCATCGAAGATCGCTTCGATGTCGATTCCGATTATCTGTTCCTTGTCGCCTTCGACCCGTCGGATCAGGATCGAGTTTTCCGGCCAGGCGAGCGGCGCCAGGTTGCCTGCCGCCGCAAGGGCCATCTTCACGGTCACTCGTCGCCCGGTCAGAGAGTACACCCCCGGGCGCAAAACCTCACCCATCACGTAAAACTCGCCGACTTCAAGCGTCGGTACCTGGATAATATCATTATCGCGAACCACTATGTTCATTCTCGAATTGCCCTGGTTGAGCTTGTTCAGGTTAATCGCGATGATTCGGGCCAGCCCCACATCGCCCTGCTTCTGCCAGCCGAACGGATCCGCTTCCTGGGCTTCGGCAGTGGTTGTCTTGGGCTCGGGCGGTTTGTATCCCGACGGATGGACGCGAGGCGCACCCTTTCCGGAGGGCTTGCTCGCAACCGGCGCTTCCTGGGCGACACGAATCCAACGACCGTTGGTATAAACCCACTTGTACGCCTTGTCCGTCGCCTTCTTCAGGTCGGGGTCGTCCGCCGTCGCCGGTAACGATGCCACCGGGACGTTCCCTGTCTCGCTCAGACGCAGAAGCGCCGAGGGGGCAGGTGCCGGAGAAGGCTGCGTAAGCGGCTGCGTTGCCGGCGATGGTCCTTCGATTACGGTTCCGAACTCCTTGATCACGTCACTGACGTTCGTGCTCCGTGTCGTTGCCGGTGCGCTGTCGGGAGCGGTCGGAGACGGTGTCGGAAGCGTCGGAAGCGGGGGAAGTTCCCCAGGGACAATCGGCTCGTCGGTCTTCAATCGTAGCTGCGTGCGGCGAACCGCCGGTGCGGGACGAATGACGTAAATATAGCGGATATTCGCCTGCGTCACGTCGCCCGCAAGCGCCAAGGCTTCCATCAGGCGCATATCTTTACGGATGATGTTGTAGCTGCCCGGACGCGCCACGGCGCCCAGCACGGAGAACACGCTCCGTCGTTGAGCGATGATCGTGATAGCTACGGTCGGATCGCGAAGAATCAGACCCGCCTGATATGCCTTCCTGATCTTTTCCTTGAACTGCTCGGCGGTCATCCCGTCCGCCTGAACGCGATTCTTCAATAATGGCAGGTCCACGTATCCGCTGGTGGAAACCTGCCGTCTCAGCACCGTTTCGACGCCTTCGGAGAACAGGTCGAGTATCGAGATATCCAGCACGTCCGTCGGGCCAATTATGTAATCCCGGTCGCTGTAGGACAGGTCGGCAAGCGTGGGCAACGTCGCGTTGGGGACCATCTCCTGCTGGGCGTCAACAACGCCGAAGCTCTGGCGAATCGGAATGATCGGCGCGCGATCCGGTGCGTCGATAACCTTATCCGGCGAGAGAAACCGTCGAACGTCAGTCTTGAAGAAATCACCGACCTTCTGGCAGCCGCTCGCGCCGGCCAGACCGCACAGGATCAAGACCCACGCCATGCTGTTGAAAACTGTTTGTTTTTCCACGATGAGCCTTTCTTCAACCGTTTGTAACCTTCTCATTACTGCGTTTTCCACAACAGCGTCGTGCCGGTGAATTTTTCGGGCAGCACAAAGAGAAGCCTGCAGGCCCGGCATCCGGCGCACGACCTCGTCCGCGATCCATACGCCGCATCCAATTATAAATCGCAATAGTATACACGCCGGGAAAGTGGAAATGCGAACTGGTTTTTTTACGCCTGGCGGCGACCGACTGTCCCTGTCGTTGTATGCTCATGGCAAGGCGATCCATCTGCTCCCGCACAACACGATGCCGACGGGAGTTTCGGAGGATTTCCAAATGTAAAAACTCGTAAGACATATCGACTAAGTTTCCCCCCATCTTTATAAAATATAAGGGTTTGCCAACGCTCAAGGCCTGCGGCGCCTCCGTAGTATCTTCCTTTGCACGTCCGATAGTTATTACGTCACCCGCCGACAGGCAGGTCACGCCTGTGAGAAAAAAACACATCTTCGACGGAAACAATCCGTCTTTTATTCCTCTTTCAGAATATCCACCTTTCCCTGTACTTCCACGGAGATCGGACCTTTCTGCCATCCCTTCAGTTGGAACAGGATCGATCCGTCCTCCAACATCACAACGTCCCGAATAGTCCGCCCGGCGCTGTTGACGCTTACAGGGCCCGCCCAATTGCCCGCTACGCGAAAAACCGCATTGAACAGTCCTTCTTTCGGCGGGGTGATCCGAAAACGGCAATGTCCCGACCTTGCCTTCAGGTAGTAGCATCCCTGCGATTCGTCAAAACCGTCCCTCTCCACATCGCCCGGCGCGAACGCCCCGGTCGTCGCCAGCGTCGGGGTGACCTTCGCGGGGGAAAGGTAGTTTCCCAGCATGATCCCCTCATGCGTCCCCTGCGGGGCAGACAGGAAACTCCATCGCCCGATCGGGCCCCGTAATGTCTTTTGAACAAAAGCCGCAACCTTTTCTCTACCGGCCCAGGCCACTCGCTTTTCGGCGTCAAGCCGCACCGAGGATATTTCCCTGCCCCCGGCGTTGTTAAGCTCCAAATGCACGACGTGTCTGCCGTCCGCATAAAAAGTATGCTGCCATTGCATCCGACGAACCGCCAGAGACGCCCACTCGCCCGCTCTTGTAGGGAAATACCATGTGTTCGCCAGGCGAAGGCGAATCCCATTGCGCTCGATGACAGTGACACGTCCCACGCGCCGGGCGCCCATAAGTTGAAGCTGCTCGGAACCGGGCTTGACAGGACCTGGTTTGGCAGACAGACGGACAACCGTTTGGTCCTTGCCCCATCGCCACAGGCCGTCGCGAGATTGGGCGATCTCCAGCGTGTCCATCAGTCCCGGCGCCGTCAGGCGGTAATCCAACCCGATTTTTTCGAGCGACATCCCGTCCGGGAGGCCCTTGAGGGTTCGCCGGTTGTTGATGAGCATAATATCGTCGATATTGAAGGAAACGGGACCGGTTGAGTCCGCGAACGCCAGACGCATCTTCGTCACATTTCGCACGTTGAATTTGCCGGCCTTCTCAAGTCGCCGGATATCGAACAGCACGTTATTCCATCCCGGAAGGACCAGCCTGCGGTGCGACGTCCAGTTTCCATCGGGCGAATTGAGAGTTACCTGGAAGTCATCCCGCAGGGTCCGACTGTAAAGGGCGAGCGATAAAAGCGTGTACCCGGAGAAATCGTGCACGTCCGGGATATTGAACACCAGCTCGCCACCGGCGGGAAGGAGGGCTTCCATCGCCCCGGCGCCGGTCCGGGTTATGTTAACGACGAACTCCAGTACGGTACGGGTGGCTTTGTCCGCGACGATCTCGAAGTGCCGAACGTATTCATGCCCGCGCATACCGCCCGGAACGTCCTCGAAATCCACGAGCGAAAGAAAACGCCCCGTAACGGTTTCCGGATACGCCCTGGCCTGCTGGACCGGAAACGGATCTAGACGCACGGGGGCGGTTTCCCGGGGCACGTCGGCCTGGGAACGGTCCGGCCGTGTGATACCGTCGCAGCCGGACCACACGACCAATACCACCGTTATGACAATCAACCGGATCATTTCGGAGTCCCTGACAAATATGAGGCGTCGCCCTAAAGGCGCCGCGGCGAGTCGCCCGGCAAGGACAGCGAAGCAGGCAACCCCAAAATGGGTTGCCGATGCAGCCGGACGTAGCCAGGCTATCCGTAAGCAAGCCGACGGCAGCATCATTTTGTTAGGGGCTCCAATACTGCCGTCACAGCCTACTCTGTCGTCGTCCGCACAGTCCTGGCGACAAGCGCCTTCTTGAAGCCCATCAGCAGCGGACTTGCGATCGCGATTGACGAATACGTTCCGAAGATGATACCCGCCAGTAATGCGTAGCTGAACGCATGGATGCCGGGACCGCCCCAGACGTACATTATGAGCACCACGATGAACGTCGTGCTCGAAGTCAACAGCGTACGACCCAGCGTCTGGTTGATGGACGAATTGATCACGTCCGAGCTGATCGTCGTCAGTTTTCCGCGATTTTCGCGGATGCGGTCGAACACGACGATCGTGTCGTTAACCGAGTAACCGATGACGGTAAGGATGGCTGCGATCATCGCCAGGTCTATCTTGAAGTCTGTGATCCCCAGGACCGGTCCGATAACGCTGCGATGAAGCCATCCCGAAGCGGCCACAAGCCCGATAACGATGATAACGTCGTGGATGAGGCAGATGACCGCAGCCAGGCCCCATTGGATGGAACCGAACCGCAGCCAGAGGTACGCGATTATCGCCAACCAGCTCAGGACGACGGCGACTATCGCCAGTTGCGCTGCCTCACCGGCGATAGCGGCGTCGAAGTTCAGCACCTCCATCGCCTCTTCCCGCTTCATCGCGGCATCGACAAGCTCACTTTCTTTCTGGGAGAACTCATTCCACGCACGCGTGTCCGTTGCGGGGATACCCTCGGCGGAGCGAATGAAAACCGCGAAAGTTCTGCACAAACCATCTGCGTCGGGTTTCAGACCCACCACCTCCGTCGGATTCTGCTGGCTGCCGAAGTCAGGCTGACGCCGCATCTCGCCGATCCGACGATTTATTTCCTCCTGCGTCTGTGGCGTGGTAACGTCGAGCACCATCAGGACGCCGCCTTCGAAATCCTCAAACAAATCACGATACGCGGAGGCGTCGTTTTTCTGGACTTCCGTCAGCCCGCTGTCGGCAAGATCTATATTCAACCCGTCGACGTGCGAGCCTTTCCGCAGCGTATATTCCAGGGCGATGCGCCTTTGCAGCGATGTTCCGAAACCCTTGCGGAACGTTTCGCGAATCCTCGTCAACCGCGTTTCCGTGGTGGAAGTCTGGTACTCCGTCGATGGAAGGGCGTGGATTTCATCGACGTCCAGGAACCCGTCCTTATCGGCGTCAGCCAGCGCGAAGTACTCCGCACTCATGCGCTGGCGCCGCCACTCGACCTTGCCGATCTTCCCGTCTTTGTCCGTATCGTAAGCCGAGAGAAACTTGTCCACGCGAGTCGGATCGTCGCGCCTCTCGACGCGCGCGGTGGCCTTCAACTTATCGAAGCCCAGTTGCCCGGCCGTTGCCGTAATCCTGGTCCGCACAAGCCCGTCGTCGGGCAGTTTCCCGTCGATCAGGGCGTCGTCGCGAAGTTTGACCACCGCCTGCGTTCCGGCGGAGAACTCGATGCCCCAGATATCGGAACCCTGTCCGACGAGCGAGGTAATACCCATCACTATCAGCAGCGCCGACAAACCCCAGAAAAAGTGCCGCTTGCTCATCCAGTTGACTTTGGGAACGCCGATGATGCGCAGCATGAAAATGGGATTCTTCAGCAGCCCGATTTTCATCAGAAGTTCGAAGGTCCACCGCGTCACCACCAGGGCGGTGAACATGCTGAACATGACGCCCAGTCCAAGGGTAATCGCGAATCCGCGGACCTCTTCCGTACCGACCCAGCCGAGGATCAAACACGTAATCATCGTCGTGATATTCGCGTCGAAGATAGCGCTGAACGCCCGTTCGTATGCGTTTTTAATAGCCATCGCGACGGACTGGCCCTTGCGCTGTTCTTCGCGCAACCGCTCGAAAATCAGGACGTTGGCGTCGACCGCGATACCGATAGTGAGGATCACGCCGGCGATACCTGGAAGGGTGAACACGGCATCGAGCATGCTCATCGCGCCGAGCACGAGGATGATGTTCATCAGCAGCGCCATATCCGCAATAGCACCGGCCAGCAGGTAGTACAGGAACATGAAGCCCGCCACCGCGATCAGGCCCCAGACGGCGGCGCGGATGCCCATCTGCTTGTTGACCTCGCCGATCGCAGGCCCGAACGAGCTCTGCGATACCGGTTCGGGGTTCAACCTCGCCGGAAGCGAACCTGCCTGGAGCGTGCGTATCAGATCGTCCACTTCCTGCGGCGTGAAACTCCCGGTGATGATTCCGCTGGACGAGATGATCGCCTGGATCCGTGGGGCGGAATACACCACGTCGTCCAGGAGGATCGCCATTTGACGACCCTTGTTATCCGCCGTCAGGTTGCCCATCCGCCGGGCGCCGCCCGCGTTTAACGAGAAACCAATCGCAAGCCGGCCGTATTCGTCCGATGCGCGACGCGCGTCGGTCAGCGACCATCCACCCGGTCCGCGATCGTTCAGCATCACCTTTCCGGATTCATCGAAAAGCAATATGTAGTAATTCCCACCATAGGGCGCCACGACCATACCGGGAAAGTCGTCTTTCTCACCTCGGATTTTGAACCACCGCAGACGCGCGTTGCGACGCTTAAGCCCGTCTGGACCGTCTTTTTTCAGACTTTTGATCGCCGAGACGTAATCGTCCTGCGTGATGAGGGACTTCGGGTCGGCTGGATGCCGCGGGGCAATCCTGAACTCCAGTACGCCCGCCTTGGCGATCATTCGTTTCAGGTCCTCGGGGTCTTCCAGACGCTGACGGTTCTCCGCCCACTTGCGGTACAACTCCACGACCGAATCGATTTCCTTCACGCGGGAGGGGTGACTTTGGCGAAGAGAAGCAAGCCCTTCTTCGAAACGTTTCGTCCGACTGAGGTATTCCTTCTTGTTGGCTTTTTTTATCACCTCGACTTCGCCTTGGGGAATGTAGCTGGAAAGGATCGTCTCCAGCCTGAGGCGCAAGATGTTTCCAGCCAGGACGCTTCGGAATTTCGTGTTGTAGACGCCGGAGGCCTTCTGCCAGGCGTCCAACGCCGAATCGTACTCGTCCTTCAGCTTCTTTTGCTTCTCGGCGGACTGATTCGTGTTGCGCGCGGTCTCGTAGGCTTCCTTGGCGGCAACCATCGTTTTCCGGGACGTCTCCCGGACCGTCCATGCCCGCGAAACTTCGCGAAGACTTTCAGCCAGTTTCATATCCGACCCGGAAAGGTTGGATATGATCTTTTCCTTCTCGTTTTCCGGCGCCCTGCACAGGCTGCGAATCTTCCGCAACGGTATGTTCTTCCGCAGCAGGTTGTCGCGTGCTTTTTCGTAGGCCATGCGGGCCTGCTCGCTCCTGGGATCGGCTGCGGGCATCCGCACCTCGATGCGGTTATTACTGAGCGGACGCCACTCCAGCGAACGCAGACCCTGGGGGTCGATGCGCTCCTTGAGAATGCTGATCATGCGATCGGCAATGTTACCGACGCCGCCCTGGCTTTCAAGACGGTTGAGGTTCCCCGCGATCCGTTCGATCTTCGCCTTCAGCGCAGCGACCTGCGCGCTTTTCCCGGCGGCGAGGGCTTCCTTGAGCCGGGCCTCGGCCTGCTGCTTCTCCGTGTTGAGCAGTTCGATCTCACGATCGTTCGTGCGTATCTCAAAGATCAGGCTGTGACCGCCCCGTATATCGATGCCCATCTTCAAGCCGCCGCCTAACGTCAATGCGCCAATGCAGACAGCCAGCGGTAACACCACGCCCAATAGTATCTTGAATCCAAGGTTCTTTTTATTCATATCCGTTCCGTGCTATCTGCGCCTTTGGCGCAAAAACCGTTTAATTTCAGATCCGCCGCCGCCAAAGCGCGGACCTCTCATGGTGGAATCGGGGATTGTCCTTAAACTCACCCGGACGGTCAAGCAAAACATTGACCTTCGATCCGTCGGACCAACGCCTGGCGATGTGGATTGGTACGTGCGAACAACCGCTCCAATCAGTGGTTGAAGTGTCTCGCGCCGGTGAAGATCATCGCCAGGTTCAGTTCGTCGGCACGGGCGATGACGTCGGCGTCCTTCTTGGCGCCGCCCGGTTCGATAACGGAAGTAGCGCCCACGTCCACCGCCCAGTCCAGCGAGTCGGGGAACGGGAAAAACGCATCGGACGCCAGGGCGCATCCGGCCGTATCCAGAACGTCTCCCCCGCCGTACTCCCTGGCGATAATGCCCGCGAGGCGGGCGGAGTTCACGCGGCTCATCTGTCCCGCACCCGCGCCGAGCAGAGATCGCCCCTTGGCGAGCGTGATCGCATTGGACTTGGTATGCTTGGCGCACACCCATGCGAATCGCAGGTCGGCAAGTTCCTCGTCGCTGGGCTTTCGCTTCGTGACGACCTTCCAGTCGTCCTCGTTCAGCGTCAGCAGGTCGCGGTCCTGCACGAGCATGCCTCCGACGACATACTTGAGATATTTCTCGCTGTTACGACGCCCCGTCAGTTCGCCCACTTCCAGGATGCGGACGTTCCGGCCCCAGCCTTCACGGCTTTGGATAATTTCCAGCGCGCCGTCTTCGAAGCTCGGCGCTGCGATTATTTCCGCAAAGAACCCCGCTGCCCCGGCGTCCTTGCCCCAGCGTTTATACGTTTCGGTAATGGCGGCTGCGAGATCCTTCGTAACAGGTCGATTGACCGCTACAATGCCGCCCATGGCTGCGTTCACGTCTCCGAAGTACGCCTTACGATATGCCTCGACGAGATCCTCGTCGATGGCGCAACCGGCAGGATTGGCATGCTTGATGATAGCGACCGCAGGCTCCTCGAAGTCCTTTACCAGTTCCAGCGCACCGTTGGCATCGAAGTAGTTATTGTAGCTGATCGACTTTCCACCGAGCAGTTTCGCCCGCCCGATGCACGGTTCGGAGGCATCCGTCCCAACGTAGAATGCCGCCTCCTGATGCGGATTCTCCCCGTAGCGAAGTTCACCCGCCCTGGTGTAGCTGAAGCTGATACGTTCGGGCAGGTTTTCACCCGTCTGCTCGCGGAAATAGGCCGAAATCACGGTGTCGTAGTGAGCGGTCAGCGAAAACGCCTGCCGGGCAAGCTTCTGGCGGGTCTCGAAGCACACGGCGCCGTTGTTGGCTTGCATCTCGTCCAGCACCAGGGAGTACTGGGAAGCATCCGTGACGACGGTGACGAACTTGTGATTCTTGGCGGCGGCGCGCACCATCGTAGGACCACCGATATCGATCATCTCCACCGCATCGGCAAGCGTGCAGCCGTCTTTCGCAATGGCGTTCTCGAACGGGTACAGGCTCACGCAGACCAGGTCGATCGGTTCCAGGTCATATTTCTCGATATCGGCCTGGTGCTCCGGATCGTCGCGCAGGCACAGTATGCTTCCGTGCACCTTCGGGTGCAGCGTTACGACACGATGGCCCAACATCTCGGGAAAGCCCGTCCACTCCTTCACCTGCCGGACCTTGACGCCGGAAGCCTCGATCGCCCTGGCGGTTCCACCGGAAGAAAGTATCTCCACGCCCATTTCCGACAGTGCTGCTGCGAACTCCTCGACGCCTCTCTTATCGTAAACACTTATCATCGCACGACGAATCGTGACACCTTCCATGACTGCTCCCTTTTCGGATAGTTCCTGATTGAACGCCAACGATCGGCGCCGCCCGCAACCCCTCGCGGCGCTGGGATTATTTTCCCTTGAGGATATCCAGCGTCAATCGACCTGCCTCGAGCGGACGAATACAGAACACATACCCGTCCCGCGTGAGGGCGTAGATCGCCGGAACGGTGACGTTACGAGCGTAGAGTTCGAGGCCGGTAAGCGGCATGACGACCTTTTCGTCACCGAGAACTTCGTCCACGATCAGCAGGTTGTTGTTGAGGTCGCGCAGATATACCTTCCCGTCAAAAACGGCAATTACCTCCAGCGTGTCGCGACGAGTCCACCGTTGTTTGCCGGTCGTCAGGTTGATGGCGTAAAAGCTCCCGGCGTCACTTCGCTGGAAGATGGTGTTCTGCCCGACCTGGATGGGTTCTCGCAGGGCGCTGTCACAGACAAATGGGGGCCACAGGGGCGTTCCGTTGATGGGATTCAGGGCGTATATCCGCCCGTCCTCGCCGGGAAGGAAGCATCCGCGATCGTCCACGTGGAATTGCGCCGTAACCGGTCCTCCAAGTTGTTTCCGCCAGGCGAGTTGATGGCCCCGCCCAGCCTTGACCGCGTAGAAGCTCTCGTCGCGGCTGGCGACATAAAGCAGCTTCCAGGGTATCTCCAGCGGCGCGGAGATCATGCCTCCGGTAGATCGCGTCCAGACGCGCACTCCCTCGCGAATAGCATAGGCGTGGTACATTCCGCCGGTGGCGCCCACGTAGAAGAACGACCCGTCACTTGCCCCGCCGGAGTTCGCCGAAAAGTCCTTAAAGGAGATCCTGCGCATAACCTCACCGTTACTGCGGTTCAGGAGCACCATTTCGGTAAGCGTATTCACAATCACGCCGTCAAACGCAGCCTCCGGCTTGGATGTATTGGGATCCAAGATCCCCTTGATACCCGGCACGTTCCGTGGAATCATGATATCTTCGACGTGGTAAGGGCGGAAAACGCGATGCCTGCGATCGGCTACCTTGAACGACCATTTGTACGTACCCCGCAGGGCGTCCACGGCGATGAGGCGGTTATCGTCCGTCATGGCGTAAAGGTTCTCGTCCATCAGGTACACACGGACGACGGACTCGCCGCTCTGAAGCGGCATCTTGTAATGCCAGTAGTACCGCAACCCCGCCCTGGCGAGCACATCCTCATGGACGAACCTGGACATCCCGGAACCGCCCAGGGAACACCCTGCCAGACTCATCCCCGCAATCGCAACCGTTAAGAACTTCCGCCAACTACGCATGCGTCGCTCCTCAAGATAACCAAACTGTCACAGATACTTTATTGACATTTGAATTGCGAAAGCAACTTCGCAAGTGCGCCTTGCCTGAAATCACAGGACAATCCGCCGTTGGCGGATTTGCATAGGTCATTCAAAGTTCAATAATCACGCCGGCGCCGGCTACGTTTCGCTGCGGGTCGCCAACCTACGTGTCTATCTCGATATACTCGCCCAGGTCCACGCCACAGGCGCCTTCGAACTTCCGCAGTTTGTCAATGCGCCTCAGGTCATCCGTAATCCGGTGGGCAAGCTTGAAAATATACGGACGACCTTCCAGGCGAGCTCGAAGGTCCGCTTCCATTTCGCGCCAGTCGCCTTCGTACAATTCGCGTTTCAGCACCACCAGCATGCGCTCTTCACTGGTCATGCCTTCCACGAACTGGCGGATGTTGTTTTCGGCATCGGCTGGTGCGGATGACACGGCGCACCTCGCACAATGGTCCCAGAGGCGCAGGCCTACCCAGCCGGCGCCTGACCCTGTGGGGATTACTGTACGGAGCGGAAAAACGATTTGCAATGGTATTTGTTTGGGACTTATCCGGATAACCGCACGGAGCCGCATTGTGACAAAAACGAGATGAACCCGCCTGCCAACCAGCCGCGACCGTGAGGTGCCCTGCGAAAGGCGGACACTTCGGGAAGGGGTATATTCTCGTCGCAGACGGATTGTGTGGCGGCGGTATTACTCCCCTTCAGACATAGCGTTCAAAAGGGCATGCGAATCGGCATTCAGATCGCCCAACCACGCCGAACCCTTCTTGCCTGGAACATTCTGGAGATCCTCGCCCATGCGGTTGTAGACCGCTACAAATGCCTCCACCACGGAAGGATCAAACTGGGAGCCGACGTGCCGTTTAACTTCGGCGACGGCCTCATGCAGTGACATCGCCTGGCGGAACGCCCGTTCGGTAGTAAGGGCGTCGAAGCAGTCCGCGACCGTCAGAATCCGCGCGGTCAGCGGAATTGCGGCGCCCTGGATGCCTTCGGGATAACCCTTTCCGTCGTACCGTTCGTGGTGATACCGCACGGCCGGTATTTCCTGTTCGAGAAATTCCATGCCTTCCATGATGCGCACACTCAGCAGCGGATGTCGGCGCATCATGCGGAGTTGGCTTTCGTCCAGGGAGCCGGGGTGCATGATGACGGCATCGGGCATGGCGAGCATGCCTATATCATGCAGCATTGACGCTACCTGGATTCGTTTGACTACGCGATCCGGCAGGCCCATCTCCTGCGCGATCAGGATCGCGTAATGCTGCACCTTGCGGGCGTGGTCGGCCATGTAAGGGTCGCGCTGTTCGAGAATGTTTATGATCGGCTGAATCGCACGCAGGACCAACGCCTTGCACTGCGAGTCCAGACCGGCGAGCTTCTTGCACAAATTGTCCACCCGCGTGCTCTCGGAGCGTTCCGGCCCACCGTGCACGTCGTGGGCCTTGACGACCTGGTTGCGCCCGAGTTCCTTGGCGCGATACAGCGCACGATCGGCTATACGGATCATGGACTTCGGTGAGTCGATTTCATCTGCGTTCAGGTCCGCAAGACCAATAGACATCGTGACGTTGAGTTCCACAAGCTCATCCGTCATCTCTATCTGTTCCACTGACTTGCGGATTCGCTCACCCACGGCCGCGGCGTCCGCCGAGACGGTTTCGGGAAGCAGCACGGCAAATTCATCGCCGCCGAACCGTGCGGGCAGGTCCGCCTTGCGACACGCCTCCTCGATGGCGATTGCAACCCTTTTGAGCAGTTCGTCACCCGCCGGGTGTCCTCCGACGTCGTTGACGGCCTTGAAAAAGTCAACATCCATCACCATAAGGGAAAGTGGACGATTGTAGCGTCTGGCCTGGATGTAGAAACACTCCAGCACTTCCTCGAAGTGCCGGCGGTTCGCCAGAGACGTCAATTCGTCGGTTTTGGAGATTTTCGCAAGCCGGTCGAAGGCGGACTCCAACCGGCGGGCGAGCATCAGCGGTTCGCCATGCAGGTCGTTGGCAAGCTCCGCCGCCGTCCCCTCGCCGCTCTCGAGCTCCTGCAGGCGCTTCAGCAAACGAAACACCGGTCCCGTGATGAGCATATGCGTTCCGATGATCACCAGAAGCGCCAGGCCCACCGACAGTGACATTACGATAAGGACCATTCGCCTGGATGCCGTCGCCTGGCGACGAATGTGTTCGACGGAAATCACCGAACGGAAGTAGCCCAGCGCTTTTCCGTTCGGACCCCTCGCCACCCACGCCACGGCGAGGCTGTCCTCGTTCGTCAACCAGAGAGCGCGTTAAGCGGAACCCTCGGTTTCGGCTCCGGCGGGCAGCGACTCGTCGACTACGAGCATCAAGTCCGCGCTCGTGGCGA
Organism: Planctomycetota bacterium; assembly: GCA_024275995.1. Classification (GTDB taxonomy): domain Bacteria; phylum Planctomycetota; class Phycisphaerae; order SM23-33; family SM23-33; genus JAJRYB01. The sequence continues at coordinate 15,707 of JAJRYB010000088.1, read as the reverse complement.
ATCCGACCTTGCGCACCTGCGACCTGGCGAGCATGCGCGCCAGCCACAAACGAACACTTTTGCCCGAGTTCCCACCGTCGGAAAGGGTGATCCTCGCTACGATAACCGGACCGATCGGCAAGTCCATGACACCGGCGGCTTCCGAAGCATCAGCGTCGTCCCGGCGTTCAAGAACGCTGCGGACCCTGTCGGCAATCGCCTGCGTCCACGCTACGGGCCTGTTCCGGCCGGACTGGGTCCATCCACGCAGGGGGTTGTTTCGTTCGTCCGTCAACCACACCATGTCCGCCTTGGAGACGTTCATGATCTTCCGGACAGCCTGATCGGCATCTTTCGAGCTCGATACGAGAGATTCCATTTCGTCGCTGCCGGACCAGATGACGCAGTTCAGGCGAAGGTTCTCCTCGCTGGCCTGCAACATCAGGCGGGCGGAGTGCTCGGTGCGAGATGCCTGTTCACGCAGAGCGGCCCACTTGTGCCCGTCAACGTTAGGACTAAGGTAAAAAAGGTCCAGCAGGAAGATTCCACCGGCCGCCAGGACCGCCAGAATCAGAAGCATGCCCGGTGATGTCAGTTTAAATCGAGTCAATTGTAGTCCCGTCCTTCAAGGGTATCTTTGCATGCACTACGGCGGCTTTCTCGGCGCAAGGCTGCCGCGACAGAGACTATATCGTCCTGCTAAAAAGAGACTTTAGCTAGGTTCTCAAATGAATTTGGCCGGAAACAGGCCGGAAACAGGCCGGAAATACCCCGGAAATACGAGGGCAACCCCATGCGACGTGGATATATCTTCAACGAAGAGTAATTATGCCCCTGCGAAGGGCATATTTGACCAGTGCCGTCTGGTCATGGATGTTGAGCTTACGCATCAGACGAGAGCGGTGCGTATCGACGGTTTTGACCGCAAGATTCAGATCTTCGGCGACCTGGCGATTTGTGTTGCCTTCCGCGATGAGCTGGAGAACCTGGCGCTCGCGAGTCGTAAGACGTTCGTAAAGGTCGCCGTCTCCGTTTTCGATCCGCGTCAGGAGGCTCCTGGAAATGCCGGGCCCGAGATACACCCCCCCTTCCGAGACGGTGCGCAGGGCTTCTATCAACTGGTCGGCGGCAGATTCCTTGAACAGGTAGCCTGATGCGCCGTTGTGCAAGGCACGCACTATGAACTGCTCGTCATCGTGCATGCTGAGAATCAGCACGGCGATGTTCTTGTCTTTGCGACGAAGCTCCCGACAGATATCCAGACCGTTGAGCCCGGGCATGGTGATATCCAGCACGACAACGTCCGGAATCGTTTTCCGAACCTCTTCGATCACGCGGAGCCCGTCCCCGCACTGTCCGACGACTTGTGTTTCCGGATTCCGGGCGACCAGCGCCGCCAGTCCTTCGCGAACCATGCAATGATCGTCCGCAAGAAACACCCGGATTACGTCTTTTTCCGACATGGCATTCCACCCCTTGCCCGAGCACGTTTTCAACCCGCAGGGCGTCACACGCACCCGCTCTGCACGCCCTGCGCCGCTCGTTCGGAGAATATCTTATCGCAGCACGGAAAATTCGCAAGGAAATTAGATACGAGGGCTCTCTTGCCTCCGTCGTCGACAAAGGTCGAGAATGAATACCGAAGTTGGCGGGATGGGTGGTAGAATACGCCCCGCCGTTCGAACGAAATCCGTCCGGGCGTGAAAGCGAAATGAAAAACAGTGACGAAATCGAAACCCTGCGCCGGCGAATTGCCCGCCTCAAGGCGAAAACAGACCGCCTGCAACACGTGGAGGCGGCGCTGCGTGCAAGCGAGGCGAAATACCGCACGCTCTACGAATCCACTTCCGACGCCGTGATGCTCCTCGATGAAAAGACGTTCATCGACTGCAACCACGCCACGCTCGCGATATTCGGCTGCGACAGCGTCCAAGAGTTCTGCCGGATGCACCCTGCGGACCTCTCGCCCCCGAGACAACCGGACGGACGGTCCTCGCGCGAGGCGGCGGAGGAGCGAATCAAAACGGCGTTTCTCGAAGGCACGTGCCATTTCGGATGGCTCCACCGGCGAACGGACGGGTCGGATTTTCCCGCCGACGTGCTGCTGAACGTAATGACACTCGGTGGAAGAAAGCTGCTTCAGGCCGTCGTGCGCGATATCACCGAATTGAAGCAGGCCGAGCAGGCTGCACGCACCGCTCACATGAAACTCGTTACCGCCAGGGAAGATGAGCGAAGGCGACTGGCGAGCGAACTGCACGATTCAATGGGGCAACGCATGATCGCCGTGCATTACAAGCTTCGCAGCGCCGCCGAGACCTGTCGCAACAATGAAAAGGCCTACCTCGCCGAGCAGTTGGAACAGATATCCAAGGCGTGCGGGGAGTTGATCGGCGAGGTGCGAGCGATCAGCCATGGGCTTTTCCCCCCGACGCTGGAGGCGCTGGGACTGGTCCCCACGCTCAAGCAGCTCGTCAACGATCTCGAACCGAAACAGAATGTTTCCGTAACGTGCGAAGCCGGCCTGGACGCTGTGCGTTTCGACGGCAAGGTCGAGATCATGCTGTTTCGTATCGCACAGGAGGCCCTCCATAATGCCATGCGACATAGTGGAGCCGATAACATCGGCATTCATCTGGACCGCCAGGGGGAATGGCTGATATTGAACGTAGTGGACGATGGTAAGGGATTCGACCCGCAGGACCTCGGGCGCAATGGCCTGGGTCTGACCACGATGGCTGAGCGTGCGCGCGCCGGAGGGGGCAGGATGGAAATTTCCTCCCGGAAGGGTCAAACCGGCGTGCAGGTTTCCGTACGCCTTCAGGACCAAAAGTAAGGAGAAGTATTTTTGGATGCGATAATTTTCGATTTCGACGGCGTCGTGGCAGACAGTGAACCGATCCACCTTCTCTGCTTTCAGCAGGTAATGAAGACCGTTGGCGTGGAGCTTACCAGGGAGGCCTATTACCGCGAGTACCTGGGCTACGACGATCACGATTGCATCGTCGCCGCCGCGCGCGATGGGGGCGTTCAACTGGACGAAAATTGTATAAGCGGACTGATCGACGCCAAGACGGGGCTGGTGCAACGGATGTTCCGCGATTCCATCGAAGCCCTGCCGGGCGCGGTGGAGCTGATTTCCACCGCTGCCGAGGCCGGCATTCCGTTGGCGGTCTGCTCCGGCGCTCTGCGTGAGGAAATCGAGCTGGCGATCGAGTCGATAGGGGCGGCAGGGGCGTTCAGGCTGATCGTGGACGCGGGCGACGTCTCATGCGGCAAGCCCGATCCGGAAGGTTACAACCTCGCGCTGGAGCGCCTGCGGGAATGTACCGGAAGGGAAATCCACGAGCAGCGCAGCGTCGCCGTGGAAGATTCGCCTGCCGGTATCGACGCCGCACGAGCCGCCGGGTTGAAGGTCCTCGCCGTCACGAACAGCTATCCCGCCGAGGCGCTATCATCTGCACACAAGATCGTGGCGAGCCTTGCAGAGGTAACGCTCGAATCGCTTGATGAATTATCGAAAAACTGCGCCCGATAAGTGAACAACGTTTAGCAATCGTCGGAACGACGATTAAAACGTCGGAACGACGATTAAAATATAGGAACGACGATTAAAAACGGACACCTGCGATCCGTGAAAACACCAACTCAAAGTGGACCTTCGGTCCACTGCTAAGCGGGAGGATGTATGATTATTGCATATCATGCAATTTTCACCACCTATGGAACCTGGTTGCCCAACGATCCGAGGGGGTCGTTTTCCAAAGAAATCTATAACGCCGAACTCAAGGCGATTGGCGAGATTAAATATCTCAGGCAGAATCCGCAACCATCGAGGCGGGTCTTGCAGCGGTTCTGGACCACGTCGGCGCCGAAGTTGTCCCGCGCTCCCTATTTCATAAACGACTCGACGCGCGTACTGGTTGCGCAGGGTTTCGGCGATGTGGTCGAGCGACTTGACCTGACCGTGCGGGCGTGTGCGATCATGAACGATCACGTACATCTGCTTGTGATGCGATCCACTCATCGGATCGAATACCTTGTGGGCCAGTTTAAGGGGGCGGCCACGCACGCATTGCAACGTCGACAAACGCCGTGGACCCGCGGCTGCTGGAAAGTTTTCATAAACGACGAACATATCCTCCGTGCCGCCGCGAATTATATCGTGCGGAATCCGATCGTTGCGGGTTTGGGGACACAACATTGGGATTTCGTGACGCCGTTGGACGAATGAATGGCGTTCCATCCGTTTAGCAATCGTCGGAACGACGATTTTTACACACCTTGCGATAAAGACACTCGATTCGATCCACCATGCGGTTGTGGTCGAACATTTCCCGGCAGCGTTCACGTCCAGCCCGGCCCATTTTTTCGCGAAGTTCCGCGGAACCGGCCAGCGTTTCGATCGCCCGGACCAACCCGTTTACTTCCCGCGGTTCGAGCAGCACGCCCGTTTCGTCGTCAACTACTTCCCGCGCGCCGTCCACGTCGTAGCTGATCACCGGCCTGGACGCGAGCATCGCCTGCGGAAGCGTTCGCGCCAGACCCTCCCGCAGCGAGCAGTGCACCAGCACGTCCGTCGCGTGCATGACGGCTGGGATTTTCTCCGGCGGTAAAAGCCCGACCAGGCGGAAGCGGTCTGATAAACCTCGCCGGGCGATTTCCGCCTCGATCGTCTCCCGCAGCACCCCCTCGCCGACGAAGCAGAAGTACACTCGCTTGTTCTCGATGCGCTCGGCAGCCTCGAGGACGTACTCGTGCCCCTTGAGTTCCGCGAGACGCGCCACCTGCGTAACGAGCACGGCATCGGCCGGGAGATCGAGCGACGCGCGAAATTTCTCTGCCTCCGCGGGACGGTCCAGAAAGGTCGAGACCTCCATACCGCTGTAAATCGTCGTGTACTGTTCAGGTTTGCCGATTCCCTGGGCCATCGCCTGGCACGTCATGGCGTCGGCGACGGAGATGATAGCGTCCGACCGCTTCGCAGCCCGTTTTTCCAGGGACACGTAAAGGCGGTTTCGCCACCAGCTTTCGTACGGATGGAAGGGTAGCCCGTGAACGGTATGGACGATCTTCATGCCGCCGATTTTCGCAGCCGCTTTTCGAGCGAGTATGCCCGCCTTGGACGAATGCGAATGGACGATGTCCGGGCGCATCTCCAGCAGAAGCTTGCCGATCTCGAAATACGCCGTGCGATCACGAAGCGGATTTATTTCCCGTCGCAGCGAATCCAGCACGATCAGGCGGTACCCGCCGGCGGCGGCACGGCTCATTAATTCACCCTCCGGTCCGAGCGCCGGACCGGTGATGAGCGTTACCTCGTGCCCGCGATCGCGCAGGCCTTCGCAGGTAAGCAGCGTGTTCTCCTGCGCCCCGCCGAGTATCATCCGCGTTATGACGTGGCATATTTTCATGGCGCACCCATCGTGCACGCCAGGCGGTAGCGAGTCAAGACGGGGACCCGATTTCCATGGCCGCTCTTTCATCGGCCTGCGCCACAGGTAATAATCTCCACATGGACACCGCGTCGCACAAGGAACGGGAACACTTTTTCGGCAAGGTCAAGCTGGTCGCGCTGCTTACCATGTTCTCCCGCATGCTCGGACTCGTGCGAGACGTAGCCATCGTCGCCCTCGGTGCCAGCAGGCTGACCGATGCGTTCTGGACGGCGTTCAGGGTGCCGAACCTCTTCCGTCGCCTTTTCGGCGAGGGCGCGCTGGCGGCAGCGTTCGTCCCCGTGTTCACCGAGGTTTCCGAATCCCAGGGGCCGGACAAGGCGCGCGCCGTCCTGGCAAATGCCGCCGGTCTGCTGTCATTGATCCTCGCGGTCCTGGTCGTCCTGATAGAACTGGCGGTGGGAAGCTGGCTGATATTGGTGGGAGGCGAGTGGGACCAGGTTCTGCTTCTGCAACTCGTGATGATCGTCGTTCCGTTCATGTTCACGATCTGCCTGCTGGCGCTCGGCTCGGCGGCGCTGCAATGCAGGGGCAGGTTCGCCTACCCCGCCTTCGCGCCTATCCTGCTGAACATATTCCTCATCGCCGGGGCGTACATCGCCCATCGCCACTTCGCCGAAGGCAAGGCGGAGGGACTGTTCGTACTCGCCTCTTCGGTACTTCTCGCCGGGGTGGTGCAGGTGGCGCTTGTCGTCTGGCTGCTGAAACGGGTCCAACTGGCGGCGATGCCCTGCCTGCGACCCGTACTTCCGGCGGTAAGGCGAATGGCGAAATTCGCCCTGCCGATGATGATCCCGCTGGGAATCACGCAACTCAGCGCGTTTTTCGACAGTATCTACGCGTGGATCATGACCGCCACGCGGGCAACGTCGGAGTTGACGATCTTCGGCTGGACCATCGCCAAGCCGCTTTCACCCGGCGTGGTCACGTGCATCTACGCCGCAGGACGCCTGTACCAGTTCCCGCTCGGGATATTGGCGATTTCACTGGCGACGGCTATCTTCCCGCTCCTGTCCCGTTACGCAAGCCGGGGCGAGATGCCTCAATTGCGCGACGCGACAAACCGGGCGCTGCGATTGAGCGTATTCCTGGGGCTGCCCGCGGGAGTCGGTCTGATCGTCCTGGCCGGTCCCATCATCCAGTTGATCTACGGACATGGAAAATTCGTCGAGGGAGATATAGACAACGTCGCCCGCGCCGCGATGATACTGCGTATGTACTCGCTGGGAATGTGCGCGTACTTCTGCAATCACATTCTGCTGCGGACGTTCTTCGCGATGAAAAACACCGCCACTCCGCTGAAGATCACCACCACCCTTGCGATCGTCAACGCGATGCTGGTGGCGGGGCTTATCTTCACGCCGATGAAGTCCGCAGCCATCGGCCTGGCGACCGCGATCACCTCCACCATTACCGCGGCACTGCTGGCATGGATGCTGGCGAGGCGCCTGGGGCGACTGGGGTGGCGCAGAATCGCCGCATCCGCCGGAAGGACGCTGATAGCCTCGACCGCCATGGGCGCGACGATCATCCTGCTGGACAGGCTGCTCGGACCCCACGTTTTGACTCTGGGACGAAACGTCGGGCTGGCGATCCTTGTCGCTTCGTGCGTCGCGGCGGGAATCGTCGTTTACTTCGCCGCCGCCGTCATTTTGCGAATGCCCGAGCTGGGTGAACTTTTCCGTTCCCGCTCCTCCAGGGGCCGTACAATAACGTGAAACCACCGGAGAACGCAGAACCATGCAATCGCAGATAGCGATACCGCAGAAATACGGGGCGATGGGCCTCGACGAACTCAGCCGAAGGATCGCCGCGAGGAAGGATGAGCTGGGCGATTCGCTCTGCATACTCGCTCATCACTACCAGCGAGACGAAGTAATCGCCCTGGCAGAGTTCACCGGCGACAGCCTGAAGCTCTCCCAACTCGCCGCCTCTCAGAAGCGGGCGAAATACATCGTCTTTTGCGGCGTCCACTTCATGGCCGAGTCCGCGGATATCCTGAGCGGTCCGGATCAGATCGTCTGCCTGCCCAACATGCTCGCCGGTTGCGCGATGGCGGATATGGCCGAGGACGCCGCCACCGCCGCTCCGCTGGAGGAAATCTCCGCGCTTACCGGCGAGAAGGTCGTTCCTGTCACCTACGTCAATTCCGCAGCCGCGGTCAAAGCGGTTACCGCCCGCGCAGGCGGCGCCTGCTGCACGTCCGGAAACGTCCGCAACGTCTTCGCGTGGGCGCTGGACGAAACCGGAGGAGGCGGACAAAAAATATTCGCCATTCCGGACGAACATCTCGGCCGCAACACCGCCGTCGCGATGGGCTATTCGCTAGACGATTGCGTGGTGTACGACCCGCTGCTGCCTTGCGGCGGACTTTCCGCACGGGACGTCGAACGGGCGAGGTTCATCCTGTGGAAGGGATATTGCTACGTCCACCAGCTTTTCTCTACCGACGACGTGACCAACGTCCGCTCGCGATATCCGGATATTCGCGTGATTGTCCACCCCGAATGCCCGCACGAACTGGTGCAGCTGGCCGATGCCTCCGGAAGCACCGAACAGATCATCCGCGCAGTCGGCGAGGGCGAACCCGCAAGCCGCTGGGCCATCGGAACCGAAAGTAATCTCGTCAACCGCCTGGCGAAACGACATGCGGACCGGTTTATCCGAACGCTTTCCGAAGCCCCCGCCCTGTGCGCGCAGATGCACCGGATCGACCTGCCGCACCTGCTGTGGGTGCTGGACAACCTGGCGGAAGGCAACGTGGTCAATCGCGTTTCCGTCCCCGACGATATCGCTCGGGACGCTCGCGTGGCGCTTCAGCGGATGGTGGACCTCAAGGCCGTCGGCGAAGCGACTCCCACCCGGCGACGGCGCTGAGAGGCCTCTCCTGCGGTTCGAAAGCCCGGATTTCTCCCCTGGATATCACCATCGTAATCGCTTTCATGGCAGAGCGTTACGGCGTCCGATGCGCCATACCCAGCCGCGTCGAAGGCAAATGCATTTCATGTATCGTCCCCGGCGGTCCGATATGAGTACAGTCCCGCGCCGGTTGCACGATAAATCGCGGGGCCTACAAGGAGTATCCATATGAAAGTTCTTATCGTCGATACTGACTGGCGTTTCGCTCACCAGGCCGTCAACTTCCTCGAAGCCCGCGCGCATCACGTGGTGCTCCAGCCAAATGCGTCCGAAGCGTTCGAGCAGACCCTTCACTGGAAGCCCGACCTGGTAATCGTAGCGGCGGAACTCGGCGATAACGGACTGATCGAATCGCTGCATGACCTCCCGCAGCGCCCCGCCGTTTTGCTCACCGGATGGATGGATAAATACGACGCCGTCTGGCGAGCGTGGCAGCAAGGCGGGGACGAGCTGTTTATGAAGCCCATGCTCCGGATCGACGAGCTGCACGAGTCGATAGTTACCGCCATGGAAAACGCCGCCGCCGGAACGAGTGAAGAACGCACCGCGGCGCGCGTGTCGGCCTGATTTTCAACGCGGCGCCGCGCTCATGTAACGGCATCGCTCAGCGCCCCCGGGTCGTCGCGGCCGGGGGCGCGCTTTTTTGCGCCGACCGGTCGAAAAAGACGATTCCTGTTTGCACGTCGAAAAACAACGGGATAGGCTCTGTGCGATGATCGGCGTGATATTCATTATCGTCGGCGCCACCCTCATGTCCTTCGGCGTGTTCATGCTCAGTGCATGGATCAGCGGAACGAGCCGGTGGTTCGACGCGGGCATCTTCGGTAGAAGCGGCGCCACGAAAAACGATCGCCAGTTTCTGGACCTCTATTTCATAGCCGTGGTCCTCATCCCGCTCCTGAGCGGCGCAATCATGATCGTCTTCGCCCTGCGGGGTTTGCTTTGACAATCGCCGTTGACATAATCGGCCCCATAAGCTAATCTCCCTGCTTACCCGACACGCCGTCGCAACACGGTGGCTGTAGCTCAGTTGGTTAGAGCACCTGGTTGTGGTCCAGGGGGTCGGGGGTTCGAATCCCCTCAGCCACCCTTTTCAGCATGGACCGGTTTGCACGATGCGGATCGGTCCTGTTTTGCGCGCCGATGGGGAAATCCACATTGAAGTTCCCAGACGCCTTGGGACGATGAGACATGAAGGCTTACAAAGAATGTTCGATCCAGTTCCACTGAACAGGGGCTTCCTCCGCAGGTTACGGCGGTTTTGGTATTTCGGGCGCCCCGCACAACACAAACGCAATGCGCAGCATGTATGACGGATCATACAAATCGGTGGTGACAGGGAAACACAAGCGCGCGGCGTTCACGCTGATCGAGCTGTTGGTCGTCATCGCCATTATCGCGCTGCTGCTGAGCATACTGGCGCCGTCGCTCGGCCGCGCTCAGGAACTAGTCCGCGACACCGTGTGTTCATCCAACCAGCGCCACGTCGCCAACGCGATTTTCCTCTATGCAGCCGACAACGAAGGCTGGCTTCCATACACCGCCGAGCCGGCCGACGGCGCAGTCCCGGCTGGCGAAAACGAGGCGATGAACTGGATCGAGCGGATATCGGTGGTTGAAAACGCCGATTACGGCGACCCGTCGGTAGTCAACGTCGATTTCCGCAGGCAGGTTATGCAGAGCGGCGCGGTGATCTACAAACGCGGGAATTTCAGGGAAGGCATTTTCAAGTGCCCTACCGCGTACCGCCAGATTAGCCCGAAGGACCTCAGCGCGGGAAAGTGGGACTTTAACTTCGGGGCGAACATGTGGGTGCTGGGCATCCGACGGTTCGCCGGGGGCACGTGGACCTGGCGATACGGCAACCTCAGCAAGTGCTCGCCGATAGAGCAATTCAGTAACGACCTGATACTGCTGTCCGACGGAAACCTCGGGTGGAGTTCGTCGTCGGGTGGAATTTACTTCCAATACAAGACAAGCTTCGGCTACAAGCCCTGGCCGGAACAAATCACCACCGGTCCGATTGGCCCGATCGTGATCGAGGCCTCGGGGCACACCAATGGGCGCACAAACTACACGTACCTCGACGGGCACGTCGATCTGAGGAAAGACGTCCCCGAAGAAGCGTTCCGCTACTGGTAGCGAACGCCGCAGTCAGACGATAGAAGGCGAAATCCTCACATCAGGCCCCCTGCTCAAGTGCGCGTTCCAGCAGTCGGACATTTTCTTCGAGCATACCGGGCTTGTCCTTCGAAAAGACGCCAACACATACCGCGTCCTGCGGGCGGAGGTGCCGCGCGACGTATTCGAATGCCTCCTGCGGATCGTTACGCCCCGCCGCCAGCACCTTGTAGTGGATGGCCGGTTTCGAGAGCGTCGCGATGCGCGCGACCATCGTGTCGCGATCGTCGGAACGAAACTTTTCGGCGGCTCCGTGAACGTGATCGGGTTTATCGCTGCGGTCAGTCGGGTTGTAGTAGCAGCACATGTAGAAGTCGACGTCGAGGGCGACATCCTCGGCCCAGTCGAACACGGCCGGGTTATGAGCGGCGATACCCGCCGGCAGGCCTGTCTCGCGGATCATGGCGACGGATTCCACCGCCTCGTCAAGCTGATCGTTGGCGAGCAGCCAGTCCATTCGCCCGCCGTGAATGAAACATCCGCAAGCGCCGAAACCCATCGCCTCCCGCACGAGTTTCTGCGTCTCGCCGACTTCCGGGCAGGTCTGCGCGAACCATTGTATCTTTCCACCCTCGTCCCAGTACTCCATGAGCACGCGCATGATATGATGATCCGCCCGCCCGATGTGCGTGTTCACGCCGAGCGCCTCGGCGCGGCGGTATTCTTCCTTGATGCGCCCCGCTGTGTAATAGTGGCACATCTCCCGGTCCAGCTCGATATTCCCATGTGAAAATCCACTGAAGGGATTTCCACCCAGGATCAGCCGACTGACCTGAACGTCCCCGATACTCACGGTCGCCAAACCCATTTACATTCTCCTACCTTGCGCAGCTTCGCGAACAGGTCTCATTATATAACCGCTCATCGCCGCGGCAATTCAAGATTTGACCCGCCGGCGCGTTGACATGGTCTCGCCGGCGAAGGTATCCTCCCCTTGTCACCAACGTGTCCGGTTCCCGGGTATAACGAATGCCAGACGAATCCATTTCAGCGGCGGTCATCGGCGTCGGCGGTTTCGGACGGTTCACGCTCGATGCGCTCCTCGCCGGCGATGCGGTTCGCGTGGTCGGGGTTTCCGATCGCGATGTCCGTACCGCCCAGCAGGTCGGGCAGGAAGCGCATGTGCCCTTCTACAGCGATAACCGCCGCCTGCTCGCCGAGACCCGCCCGCAGATCGTTTATCTTGCGGTTCCTCCCACCAGCGCCCCGGAAATATTATCCGCCTGGGCCGAACGCGGTATCGCCGTCTGGAAGGAGCTGCCCCTGGCTCGCGACCTTGGCGAAGCGGTCGCCATGGTCCGCCTCATGGAAAAGGCCGATCTGAAATTCGCCGTCGGAACCCAGCGGCGTTTCGCCGTGGGATATCGGCGAGCCCACGAGCTTCGAGATCGCCTTGGGCAGGTGTTCCTCGCCCGCGCACACTACCTGTTCAACTGGGGTCCGAACCTGGGATGGCGAGGCGACCTGTCCTCCGCGGGCGGAGGGGCGCTGCTCGAGTTGGGATACCATCCGATCGACCTGTTCGTCTGGATGCTGGGGCTGCCCGAAGAGGTCTACGGACTTTCCGCCGGTGGAAACCGGCCGGGGGGGTCCTCCGATACCGACGAGCCGATGGCTGTGTACGACACCGACGATACCGCCGCGGCGATCCTCCGCTACAACGACGGATGCATGGCGACCGTAGTTACGACGCGGGCGTCCGGACCGGTGAGCGAGGAGATAAGCCTCCACGGACGCGGGGGCTCCCTGACCGCAAACAGCGAGACGTGCCTGCTTCGCGACCCGGACGGTAGCGTGCTGGACCGTACGGAGGAGCAGCCCGGCGCGATCGGCGTGTTCCGCAGACAGGCGGAAGCCTTCGCCGGGGCGGTCCTGGCCGATGACGAATTCTACGAATGCTCCGCGAGAGAGAATCTGCTGAACCAGGCCGTCACCGAGGCGCTTTACCTTTCCACCCGAACGAGCACGCCGGAAAATCCCCAGCAGCTTCTCCGGACGCATGGCCTGACCGCGGAGGAATGTCTCGCCTCCAGCCTGTCGAGAAGGAGGGATGACCAGGATCGGTATCAAAATCAAAATCAAAAACATTCCAGCCGCGAAGACGAACCCGAGACGGCATTCTGAGTACAATCCATGAAGCGGAGTTTTATCAATGCGAAGTTGCGCGAAGCGATAAGCTTCCTCGATGCCCATGACTTTCACCTGCCGGCATGGGCAACCTGGTCGCCCGATCGGTGGAAATCGGCGGGGCAGGAAGCGGAGGAAATACGCCTTCGCAAACTCGGATGGGACGTGACCGATTTCGGCTCGGGTGATTACGAGAACACGGGGCTTGTGCTGTTCACCATCCGCAACGGAAGAATGACCGATCCGCCGGACCCGTTCGTCAAGAACTACTGCGAAAAACTGCTGCTGATCGGCGAGAACCAGGTCACGCCGACCCACTTCCACTTCTCGAAAATGGAAGACATTATCAACCGCGCCGGCGGCAGGCTTGTACTGGAACTGTGGAACGCCGATCGCGAAACCGAACGGCTGGACGAGACGACGGATCTCGACGTGAGCATCGACGGCATGAGGCGAACGGTTTCGCCGGGCGAGCCGATCACGCTGTCGCCGGGCGAGTCTATCACGCTGCCGCCCTACGTATATCACCGGTTCCATGGCGAACCTGCCGGAGGCACGGTGCTCGGCGGGGAAGTTTCGCGAGTGAACGACGACGCGCGCGATAACCGATTCCTCCACGATCTGCCGCGATTCCCCGATATCGAGGAAGACGTACCGCCGCTCCACCTGCTTTGCACGGAATACCCGCCGGCGAACTCTTAGGCATCCGTGACAATCCCGGCGATTTTCGATATAGTGTCGCCCGGAAGTTTTAAGGCACCCTAACCAAACCTCCCGTGGCCGCGACGCGAGGGATTTTGTTCGCAGCCAAGGAGCGAGGAGGATACGATGCCTTTCGCATCATTGACTTTCGAGCGACACAGGATGCGGGCAAAAGACCCGCGTCCCGACCGGTTGCGGCGAAAATCGGCGTCTGCGTCGTCAGGACTCCTCGCAATACCGTAACGAGGTATGGCGTCGTCATCCTTCCTTGCAGCCATCCGATTCTCGCCACAACGCGGCTCACGCGAGATTTTGTTAGAGTGCCTATACACTATCGGGAGCATGTAATGGTTGTGGATTTGCTGGCTTTGGGATGGGCGGACTGGCTCGTGGTCGACAAGTACGTCGGAAACGAATTGTGGCGATGGGCCTCTCTGCTCGGCATGCTGCTCGGCAGCCTGATCGCCGGAAAGGTCACGGCGTTCGCCCTTCAGCACCAGGCCAATCGGCTTGCGAAGGTCGACGGATGGATCGTGCTGGAATTGCTGCTGCGGTGCGTCGAGCGTCCGATGATACTTCTGTTCATGGCGGGCGGTCTTCAACTGGCCGGGGATACAGGGCTGCTCGTGCTCGCGCCGGACGTGGCGAAGCTCTGGGCGCAAGTCACCCACGCCCTGACGATTTTCGAGGGCGGCTGGTTTATCTACCGGCTCGTCGACATCGTCGAGCTTTACCTTCGCAGCTGGACCTCCAGAACCGACACGCTTCTGGACGACCAGCTCGTTCCGCTCATCCGCAAGAGCCTTCGCGTGTTCGTGGTCATCCTGGTCCTGCTGTTCGTAGCGGACAACGTGCTGCAATGGGACATCAAGGCGCTGATCGCCGGGCTTGGCATCGGCGGCCTGGCGTTGGCGCTGGCGAGCAAAGACGCCCTGGGCAACCTGTTCGGATCGGTGACGATCTTCGCCGATCGTCCCTTCCACATGGGCGATCGGGTAAAGATCGACGGGCAGGAAGGAAACATCGAAGAAGTCGGATTCCGCTCGACTCGCATCCGAACGCTTACCGGGCACCTCGTGACGATACCGAACGCCACCGTCGCCAACCATACGATCGAAAACGTCAGCCGGCGACCCTTTCTCAAACGAGTCCTGAACGTCGGGGTAACCTACGACACCCCGCCGGAAAAGCTCAAGCGGGCCGTCGATATCCTTCGCGAAATGCTGGACGGGCGAAAGGATCACTTCCCCGAAACCAACCCGCCGCGGGTGTTCTTCTCGGACTTCAACGCCGACAACCTTAACATCGTGGTCTATTACTGGTTCACCCCGCCCGATTGGTGGGACTACCTCCAGTTCAATCACGATTTCAACATGGAACTGCTGCAAAGGTTCAACGCCGAGGGCATCGAGTTCGCCTTCCCGACCCAGACGGTATACGTGAAGCGCGACGACGGAAAGACGCCCGATGCGGAAAATTCCGACGACGGAGCACCGCGCAGCGGGCAGGCATATACTTAGAGCCTGGATCGACATACAGGAGACAGCGCCATGGCGAAGCTCTTGAGCGACGAGACCTATTCCGTTCGCGGAAAGCTCGTAGCCGTCGACAACAGCGGGATGATCGGTCCGCTGTTCACTCTGCGCCTGCCGCCCACGACCGCCGACGTCCAGCGGCCGGGCAGCTATATCGATTTTCTCCTGCTGGATACGCATCGCAAAACGCTCCAGAAACGGATCCACCTCGAAGACGAACTCCACGTGATCATCCACGCCGCGACCGCCGCCGCCGCCAAGGGCGTCCGGAACGAGATGACCTTCCAGACCAATCCGGCAAGCCGGTGCCAACGCATCAGCCACTGCGCCAGAATCTTCGCCGGGCTGAGTCCCATCAACGGAAAGGTTATCGACAACGACGGGCGCCATGGTATTGCGGTGGACGCCGGGACGCCGATCGTCGTTTCCCTGCTGGAGCACAAGCCCTCGCAGACCAAACAGATCAAGCTGAACGCGTGGGTCACATTCTGGCCGGTGCCGCCGACACACGGGATCATCCTGGGCAAAATCTGACCCGCCTTCGCCCCTGCTTCGCCAAGGCTACGCAGGGCTGCGCCGTGGCGAACCAAAGCGTACCGTTTCGTACAAGTTCGCACAACTCCGCACAAGTACGCACAAGTACGCAAATCCTGGGACAACCAGGAACAGGCTGGAAAGGGTTTTTCGAGGGGCAAAAATACGTAACATCTTATTACACACAGAGATACAGAGATCCAGAGAAATTAAAAAACGCTTTGCTTTGTTTTTAAACCTCATTTCCCTCTGTTCCTCTGTGTCGGTTTTTCGT
>JAJRYB010000087.1 GCA_024275995.1 Planctomycetota bacterium | reverse complement strand
CGGGCGCGATCGACCTCGTACGGTACGGCGTCGTCGCCCTTGATGATCTCCGTCAGGCTGAGCGTCCCGTCATCAAGCGCAGAGGGATTCGGATAAATCGTGATCGTCGCGTTCGTGAGGTTCGAATAGGCTCCGTGCCACCTGCATCCCACCGGCGTGGCGAGTTTCTTGGCCTGCACTACGCCGTCGGACATTTTCACGAACGCACGGACCTCGTTGTGGAACGTCTTGCCGAAGGTCTCGCCGGCGTATCCGTCGACGATGGGCGTTTCCGCCTCGGTGTAGCACGGCGCGCCGTCGGACGTGCGGACGCGGAAGCGGACGGACGTATCGGGTTTGTGTCCGAGGAAGAACCACGCCCCATCCCGACGTTTGACAAACACGTTCGCCGGTTTGGTCGTCTCGTCGAGGCGGTCCTGGATAATATCGAAGCCCATCCGGGCGACGATTCGCCGCGGCCAATCATATGGAAGCAACATGGTCCAGGCTGGGTCGAATTGCGGTTCGCCGCTGGACCTGGACACGTCGAAACAGTTCGACCCGCGTATCCACGCCAGCTTCCCGCCGTTCCATTCGCTCATGCTCCGCTCGACGGCGTACACCCGCCGCTGGGCTTCCTGCTCGGCCAGCACCAACACCCCGTCGTCCGTCCCGTCGCATACAGCCCTCAGGCCGCCGCCGGAGGTGAGCGAACGATGCCGCAGCTTGCGGTCGGAGGGACTGACCGTCTCGGCAGAAGCCACGCCACCATTCATTCCGATCGAAGCCATCATCGCGCTGCCACCGGATGGTTTCACCGGCGGATGGGCGAATTCGTCCATAACAAGCCGGTTATCGATCCGGAAATCGCCTTCCAGCGGCTCGGCAAGCGTTACCCCAAGCGCATCGATCAGCTCCCTGTCCGCGCCGTCCAGCGGCCCGTAGAGCATAACCTTTCCCCCGTTGCGAACGCTATCCAGCAGTGCGCCGCTCAGATCGCCTCCCGCAAACGGAACCGGAGCGACGAATATCGAATCCGGCAGCTTGCCTGCTTTCGCCAACGTCGTGAAGCAATCGCTGCTGCAAACCGTGTTCAACGGCAGGCCGGAGCTTACCATGGAACATGCGAACCAGTCGTGTGCGAACACTGCGTCCAGATGCTCGGGCGTTTCTTTCAGCACGGCGTCGTATTCGTCGAAGGGGTACACCCAGACGAGCGGGCCGGCTGCATCCGCGCGGTGCTCCGCGGCGTACAAAAAATGCGGGAGGGTGTCGGTCGACTGGTCGCGAAGCAGCTCGCCTTTTTCCGTGTCGATGGTGAGCAGCGCAAGGTCCGTCGGAACGTCGACGCCGCCCGATTCGTTCAGGCGAGAGGCGCTCATGGGCACGTATATGTCAAACGCCTCGCGATTGTAATAGTCGTACCACGGCGTGGACGCAAACCACGGGTCGTTAAGGTAAAAACGGAAGAGGAGGTCGTCCGAGGGGCTTTTGCTGATCCGCGAGAGGAAGCTCGTCATTTCCAGGCCCAGCGAGTGCGAACCCCAGGGCGGGTTGCAGGGCGGACGACGAAGCCTGCCCACGGCGGCGATGTCAACGTGCGAGACTCCGTTGGCTGCGATGTCCATTCCGACAGAGAAGTTCGTCCCGCGCACCTGGACCTCGGCGTCGGGGCATTCAGCCCAGAAGTCATTCCAGAATTTTTTCGCCTCGCGCATCTCGGATTTCGCCTTTTCAGCGTCGAATCCGTTCTCGTCGAACACCTCGCCGCAGAACGTCCAGGGAAAGTGCGTGTAGGCAAACCCGTTGGAAAACCAGATATAATCGTATCCGAAGTCCCGCTGCGCCGCTGCGAACTGCCTGCCCAGGAACGTGCCGAAAGGCGTCGGAGTATTCAGCCCGTCCGGGAAACCGGCGTAGGTCTCGCCGTCGGGCTGGAGCGTGCACTGGTGCGTAATGAAGTGCATCATGTGCGGCATTCGCGTTGGGCCGTCGGGCGTAAGGATCTCCGGATGCTTGTCGAACCTCCAATCGTTCTCTACGAACTCCGGGCCCGGATCGATCGTCGCGCCGACGAGAATGTTACCTCCCGTCGCGTCGCGCGCGGTGCTCCGCAGGCGGGCGATGATCCGGCGAAGGTCCTCGAAGGCGATCTTCGGCGGGTCTTCCATGAACGGCCTGGACCGGTTGATCCGATAGTGCCTGTTGTCCGGAGGGAAGGCGCCCGGCTTGTCGTAATTGCAGAACCCTATCCTGTCCGCATGCGGAATCGGCGCGAAGAAATCGCCCTGCCACTGGAGTATCTCGCTCCCGTCGCCCACCCAGAGCAGAACCAGAACTTCCTCGGCCCGCTCCAGCAGTCGGTCCCAGTTGCTCCATATCCGTCGGCACGTCTGGGTGATCGACTCGTCGTCCAGCTTCTGAAACGGCTTGAGGGTCATTTCGAGAACAACACGTCTGAAAAGTACGTTACTCATCATGTTTTCCATTTACCGGTTACGTCCCACAGTTACCTGCCGGCCTTCCGTTTCACGCCTGCCCGTTTGAAACTTTTCCAGTGAAATCGCACGACGCCCTCGGAGGCGCCTTTCCAGAAAGTCCAGTTGTGCCCGCCCGGCGAAATGCGATAGTCGAAGTCGATACGCTCGGCGGACATTAATTTTTCGAGTTTTACTCGCCTCGCCCTGCCCTTCAGACCGGCGAGCTTCGGCCAGTGGCGCTTGCGGGCTTCGGCGTTCAGGCCGATCAGAAACTGCACGAACTCACGATTCTCGGCAAGGAGGCCGTCTCCCGCTCCGCAATGGAGCATGATGGGAGGCAGCTTGACGCCTTTTCCCGCATATTTTTTCACTCGCGTGTAGATGCTGTTCTTTTCATATTCGCTTCGGTTCTTTTCGTAATCGCCCAGCAGTGCGGTTACGGTCCTGCCGGGCTTTCTCCTCCTCCCTCCCATGCGGTCGATCGCGCTGCTCAACCCGCTTGCCGAGGCGAACATCCCCGGCCTGCTCAGCATGTAATGCAGCGCTCCGAAGCCTCCCATGGAAAATCCCGTCACGCCGCGGACGCCGCTGGTGCGATAGCGGGATTCGATATCGGGGATAAGCTCGTCGAAGAAGAACGTGGTGAACTTCGAGTCGCCCTTTTGCGTCGCGTCGATGTACCATCCCGCCCTGTCGCCGTCGAACGTCACGACGATCATCGGCATTTCCTTGAGGGCGGCCCGCAACGGCGACATTTCAGCCCACGTTGCGTAGGGCGCGCCCATTCCAGGCAGCGCGTAAAGCACCGGGAAGGACCCCTTCGTCGAAGCGTTATACCCCGGCGGAAGGACCACCACGACGCGTATGTCTCTCTTCATCGACGGGGAACGGACGAGGAACTTTTCTATCGGGCACCCCTCCGGCGAAACGGAAGTTTCGACCGCCGCTTTCGACGCCGGCTGGGCGGGACCGGCGCTACCCCAGGCCGGTATCGTCAATAGAAGAATGAAGGCGAAAACACACACCGGGACGCCACTGGTATTATTACTCATGGTTTAGCCACCTTATTTGAACGCACCGGCCAGAGGGAGCCTTTGCTTCCCGCTCGCCTGCCAGGGAAAAACTCCATTCCGTAGCGCACGTCGACAAGCCAGTAAAACGTTCCGGACCGGAGTTTCATGCCGATGGAATCGGAAAGATATATCCGCCTGACGTTGACAAACGGTTTTTCCTTCCATTCCGTGCGGTATCCAGCCGGGCCTGTAATCGCCAGCAGCTCGTCCCGCGTGGGAATTCGCCAATCGCCGAACCCGAATTTCTTTTCCGCATTCCACTTCGCCAAGGTCGCCCCGGCTTCATCGAGCGTAAGGGTCTTTCCCGCGATGTCCGCATCTTTCGCCCACACCAGAGAGCTACCCGTATCGGTAACGGTTCCGTCTCCGTTATCCTTGAACTGGCGGGGGTTATCGGCGGGCGCGGGGGGCGCCTTGCCCAGAAGCGCCTTCATGTACGCATCGGCCATGTGCCTGTGCCCGTTGTTTTTGGGGTGAATCCCGTCGCCTTCTCCGGTTTTGTACTCGGCATAGATGTCCGCGAGCGCCAGTCCGGCTTTTTTCGCGTAATCGCGGATGACGGCGGGCATCTCCGGCTGGGTGTGAGGGTTCTGGTGCGAACCCTTCGTCCACTTGTGCGGCGTCGTTACTATCACCGCCGCTCCCAGATCACGCTGGCTGTGCGTCGCGAGCACCTTCATGTGGAACAGGTAGTCCTTCGCGGTCCACTTGAGATGGGAACCGTTGGCGTCATTGGTTCCGAAATTGATGATCACCAGGTCCGGCTTGTAGTGCTTCATTCCGTTACGCAGAATCGGCGGCGCTCCGGGCTGCCTGTGGTCCAGCCATCTTCCCCCGATCAGTCGCCACTCGCCCGGCTCGGTGAACTGCCCGGGCATGCGTTTCCACCCGTCGTGCGAGGCGGCGCCGCCCTTGCCCATGTTTATGAGCCGGATTTTTTTACTGCCGTCGACTTCGACGCGCCCGTCGCGGACCTTTCGTCCCTTCCAGTCGATCACTTTTATCTTCGACGGATCGCCGTCGTCGGGCCAACCCGGCGGCTCGCGATGGGAAATGTACGCCACGGGCGTTTTGAACTCGTCTTCGAGATACTTTTTCATCAGGCCGGGGTTTCCCGTTTGGAAATTTCTCGATCCCCCGCGAAATCCTTTGGCGTTCTCCGTTACCGAATCGCCCAGGAGGCAGATAGTGACCGGCTCGCCCTTGCGCATCTTCGCGACGACGTCCGCAACGGGCTTGACCGGCAGCTTGTCGCCCTCTGCGAGCAGTCCGGCGTACGCCAGAGCGCCTCCTGCCGGCGCAACCTCGACGCTTACGCGCTTCACGTCGGCAAGAGAACCCACAAGCACCCACTTGTAGCGGTTGCCCGGGACGTTGAACTCCACCCACTTGTCCGACCCGCCAAGTCGAACCTTTCCACTGCCGCGAACGCATGCGTATACGTCGTAGCTGGCCAGTGGAAGGGCGTAGCTTTCTGTCGTAACGGGACCGGCGGACTTTGCCGGCGAGAGGTACTCCCCCGACAGGGCGCAATTGTTGTACGTATCGTCGGTGTGGCGCGTCCATCCGTCCGGCAGGGGCTTGACGCCGGAACTCGGCGCGATCAAAAACGCGCTGACGCCTTTCGTGTCCGGGTTCGACGGAAACATTTGAACGCCCGCCGTCACTGCGTTCAGCGTCACCAGTACCAGGACGATTACCGCGCATGTGCATCGTTTCATTCGCTTATTCTCCCTTCACAGCTTCCATCGCCCGTTTCGCAGCCGCCAGGAGCGGTTGCTCGATGTTCTCGGAAATCGGATTCTCCGGCTCGTATCCGCCTTCCTCGCGGGCCTTGTCGGTAAAGAGGTATCCCAGGTAATCGTTCGCGTAGGAAACGACGATAGTCTGCGGAAACGGCGAGATTTCGCGCATTTCCGCAGCTATCTCCGCAAAAAGCTCCCCCGGTGCGCTTATGAGCACCAGCTCGCCGAGGCGGATCGCTTGCACTTCCGTTACGAGCACCTTTCCGTCGACAGTATCGACCGCCCTGCCCGAGAAAAAGTTCTCCCGCGCGGTGTCGCTTATGAGAAGCCCCAATGGAACGGACGCCGTCGCGATGGGACAGGCCCGGCAGGGTAACGCCTCGGGCAGCTTGTCTCCCACCGCCGAGGCGAGAACCTCGCCCATTCGTTTCGTTTCGCCTGGTTCGTCGAAAAGGCAAAATTCCGGGTTGATGTCCGCCCCTCCACCGGTTACGTGGAGGACGGTCGCGGCGCCGCTGTCCGCTTCCATCTTGCGAACGAAATAGCCCGGGTAATCCGGACTTGCCAGCGTGTTGCCCGGCCCGAGCGTTACCGGGTGACAGCCGTAGGATACCAGCATCGCCACCGGTATCCCGTCGTCGCACTCGAACGAGACGAACGGAACGCCCGGCCAGAAGAAGCCCGTGTGCTCTCCCTTCTCGTCCGTCCATACATTCGTAGCCTTTCCGGTCCGTTCGTCCACCACCCGCCGATTGTGCCCAAGCTCTGCCGAGGCGGCGCCTACCTTCATTTTCGTCTCGCTGCGAGCGTCCCACGCATCTTCCGCTGCGCCGGCGGAGGCGGCGATCACCAGCTCGACGTATTGCGGATCGGGTTCGAAGACATGATCTTTACGCCCGTACGTCCGCAGCGCCGGGGCCGAGTGTGTGTGTGTCGCAGCCACCATGATCGCCGAGGCGTCAAGCCCGTCGACGGCCTGTGCGATACGCTCGCGAATCGAGAGCACCATGTTCGCATCGGCGCCCAGCGAATCCAGCACGACAAGCCCCGCCGAGGGACAATCCGCACCGATTTCGCCGAAAAGCATCACGCGAACGCAAAGGTCAAGCCCCACGCCCGTATTATCGCGCCGAGGGGGATAACCCACCAGCGGAAGCGACGGCGCGGGGTTGATCACGCGCTTCGCTGCACCGACAATTATCGAAGAGTCCGACGAACTCATCATGCGTTCACTCCCGTCATTTCGACCGGCCGAACCGATCGGTTCGCCTTGTTACTGTTCGGGCCAGCCTTTCGGTATTTCGCGCAGATCGCGCTTGCCGTCGCCGTTGAAATCGCCGCGACGATACGCCCGCACGTCTATCGCCGATCCGATATCACGGCCGCCGAGTCCGGACCCGCGTGCCGGGCTGTCTTTCGCCAGGCGCAGGTCCCATACGATTTTTTCCTTCTCGCCCCAGTTTGCCACGGACAGGCCGACCAGCGGAGGTTTCTTCAGCGGCTTGTCCACTACTATGTAGCCCTTGCCTGTTTCGACGATCTTCCGCGCTATTCCGTCGAACGCGACCTCGACGTGATCGCCCACGGCGAAGCCCGCTGTACTGGAGAGATAGAACTTCGTTCGCGTGCAATCGGCCGTGCGCCGATAGTCCATCCCGCCGAACAATTTCGGTGCGCTGACAAACTTCGGGTCCGCGACGATGCCGCTGGCCTCCTGGCCGAACTTCTCGCGGATTTCCGCCAGTGATCGAGCCGTCTTTCGCCATCGGCCCAGCACCACCAGCGCGCCGGTGTAATCCTTCCCAGCCCACAGGAGATTGTGATCACCGCGGAACGTGTCCAGGTCGCGGATGCTGTAAAGCGGAAGCCCGCGCAGTGGCGCTATGATGTTCCCGATAACCGTGTAATTATTTCCGATGAGGCTCGTCGGCTGCAACCCGGACGCGACGATGGTGTTGTTGCGGATCTCGAAGTTGTCCCCGCCGCAGATCAGCAGCACCGCACGCGAGCCGCACCAGACATTGTTGACGATCTTTATGCCGTCCATGCCCTGGGACATCATTCCCTGCCCGCAATTGAAGATCAGGTTGCTCTCGATGGTCACGTCCTTCACGTCGGACCAGAATTGGATACCGTCGGGATGCCCCATTCGGAACTGGTCGTGGATGAAGTTCCTGCTGATCTTCAGCCTCCGCGTGCCCCCGGGCGCTACCAGCGCGTCAACCAGGTTCTCGCCGATATCGTTCTCCTCGACGAGGCAATCGCGGGCGCCCGATATGTTCACGCCGAGTCCGTTTTGGCGAACGATGTTCCGGCGGATCGTCACCCGCTCCGGGCCGCGAAGCCCGATACCGTACGAGGCGTTGCGATGGATGTAGCAGTTCTGGATCACCAGGTCGGCGTTTTTTCCGCTGCGTCCCATCCCGATCCCCTGGCCGCGACCGAAGGCTATCTCCAGCCCGTCGAGTACCCAGTGCGACATTCCGGTCGCCTCGATCACGTTTCCGCGCTTCGGCGCTTCGATGAGGGGTTTTCCGTCTTTAAGCCGACTTGGCCAGGCGTAGATGCGACAGCCCCCGCCTTCGGTCCGGCGGATCACGTATTGTCCGGGCCCGTCCAGCGTGGAGATGTGGTTCTCCATGTAATATCGATCGCGTTTGGGATTGATCTTTTTGCGATATCTCGAATAGTTCCGCATCAGGGTGATCTTGTGAGCGGCTGGATCGAAACTTTTCACGGGGATGTGCTGTATGCTCCCCCCTGCCTGCTCGATTATCGCGACGGTCCAGCCGTCCCACGCGCCTGGATCCGCCTGCCTCAGGTGGACGGTGTCGGTGAACTCCGAGAGGCTCAGACCCTCGGTAATACCCCACCAGCCTTCGTCGGGCGTGCGTGCGACCGTCATTTTCCGCAGACCCTCGTAAAGACGCTTCGGCGTCCAGTCCAGGTCGGCGAGGAATATCCTGTCGTAGTTTTTGTTGCCGGAAACGTCGTCCTTCGTGCATTTTCGCCAGCCGGTGATCACGTCCGAACCGGACAATATCGCGCGCTGCCCCTCGGCGGCCTTGAGAGTTATGGGCTTTCCGGGCAGCCCGCTTTTGCGCGGATAGAGGCTCTCGCGATAAATGCCCTCGCGCAGGATGATCGTATCGCCGGGTTTCACTGTCTTGACCGCGCGGGCGACCGTTTTGAACGGCCGTTCTTTCGTGCCCGGGTTCTTATCGGAGGCGCCGTCGTTTCGAACGTCAACGTAATACGTGTCCGCCGAACTCCAGGCGGAGAATGTCATCAGCACGATCATCACTACCGTCAGGCGTTTCATCATTTGCTCCTATTTGTTTTTCGGTGAAGCCCGTCGTAACACCGCGCGTTCGAAAACGCCGATATCGAACCGGTCGCCCTGCGGGCGCTTCACGCCGTCTATATCGACGGGGACGAGTTTGCGGACATCCGCGCCGGCGTCCACCGCCGGGCCGCCCTGCTTCAGGCGATAATCACCCCTGTCCGGAGCTACGAATATCTTTTCCAGGTCCTTCTCGATAATCCCCGCCTCGCCGATCTGATCGGGCTTCATGTTCCACGTTAACCCTGTGTACAGGTTGTGCGAAAGCTCCACACCTTCGCGACGGCCGACCGCTATCCCGTCGGCGATGTTGTTTTTCACGACGTAGCCCACCGCGTCGCGCGGAATCGAGATACTGGAGTTCGTGGACGAGTTCAACACGGTATTGTTCAGCACGGTGATGTTTCTACCGCGGCCGTAGAGGGTGAGGATCCTGCTTTGACCGTCCTGTCCGACGAGCAGGTTATTTGTGATTGTAATATCGCTGGACTCCTGCACGGTGACGGCCATGTTCGAACGAAAAACGCGGTTGCCGCTGATGAGGATATTCCGGCTGTGGAGGTAGACCGTGATTCCGTTTGCGTGATTTCCGCGATTGTCCCTGACGACGTTTCCGACGATCTTTCCATCGTGGACGAAGTAGAAATTGATGCCCGTTCCACCGCATCGCCGGACGATGTTGTTGCGGATCGTAACGTTCTTCAAGGGCCTGCCCCGCGATCCGGTCGCGCCTATTCCACGGTTCATCTGGTTGTGATGAACGTAGTTACCCTCGATGAGCGAGTCGTTGCAGCCGGAGACCTTCAACGCCCAGTATCCCGCACCCGACTTGCACTGGTATATCTCGTTGTTGCGGATGATCACGCCGCTGGACGGCATAGAGGAAAAATTGAGCACGCCCATCCCGGCCCGGAGGTCCTTGCGGACGCCGCTGTACCGGCGTATCCGGAAACCGTCGATGGTGACGTAACCCTTTCCGTTGAGATTGAAGCCAACCTTCCGGACGCTCACTGTGATACCACCGGCCAGTGATTTTTCGTCGCGCGGCCAGAGGAACGCCGTCCGCCTGCCGTCCGAGCGCGGAAGCGAGACGGCGTATTGACCGGGTCCGCGGATCAGGGCTGGGTGATTCATCACCGCGTAACGGTCCTTTCCGACATTCAGATGATCGGTCGTCTTGCGAAAAGTGATCGCGCCCGTCCGCGGATCGTAGCCGGTGATAGTCCTCGGTTTGACGGAGTTGTTCGCCGTCCAGACGAGCACCGTCGCGCCGATCCAGTATTTTCGATCCTTCTGCGTGAAGTACGACTTGTCGATTATCCGCGTGGAACTGTAACCGGCGACGGGTATCCGGCGGAAGATGCGACGCTCGTCGAAGTAGAACGGATCGTCGGGCGAGGGATCCTGCGAAAGGTGCAGCAGCGACTGGCCTTCGTACAGGTTCGCCGACAGGCTCGTTGCGCCCGCCGGAAGGAGCGTGCGGAATATTTTCGCGCAGTTCGGGTTCCCGAAACACTCCTCCGCGGAGGCGCATCGCTTCCAGCCGGTGATAACCTCCGATCCGTCGAGCATCGCCTCGCGGGGCCGAGCCGAGATGAACGTTATCCGCTTACCTTTCAGGCCCGCAGTTTTGAGGATCACGCCTTCCGGGTAGCGCCCGGGCATGACGGTTACCCTGTCGCCGGGTTGCACGAGGTCGGCTGCACGCTGGATCGTCTTCAGCGGACTGTCTGCGCTGCCGGAGTTTTCATCGTCGGCTGCGTGGTTGGCGACATCGACGACGTATTCACGCCCAAGGGCGGAAACCGCGATCGCCAGCACGGCCGTCAATATCAACGCAGCCTTGCCGGTTGCGCAAAGGCGTTCACCTGGCATGATCCGTTCCTTTCTTTCCGTACAAGGGCTATTCTGTAATCTTGTATCTATGCACGGCGCAAGGTGCAAAAGGGTCGGTGAATTTTCGCCCTTCGCCCTTCAGCTCGCTCGTACGGTTCCCGGCGCCTCTACCTTCCCGTCGCCGAGGCTTCCACTATGATCATTCGATTGAATTCATACCAATGGATTCTTTAACCTCGCGATTCCCGGAAAAGACCTCCACTTTTCCACCGTCGCCGGTATCATGCCGTCTCTTGTATAATTTCAAACGTTTGATCATGGCGTAATTCTAAAGTTTTTTTCCGAATACTGCAAGGAGCCAGGCGAAATTTTCAGCTTTCAGTCCAGCCCGCCCTTGAGTGGGCGTTCGCTTTTTTTCGTCTCGACCGGTGGCACCGTCCCAGTCGAGTAGTCCCCAGCCGACGTTTCAGCGCCGGCCTGCTTTATCGACAGTGAAATCCGCCGGCGTTCCTCGTCGACATCCAGGATCTTCACGGCTATGCGATCCCCCTCCTTCACCGCGTCGGCGACCGACTTGACATGCGAAAAACTCAACTCGCTGATGTGCACCAACCCCTCGACGCCGCCGGCCAGTTCCACGAACGCACCGAAGTCGGTAATGCGCGTAATTCTTCCGTCGACGACGCCGCCAACTTTCCAGCGGGCCGAGGCGCCCGTCCACGGATCGTCTCCCACGCGCTTGAGCGACAGGCCGATACGTCGCCGATCGGGATCGACGTTCAGCACGCGGACCTTCACCATGTCCCCCTCGACTACGATCTCGCGCGGGTGGTTCACCCGCCGTTCGAACGTCAACTCGCTGATCGGTATCAATCCTTCTACGCCTTCTTCGAGCTGCGCGAACGCGCCGAACTCCGCCAGCCGGGTTACCTTCGCCGTGACGATCGTGTCGCTCTGGTATTTGCTTTCCACGCCTTCCCACGGATCGGCGAGAATCTGCTTGAGCCCCAGCGATATCTTCCGCTCCTGACGGTCCACCTTCAGGACGAGAACCTCCAGCTGCTGGCCTTCGCTGAGCAGCTCCTTGGGGTCTTCAACGCGCCCGTGACTCATATCGGAAACGTGCAGCAACCCGTCCACGCCGCCGATGTCCACGAACGCCCCGTAAGGCATGATCGTGCGAACCGTCCCGGGAACCTTCACGCCCTCTTCGAGTGTCTGCCAAAGCTCCTCCGCCTTTTCCTGGGCCTCCAGCTCCAGAACCGCCCGGCGCGATACGATCACGTTCTGATCGGCGCGATCGACTTCCACGACCTGGCAGGACATTTTCCTGTTGTCGTAATCGGAAATTTCCTCGACACGGAACATCTCGATCTGGCTGATCGGCATGAACGCACGGATGCCGTTGATCGTCAACTCAAGCCCGCCCTTATTGTGCCCGGTGACCAGCCCCTCGACGATCTGCCCTTCGTCCAGCGTTTCCCACGTCGCCGCCTGCACCGCCCCTTCGCGCGACAGCAACAGCAGACCGTTGCCTCCATCGTATCCTTCGATCGTCACCTCGACTACCGAACCCACCTCGGGAAGCGGCTCGTCCGCAAACTGGTCCGCCGGTAAAAGCCCCTCGCTGCGACCTCCCATGTCCACGAAAATGTCGTCCCGCTCGATAGCGATTACCCGTCCACGGCGAACGCCCTGGGCGGCTGCCTTTTCGCCTGTCGGGGCGGACGTCTCGCTGTCGGCGATGTCTTCCAGGTTCATCTCGCCAAGCGCATCGTCGATTTCACGCTGAAGCGCCTCGTCGATGTTCTCCTGCGGGCGAAATATGTTGTCGTTTTCCATGTAGCTTGCGTCTCCGATAAACTTTTTCAAAAGTCTTTTCAGTCCGGCGACTTCGCACGGGACAGGGAGTATACAACAAAATCCCCTTCCCGGCGTCCAGCTTTTGTGGACCGGAAAACGCCAGTGGTGTACCCTGTTCCACCCGGTCCATTCTGTTTAAGAGCATGGAACCGTGGACGTAGCCATCGTCGGAGCCAACGGCGCCTGCGGGCACATGATAACCACGCATCTCACGAATAACGTTCAGCAGGCGAAGCGACGACGCGGTCGAAAACGCGAAACATTTTTTCATCGCAACCGTTGAACGATAAATGAAAGGAAGCGACACCATGAAAACACTCACTCGTTCCATCATCGTATTGCTGGCTGTCGGATGCGCCGCGGCGACGGCGCAGGGCGAAACGGTTCCCACGAGAACCGAAAGCGTCCTTCTCGCTCCGAGAGTGGCGACGGCGCCGAAAATCGACGGGAAACTTGACGACGACGCCTGGAAGAAAGCCCAGCCGATCAAGCTGTTCTCCTACGTCAACAGGGGCATCCGGTCCCGGACAGACGCGTGGATCTGCCGATACGAGGATAATATCTACATCGCCGCACGCTGTTACGACGATAACCTCGACCAGCTCGTCACCGAGAACAAGGGACGGCTGATGTGGAGGAACGACTGCCTGGAGATTTTCGTGGTGCCCAACAAGGACCTGTCGCTGTGGACCAAGCTGCTTGTCACCTCCGACGGGCGGACCAGCGGGTCGACCTGGGTGCGGGACGAGTGGAAGGAGCCGACAGAAGGCGCCCCACTTAAAATGACCGCCAAGACGGGCAGGGAAAAGAACGCATGGACGGTGGAACTGGTTATCCCGCTTAAACCGTTCGGCCTTAAGATCACCTCCAGGAGCAAATGGGCATTCGGTTTGAATCGCGAGAAATGGTCCGGCATAAGCGAAGTCAGCAGCTTCATGGGGGGATTCAACAAGCCGACGCAATATCCTGACCTCGTGTTCGATAATCGGACGATCGTCTTCGACGGCGTTGGCGTTCGCAACATCGGCGAGAAATCCCGCCGGGTGAAGCTCCGGCTGGCGTCCGGCGAGAAATTCGAGGAAATGACGGTCCGGATTAAACCCGGGCAGACACGCGCGGTGGATTGGCGGAAGTTGCTGGGCAAGAAGGAAGCCGGACACGAGTTCTCCCTGGAAATCCGGAACACCAAAGGCTCCGTTCTCGCACGGGAAAGCTACAAGCTGGTCAAGGGCGTCCAGCCGATCGCGAAAATGGACCCCAACGCCCTTCCCGCGGGCAAGTTTCCCAAGGGTCCACTGGACGATCCGAACTTCTTCCCGGTGGGCGTCTGGTTGCAGCCGGCCGGGGCGAGAACCGTCAAGGCGTACAAGAACATCGGCGTGAACATCTACTTCGGCGGGATCGACTCCTACCCGCGTCCGAAGGACAAGGACTGGCTGGACAACATCCACGCCGCGGGGATGTACGCGATTATTCCGATCAAACAGAAGTATATCGACAACGAGCTGTACAAGCACCCTGCCGTCATCGGGTGGCACCAGCCGGACGAACCGGACCTCGCCCAGGCAAGCCGCAATAACTCCCCGATTCCCGCGGGGGAACTGCTGAGCAATTTCATCATGGCGCGGGCGATAAAGCCCAACCTTCCGGTGTTCCTCGGTCTCAGCCAGGGCGTGGCAAACGATCGCTACATCGCGCGAGTCATATCGTACGACGAGTATCCCGAGTACTGCAAAACGGCGGACATCCTCGGATACGACATCTACCCGTGCAACTCGCTTGGCGCCGACGGGCCCAACCGCCTCGCCGTAATCGCCAAGGGCATGGACCGCCTCGCCAAGTGGACCGGTGGAAAGAAGCGGCTGTACTTCGTTATCGAGGCGAACAAGTTCACCAAGGCCGGAACGAAGGGAAGCCGGTCGCCGACGCCCGAGGAGGTAAAGACACAGATGTGGATGGCGATTGTCCACGGGGCACGCGGGTTGTCGATATTCTGCCACAGTTGGGCCGGTAAGAGAATGAAGGCCGTCGGCATCGCCCCGGAAATGATGAAGGCGCTCAAACCGATGCTTTCGGAGATTCACAACCTCGCAGCCGTGATCAACAGCCCCACCGTCGTCGACGGCGCGTCGGCAAAGGTGTCCGGGGACGGTCGGATATCGACGATGGTCAAAAAACACGGCGGGGCGACTTATGTCTTCGCGGTCAACATGTTCCGCAAGGCGGAGAAACCCGTCATCACCGTAAAGGGCGCTGGCGACGGTGTCGCGGAAGTCCTGTTCGAGGACCGGAAGGTTCCTCTCAAGGATGGAAAGATCGTAGACGAGTTCGCACCTTACGCCGTGCACCGGTACAAGATCGTCGCGAAGTAACGCGACGCGACGTTTACGCGCAGGCGGGCGGGTTCGCATGGACTCGCCCGTTTTTTTCGCGCCTTATGAAATACTACTGCGCATAGCTGTGCAGTCCCGAGAACAAACTGGACAGGTTCACCCACAGAAGCGTGATTAAAATCAGAACGAAACCGGCCAGTACGATTACCGCGTTGACGGCAGGACGTCGTCGTCCGAAAGTCGCGCGGAAGTGGAAATAGCCGACAAACGCCAGCCAGCTCGCCAGCGACCACATTTCTTTCGGGTCCCAGTTCCACCAGTTGCCCCATGCTTTCTTTCCCCACAGGGCGCCGAGCAGAAGCCCCGCCGTCATCAGTGGAAAGCCCATGCAGACCAGTCGGAAGGTCGCCCGCTCGCGAGAAGCCGGCGACGGGTCGGACGTGGAGTTCCTAGCCAGCAGTTGCGCCGCCGCCTGCAGGGCAGCCTTGGCCATGATAGCGTACGCCACGACGTAGGCGAACACGTGCGGAATGAACAGCCAGGTCTGAAGCGCCGGAGGCAATTGTCTCGGCGCCGCGTTGAAGACAAACCCGACCGGGACCAGCAGGATCGCGCCGATAAGCATGTCGCCCGTCTCGATACCGGCGTGCAGGAACCGTCGGCAAAACACCGAAAGCGGAAACATCAGCGCAGCAAGGACCAACATGACCTCGAAAAGGTTGGAAAGCGGCGGGTATCCCGCCTGGAACCATCGCAGACCCACCGACGCCGACGCGACGAGGAAGCCTCCGAAGAAGATCAGCATGGCCGGTTTTCTGCGACCTGCCGCGCCCAAGAGAAAGGCGACGACGTACAGAAGCATCGTCACGTAGATAAAACCGCCCAGGATTGTGTATTTAGGCACTCTAATCAAACCTCGCGCGAGCCGCGTTGTGGCGAGAATCGGATGGCTGCAAGGAAGGACTTTCGACGCCATACCTCGTTACGGTATTGCCAGGAGTCCTGACGACGCAGACGCCGATTCTCGCCGCAACCCGAAGGGACGCTGGTCTTTTACCCGCATCCCGCGTCACTCGTCGTCAATGATGCAAACGGCATCGTATCCTCCTCGCTCCTTGGCTGCGAACAAAATTCCTGGCGTCGCGGCCACGGGAGGTTTGGTTAGGGTGCCTCAACGGCCATCTTTTATTTTCCGCGCCGCCTCCTCATGCCGGCCGCGATCGGCGCCAGCCAGAACCGCACAAACGCCCCGGCGCAAAGCAGCGTCATTCCGGCGTAAACCACCCACAGGCCCGAATCGCTCCGAACGCTCAGCACGGTATACTCCCACCGCTGCGTATCGTGGTCCATCTGGTAGAAGTGGTACCCGCCGTAGTGGAGCGGATCGTTGACCGTAACGGTTTTTTTCGCGACCTCGCGCCCGTCCCTTATGACGGACAGTTCGCTTCGATAGACCCGCACCGCCTGGGTCTTTCCGCGAAGGCCGAGAACCGGCGATCCGGCGGCGCGCCACGACGGGTTGTCCGCGAAAAGACTTTCCAGGGAAATGGCGTCCCTGTCGTCGTCGGCGCGGACGATAAGCCAGCGGGTGAGTGAATCTCCGGCGCGATTTACCGACACCATCGCAGCCAGTCGGCAGGGACGATATTGCCCCGCGAGCTTTGCGGGGTGCGGTTGATCCGGCAGATAAACGATATCCATCCCGTCGCCCCAGTCGCGGTCCACCCCGGCTGTCAAATCTTCCGTGAAGGCAAAATGGCGTATTGTCCGCCCGTCGGGCAGGTCCACTTCCAGTTCGACGGCGGGGTTCTCCTCGTCGCCCGGCGCGTCGATCGGACTTTTACCGGCGATCTGGAAATTACGGAACAGGCGAACGACGCGGAATTTTATTTTCGGATCGGGCCAAACCGCGCCGCTTCCGATGACAGCCGGCATGAGCATGGTCAGATCGGCAGTTTTGTCCGTTGCGACGCGGGGGGTTACCCGCAGAACAGGCGGACCCCACGGGCCGGGACGCTCGACGAACCGGCGGACGCGAAGCGTCATGTCGGTTCCGGGAATTTTCACGGGCTTATCGAGCTTCCATTCGACACTCTCAAGAGACGCCCCTCCGTCCGGGCGGTAGACCTGATACTGGAACTCCCATCGCTCGCGCTCGATGGGGTAATATTCGACGTCGAATTTCCTGAGCTGGACGGTGAAGGGCAAAGTCCCGCGGACCTCTGAGTGCTCGTCGCCGTGAATCGTGTCCTCGCCTTCGCCCTGCCCGATGAACATGTATCCAGCGGGGATTTTTTCCGGCGCCCCCAGCCAGGCTGCAAAACGGTGCCCCGCGCGCGAGCCTAACATCCCGCCGACGATAAGCAGCACCCATCCAAGGTGCATTCCCAAAAGACCGGGCGAGCGGATAAATCTCGGAAAAGAGATGATGGAAGCGAGCGTCGCCGCAGCCAGGGCAAACCAGAAAACGGCAAGCGGAATGGATTGGAAGAATATCGCGGACCTCTCCGCTCCGAGAAACGCACCGACGACAGACCAGCCCGCCAGGACGAACAGTCCGGCGATGGAGGCATGGCGCATGATTCGACGAAATAATTCCATTGGGTGTCCGATTATCGTCCTTCCGCAATCAACTTACCAATCGCAGGGGAAAGCGTCCAGTATGATCGGATAACAACAGAGGCTGGGGACCAGGGAATAGGCATCAGACAACAGGTTTCGGAGATTGACCTTCCGCCAAAAGGCAAGCCGAAAGGTGGCGTTATCGGTATTCGTCAAATTGTGGATTTTAGATTTCAGATTGTCGCTCACGCTTTCCATCACCGCCGGATACGGACTCTTGTCCTCCGAAGCCCGTAGAGCGAAGGAGGAACGGGCTACTGACTACTGACTACAGGCTCTAAATGTTCTTGTCTTGGCGCAAGAAGGCAAAGTACGATGGCCGCACCCCACGAAAGCACTGCGGCTGGCAACCGGCGGAGACATCGCGTGTTCAAAGGCAAGACAATCGGCGTGGTCGTTCCGTGCTACAAGGAGCAGGAACAGATCCTCGGCGTCCTGGAATCCATGCCGGATTTCGTCGATTGCACCATCGTCATCGACGATAGAAGCCCGGATAACACCGTCGAGGTGATCCGCGAGTTCATCGAAAAGCAGGGTCAGCCGGAGCGGTTCATCCTCATCGAGCACGAAAAGAACGCCGGCGTCGGGGCGGCGATAACGACCGGCTACCACGAGGCGATCCGGCGCAAGATCGAGGTCGTAGCGGTAATGGCCGGCGACGGGCAAATGGATCCCAAGCAGCTCAGGATGCTCGTGGCGCCGGTGGCGGGCGGACAGGCGGATTACGCCAAGGCGAACCGCCTGTACTATCGCAAGGCGTGGGAGATGATCCCCCGAAAGCGATATCTCGGTAACGCGTTCCTGTCCATGCTCACCAAAATCGCCAGCGGGTACTGGCACGTCGCCGACAGCCAGACCGGCTACACCGCCATCAGCCTGGAAGCGCTGGAAACGATCGAACTGGACAAGCTCTACCCGCGATACGGGTATCCTAACGACATGCTCGTCCGCCTGAACATATACGACTTCCGTGTCGTGGACATTCCGCTCCGACCGGTATACAACGTCGGCGAAACGTCCAAGATGAAACTCTGGAAAGTCATCCCGACGATGAGCTGGCTGATCTTCCGACGGTTCTGCTGGCGAATCTGGCGCAAGTACGTGATCCACGACTTCCATCCGCTGGTGTTCTTCTACCTGGGCGGAATGTTCCTTGGAGCGGTCGGGCTGGCGCTGTTCGTGCGGATGATCTGGATGTGGATAGCGACGGGCACGATACCGCCGATGAACGCCCTGGCGTGGGTGTTCTGCACGATCAGCGCGATGCAGTTCACGCTGTTCGCCATGTGGTTCGACATGGAATCGAACAAGAATTTGAAATACCCCGGCCGCGAGAACCGATAATCGGATATCACAGCCACAGAGGAAGCAGATTATTAACATCAAATCCGAATCTCGAATATCGAAATACGAAACAAACAGCAAATTCCAATGACCCAATGACCAAAACTCCCATCTTGAGAAGTTGCTTTACGTTTGCCGTTTTGGTTATTGCTTTTTCGAATTTGTTTCGGATTTCGATATTCGGATTTGCTGTTTGTTTCGAGTTTGCGGCCACTCTCCGAACATTGTCGCAAACAGCTTAGAGTAGAAAGGTAGCACCATTCGTGTGCGGTATCTGCGGACAGTTGGTCTTCGACGAATCCGGCGTCGCATCCGCTGAGCACACAAGGCGCATGCTCGACGCGATGATATATCGCGGACCGGACGAGGAAGGCAGCTTTACGGACGGCCCGGTCTCGCTCGCAATGCGCCGCCTGAGCATTATCGACCTTGCCGGGGGACGTCAGCCCATCTTCTCCGACGACAAGTCCATCGTCCTTGTCTTCAACGGTGAGATATACAACTACATCGAGCTGCGCCGCGATCTCAAGGCGCGCGGCGCGAGGTTCCGGACGGACAGCGACACGGAGGTGATACTCCGCCTGTACGAGGAAAAAGGGATCGGATGCCTGGACGATCTCAACGGGATGTTCGCCATCGCCATATGGGACTCACGCAGGCACGAGCTGTTTCTGGCGCGCGACCGGGTCGGAATCAAGCCGCTCCACTACTGCGTGACGGGCGAAAAACTGCTGTTCTCCTCGGAGATCAACTCGCTGATCGCCGGTGGCGAGGTTGGGCGCGAGATGGACAGCGACGCACTGAAGGACTACTTCACGTTCTTCTACATCCCCGGCGAGCGGACAATTTACAAATCCATCCGTCGCCTGCCACCGGCACACGCCATGGTCTGGCGAGACGGAAAGTGTCGCACGTGGCGGTACTGGCGGGTGAAGTACTCTCCGCCCCCGGCCAGGCTCAAGCCCATAGATTACTACGCCGAGCGATACCGCGAGCAACTCAACCGTTCCGTGCGCATGCAGCTCCGCTCGGACGTGCCGCTGGGCGTGTTTCTCAGCGGCGGGCTGGACTCCGGCAGCATCGTCGCCGCCGTTGCGGAAACGACCGCCGGGACCTGCAAGACATTTACAATCGGCTTCGACGACGAATCGTACGACGAGTCTCCGCAGGCGAAGATGACGGCTGACATGTACGGCTGCGACCACCACCACTTCCGTCTCGGACCGCAAGACATCCTGCGATGCGCCGAGCTTGCGCCGTATTTCGGCGAACCGTACGGCCCGTTCACCATCGTCCAGGCGCACATGATCTGCCGGTACTCGCGAGACCGGGTTACCGTGGCCCTCGCCGGGGACGGGGGCGACGAACTGTTCGGAGGGTACCAGACCTACACTGCGTCGAACGTCGTACGACACTACCTGCGACTGCCGAAATCCGTGCGGAGAGGGTTCTTCGAACGAGTCGCCAAACTGCTGCCGGTCTCGGACAAATTACTCAGCCTGGACTTCAAGATACGCGAGTTCGTCCGCGGCGCGGAAATGTTCCAGCGCGGGCGGAACATGGCCTGGAAGGTGATCTTCAACGACCGGGAGCAGGCGAGCCTGCTGGCGCCCGACGCGCTGCGCACCTGCCGGGAGCACGATCCGTTCGCCTGCGTCCGGCAGCTCGAATCGCTCGCGGGGCAAGCCTCCGACCTGCAAAAGGCGATGCACGTCGATCTCAGCATGTTCCTGCCGGACTGCATACTCACGCAGACGGATCGCATGAGCATGGCCGTCTCGCAGGAAGTGCGCGTTCCGATACTCGATCACGAAATGGTCGAATTCGCCGCCACCGTTCCGGACCGATACAAGGCGCATCGCGGACGGACGAAAATCCTCCTTCGCCATGCCCTGCAAAACC
Source organism: Planctomycetota bacterium (assembly GCA_024275995.1). GTDB lineage: Bacteria > Planctomycetota > Phycisphaerae > SM23-33 > SM23-33 > JAJRYB01. The sequence goes on along the minus strand of JAJRYB010000087.1, from coordinate 9,579 downwards.
GCCTGCCAGAAGGCGTCCTGAACAAGCCCAAGACGGGCTTCACCACGCCGATCCCCGTCTGGATCCGCGGCGAGCTGAAGGAGTTCGTCCTGGACACGCTCTCGCCGGCGGCGCTTAAACGCACCGGCCTGTTCAATGCGAAATTCGTAGAGAAAATCATCGACGAGCATCTTGCCGGCCAAAACGATCACGCACGTCGAATCTGGTCGCTGGTGAGCTTCATGCTGTGGTACGAGAAGTGCTACCGCGGGATTCATTCCGTCGCGGGCGGGTAGACCACCCGGAACACGACGAAGCCTTCATTGGAATAGACCTTCTCGAAAATTTTGCTGCGATACATGTGTTCGAGGAAGTCCCTGGCGAACCCGCCGGCATGATCGCCTTCGACAGCACGGTCGTAGGTCCGTCGCAGCGGAACCGCCACGTGCGAGACGCGGAACGCGCCCAGCCGAAGGAGCCTGCTCGCGTCGTCCTCCATCGTCATGAAATACGACGGCGTAAGCGGACTCCAGACATACTCGCGCCCGGTCTGGTTCGTGATTATCTGCTCCGGCGAGAATATGCGATTACCGGGCTGGACGTTTTTTCGCAGCCAGGCGTATGCCCGGCGATCGTCGTCACAAATATTCCGCTTGAACGCGATGAATCCGCACGCAGCCGCCGCCTGGGCAACGCAGGCGGCGATAATCGCCGCCTTCAACCACGCCCTCATGCGCCACCTCGACAGCGCGCGGGCGCCCAGAAACATCACCGGTAACAGCGCCGGAAGCAGGTAACGAACCTGCGGCGATCCGTACCGCCCAAAGAACATGATGAATCCCGCCACCGCAAGGGCTGCGCACGCCCACAACCAGAGGCTTTCACGGTCCCACGAAAGCACCAGCGCCGCAGCCAGCCCCACCAGCACCGCCACGCCCACATTGCTGACGATGGAGGAGAATTCATAGAGATTGTATGGCTGCCAGTAAAAATATCTTGCCGGTTTCGTTCTGTACGCCTTTGCAATGGCCTCCCGCTGGTCGGACGAAAAGTCCGGCGACGAAGCGGCGTACCGGCGGATGTCGGTGTTCGGGCCAACCAATCGCCCCTCGTAGACCGTCAGTCGCCATGCCGTGTCGTAAGCGAAAATCGCCCCGACCGGAAGCGCCACCATCGCCGCAGCCAGCACGCGGCGCTTGAGATTTCCGTGCGACAGCCATGCCGCCGCCGCCACCGCCCACGGCGCGAACGTGAGCATGTTCAGCTTCACGAAATACGCAGCCGCCATGGCAAGCCCACACGCGAAAAAGTTCCTGCGCCACAGCAGAAATATCGCCAGCGCCGAGACGGCGACACCCGGGACGTCCTGGAACAGCAGCACGCTGTACACGCAGACCATCGGCATCGTCGCCACGAGCAGCCACGCCCAGCTTGCCGCCGAGACGTCCCATATTCTCCGCACGGCGAAATACGTGCACAACAGCAGTAACAGATAGAACGCAGCCTGGTACGCCTGGGCGAGAACCTGCGACTGGGTGCCGAAAAGCTTCCACAGCCATGCCAGGCCGAAATGCCACAATGGCGTCCAGTAGAGCGGCAGTCGCACCCGATTGTCCATGCTAAAGGAGCCGTCGTAAGCGTCTCGCTGCATGGTTCGGGAATACTGCCGGACGTGCCGGACGTGGGGGTTCTCGTCGCCCAGACAGATGTCCGTCAGGGAGCCTATTGTTGCCAGCGCAATCGCAGCCAGAACGCTGAAGATCACGACCGTAGCTACGGAGAACTCCAGGCGCGACGCGCCTGTCGGGGCAGGTGAAGGCGCTGATGTCTCTATCGTCTCTGGCAAAACCAGCCGGTCCCCTTATCGATGCACAAACAATATTTTTCTACATCGTACGCCTTTTTACGTAACCACAGGCATACATTCAACGGTTTTTGCAATCTCTGGCGACGACGGGGTTGATCGCACACATCTTACGGAGCGCTTTGGGCGGGATGCGATCCTGCGCGGTCGAAAGGTAATGACGATCCTTGCCCGACGTCCGTGGAACGAATAGAATCCCCGCCGCAGACATACGAACCGAAAGGGTTGTATTTATCGACGAGAACCGTACAGACCGCACGGATCGGCGTCCTGTCATGGACCTCCCGTTGCATCTGGCGACGCCGCGATGGTGCTACGTCGCGACGGCGATTGCCGTCGTCGCGCTGTACCTGCTCAGCGTAATGCCTATCTGGCGACCCACGCCGGACAGCGCCCTGTACCTCTCGCTCGCCCGATCGCTGGCGGATGGGGACGGGTACCTGTTCAACGGAAAGTTTCACGGCATCGTAACGCCGGGGCTTCCGATGATCCTCGCCGCGTTGCGACTGGCGTGCGGGGAGTGCTTCTGGGTGTTTAACCTGTTTATCTCGCTGTGCGCGCTGGGGACGCTCTGGCTTATCTACGTTGTAATCCGCCGGCTGGCGGGAAGCGGTCTCGCCTTGGCGGTCGTCCTGATGACCGCGTTTTCATACACGTTTTACCTGGCCGCCCACAAAATCATAACCGACATCGTATTCTCGCTGATTTTCTGGGCGACGTTGTACTGCTACCTGCGCTGGCGGGAAGGCGGCGCCCGCTGGCTTGTAATGGCGGCAGGGCTTTCGCTGGCGGGCGTTTTCGTGCGCGCGCCGGGACTGCTCGTACTGGGAGCGCTTGCCCTTGGCGTTCTGCTGACGCCGAGAAAATCCGAGCGATTCATCCGACGCATACGCCCCGCCGCGGCGATACTGCTCCCGATCGCCCTGCTGGCGGGGGCGATGTTCGTCGTGATGTACATGCGCACCGGGAAGGTTCCCGTTTACCTCAGCGCCTTTTGGAGCAATATCGTCGTATGGAAGGCCAAGTACACCACCATCTTCGACGGGCTGGCGAATCTCCCCATAGCGATGAGCGAAATGCTCACCGGCCAGGACGGCCTGGGAATATCGCACTGGGGTTTCCTGGCTACGATCTTCGCCGTCGTCGGAGCGGGCGTTCTCTGGCGGCGCGGGCAGCAGTGGATCCCGGTAACCGCTTTCATTCCACTGATGATCCTGGCGTTCATGGGTGGAAGCATAGCCGTCAGGCCGAGGTACATCATCCCGGTCATGCCGCTTCTGTTCTACATGACTCTAACGGGCCTGTGCTGGTGCATGCTGCGTGTGCCGCGCGGCGTGCTGTGGCGCATTACGATCGCATCGTCGATATTCACGGCAGGGTGGTACGCGATGCGCCCGGAATTCCCCTTCTACTACCCCGTGCTGGTAATCGCGGGAACCTGGCTGCTCGTGGAAGTCTTTCTGTACCTGGCCGGGAAATTCGGAAACAGGCGCAGATCGCTGGAGGTCGCGATCACCGTTTTCGCGATGTTCGGGGTTATCGCCAGCTCGCCGAGAATCCTGCACGACGCGGTCTATTACGGATATCTCAGCTACACCGACAGGTATTACCGGGAGGTCCGCAAGGGCGCTCACGCGGAAATCCACGCCATGGGAAAATACCTGCGCGAAAACTGCCCGCCTCAAAAGCAGGTCGCGGCGCGCGGGGATCGGGTGGCGATCTTCCATTATCTCAGCGGACGGGTAATCGCGTTCCTGCCGAACAGCCGGGCGGAGAGTCCCGCCGAGGCGGAGCAGTTCGCGCGATTCGTCCTTTCCGACGAAAACAATAAGATTCATCTCGTCGTGGTCGATCTGGCGGGCGGTAACATTCTCTACGTCAACCGGCTGGTCGAGCTTCTGGACGCCGCGCCGATGCTCAGGCTGCGAAAAGATTATCCCGGCGAACGATATCGAGTGTATGAACGCTCAGTCCGATAACAGTTGAAAAGCAAATTCGAAACTCGAAACTCGAAACAAACAGCAAATTCGAATGACAAAATGACCAAAACCACTATCTTGAGGACTCGTTTTACGTTTGCGGTTTTGATTATTGCTTTTTTGGATTTGTTTCGAATTTCGTGCTTCGGATTTCGAATTTGCCGTTTCAACTCATGCACGTTTGCCTTCTGACAACCTGTTTTCCGCGCTTCGAGGGCGATCACGCCGGCGTGTTCGTTTCGTCGCTGGCGAAATCGCTGATCTCGGCCGGGGTGGACGTAACCGTCGTTACGCCGCACTCGCCCGGAGTTCCGCGGCGCCGGCGCGTTGGAGGTATCGACGTGCACAGGTTTCTTTACGCCTTCCCTCCGGGGCGCCAGAAGCTTGCCTACAGCGCTGGAATCCCCGACAACCTGCAAAAGAACAAGTGGGTAATGCTCCAGGCGCCGGCGCTGCTCGCCGCGGGGGCGGCGAAAATGCTCCAGGTAGCGCCGAAGGTGGACGTGATCCACGCTTTCTGGACGCCCAGCGCCACGATGGCGGCGCCGGCCGTCTGGATGCATCGAAAACCCATGCTCACCGCCCTGCTGGGCGATGGAATACGCCTGGCCCCGCGGATCGCCAATCGCGTAGCGCTGCGTGCGTCCTCGGCGCTGGTCTGCTCGACGGCGGAGCTGGAGGAGTACCTGAAACCTTACCGTTATCGCCGGCCCGTATACGATATCAAGCAGGTTCCGGACATGCGCCGCCTCGACGACACGACGCCGCTGGAGGACGAGTTGGCGCGCTGGTGCGCCCAGGCCGGGGCAATCGTAACGTTCATCGGGCGACTGGTGGACTTCAAGGATCCGCTCGGGCTTATCGAAGCCGTCCCGCGCGTGCTGGCTGAGCATCCGAAAACGCGATTCCTCATCGTGGGCGACGGCCCGCTCCGCGACAGAATGGAAAAACGCGTCGGAGAGCTGCGCGCCGGAGAGAGCGTAAGGCTCACCGGCGAAAGAAACGACGTCGGCGCGATCCTGCGCGCCTCGACGCTGTTCGTCGCGAACAGCCCCGTCACCAACTGCTACAGCACGGTAATACAGGAAGCGATGACTCTCTCGGTGCCCTGCGTTCTCACGGACGTGGGCGACCCGCGAGGATCATACCGGTGGAAGGACTACGTGCAACCGGTCAGGCCGCGCGATCCGCAAGACCTTGCCCGGGGAATCAACCACCTTCTCGCCGACGGGAAACTTCGCGAGCGACGCTCCCGGCTGGGACATGAATTCCTCGCGGACATGGGTTTTACCGCACAGGCCGTTCTCGACCAGACGATGGAAGTCTATGAACTTCTGCACCGATTTCGTGGTAGAATTCCGCCGGGTTGCGAAAGCCCTTCGCTTCGACGAATCTGACAGGAACCGCATGAAACAGAAAATCGTAATCCTCGGCGGCGGAGGCACCGGATTGCTCATGGCCGAGACCGTGGCACGCTGCGGGAACCTCCAACTCGTCGGGTTTCTCGATGACGATACGCTCAAGCAGTCCAGCGGGTATCGCGGATACCCCGTGCTCGGACCGCTGTCCTACTGGAAAGAACTGCCGGACGATATCTGCCTGCTGTCCAGCCTCTACGGCGCGAAAAAGAACGCCGCCTTCGCCGAGACGATCGAGGCGCTGGGGATTCCCCAGGATCGCTGGGCGACGGTAGTGGACCCGACGGCGATTATTTCTCCATCTGCCGGTATCGCCGAAGGCGCCTACGTCGGACCGGCGTCGGTGGTGGAGCCGGCCGTCGAAATCGGACCGCAAAGCGCCCTGTTGGGAAACGTGTACGTAGCGCACGATACGCGGATCGGACGATACGTCTGCTGCGCCAACAGCGCGTCGCTTTCCGGTGAAGTGAAAATCGCAGACGCATCGTTCGTCGGCGCCAATTCATGCGTGCGGGAATACACGACCGTCGGACAAAAGGCGATAATCGCAATGGGCAGCGTCGTCATCCGGGACGTCGCACCCGAAACGACCGTCGCGGGCAACCCCGCGCGGGAAATCCACAATCGGGGCGATTGAACCGTGTCTTCCGGCAAAAAACGCCTCTCACCGCGCAGGATCAGCATCTTCATTCTGAAACTCGCGCTGCTTGCGGTGGTTTTCTGGTTCGTCGGGCGCGCGATGGTCGAGGCGTCCACGAAGGTCGATTTTTCCGACCTGCGCTTCCAGCCGTTGTGGCTGATCGGCGGCGCGGCGAGCGTAGTGGCGGGAATTATCGTCGGCGGGTGGGTGCTTTGCGTGATGTACGGCCGGCTTGGAACGCCGCTGACGCTGCGGCAGGGTTTCTCGCTCTTTTCCGTTCCGATCCTGGGCAACTACGTGCCCGGGCGCGTCGCATCAATCGCCGGTCACGCCGCCATCGCCAAATCGTTCGGCGTGCCGCTCTCTGCCAGCGGACCCGGCGTGTTCCTGATGTTCGGCCTGGGGCTTTCCACCGCCACGATAATCGGGCTGGCGATGCTGATAGTCCAACCGGCGCCGGGAATAGACGCCGTAACGTTCCAACTTTGCTTCGCCGCGGCGATCGTAGTCCTTGCGATATGCATGCACCCGCGGCTGTATTTCGGTATCGTGAACTTCATCCTGCGCCTTATGAAGCGCCCGCCGCTGGATGTAAAATTGAACGTCGCAACGATGGGCCTGCTCGCCGGGGGAATGTGCGTTCACGCCCTGCTCTACGCCGGGGGGTTCGTTGCGATGTGCCTCGGCGTGGTGGACATTCCCATATCCGTGCTGCCGATGATGATCGGCGCGATCTGCGTGGCGAACACGGCGGGCCTGCTGGCGATATTCGCGCCGGGAGGTATCGGCGTGCGCGAGGGCGTGCTGATGGCTGTGCTCCTCGGAGCGCTTGGCGAGGGGACGGCCGTGCTTGTAACGGTTGCGCTGCGTCTGCTCCAGGTAATCGCAGATGCCGCCCTCGCGGGAACGGGACTGCTCCTGATGCGCCGAAGCGTCACTCGTGGCGAAGCGACACCTTCCGGATACCCGTAGGAAAAATCGCTTTCGTTGGAAACTCCCGGCGATCCCGTGCGTCTCATCTTACGCCATGCAACGTTGCGCGACGCTGCGCGCGTCGTCGGGTAAAATGTCAAGCTGGACGCTCCGGGACGATTTATTGACATTCGTGTTGCGCAAGTAACGTCAGTAAGGTGATTCGGCCTGAAATCACAGAGTAATCCGCTGGTGGCGGATTGCATTGGCAATACGAAGATCAATAACTCCGTTGCGTACTGGCGTAAATCGCACGTAGCGGTTATAATCCCGGGACTGTATTACGTGCTGGCGGTCTCCAGCACAACATGCCGATGGGAAAGGAACGCGACATGAAAATTCAGCCGCACGCTGTTTTCGTAATCACAGTCGTCCTCGCGATATTCGCTTTCGCACCCTGCGCCTCCGCCGTGGAACGGGCGCAACCCATCGTCGTTCTACTTTCCGAAGAGGCCCCGGCCGATCGCTGGGTCCCGGCGACGGGTATGGACAGCCCCGACGAAACCGGACAGGCGACGAGGCTGGACGTCCTGACGAGGTCGTTGAAGCACACCGACGAGCAGATGCGTATTTCCGCCGCCCTGGCGCTGGGCGAACTTCACGACGAGACGGCGGTCAAACCGCTGCTGGCGGCGCTGTCGGACCAGTCGCCCGCGGTTCGGGCCGTGGCCGCCGAAGCACTGGGGAAACTGGGCTTCCCGCGCGCCTCCGACGCCCTCACGGCGGCACTTTGCGATGCGAACCTCGAGACGCGAATCGCTGCCGCTGACGCCCTTGGACTCATCGGCGACAGCGAAAGCTCCGAAGCGCTCATCGCGGTGCTGTCCGATCCGGAAGAATCCGCACGTATCGCCGTCACCCGCGCGCTGGGACGCATCGGAAGCGACGAGGCGCTAAGTCAGCTGGGCGTCGCGATGAACGACGCAAGCCCGCTCGTTCGCGCAGCGGCAGTCAGGGCGATGGGCGAGATGGGCGATCGACGCGCGGAATCGACGCTGCGCGCGGCGTTGCTCGACCCGAACTGGAACGTGCGCCTGTTCGCTGCCGGGGCGCTGGCGCGGATGGGCGATTCCTATGGTGTCCAAGCGCTGATTTCCGCCCTCTCGAATCAACGGAATTCGGTCCGCCTCGCCGCGGCGCGGATTCTCGGCGAGATGCGCCTTGGGCAATGCGTTGCGGCGTTGGGCAGGGCCGCCGGCGACGCCGATTGGCGCGTTCGCGCCGAGGCTGTCTGGGCGCTTGGGCAAACCGGCGACAAGGGCGCCGTCGCACCGCTGGTAGCCGCACTGAAAGACCGGCACCCGGAGGTCCGTCGCAGCGCCGCGGCCGCATGGGCGTTCGGATGCATCGGCGACGATCGCGCCGTCATGCCTCTGGTAGCCGCACTGGGCGACAGTATTCGCAGCGTTCGACTCTTTGCCGCAAAGGCGCTCGGCGAGATGAGCGACACCCGTGCCGTCGGCCCGCTGCTGACGGCGACAAAAGACGCCGACCCGTCGGTCCGCAAGGCTGCCGAAAACGCGCTGAAAAAACTCAGCAACCGCTAACAGGCCCGAAACATTCGGACTTTCTGAGAAATTGCCGAATCGGAAACGGAAGTCTCTGTGCTGTGACGCGAGGGCTTTCATTTTCTTTCCGCCACCCTCCCTCCCGGTTGTCATCGGCGGGCGTTTTTGATACAAGATGCGACCCCTGATCAATCGAAAAAAGCGACAGGAGCCACGCATGCGGATAATCGTTCCGATCAAACAGGTGCCGGAGACCAACGCCGTAAAGATGGACGAGGAAACCGGCACGATGATTCGCGAGGGCGTCGAGGCGATTATCAACCCGCTCGACCTCTACGCAATCGAGATCGCCATCCAGCTGCGAGAGCGGCACGGCGGCGAGATTATCGCCGTTTCCATGGGACCTCCCAAGGCGGCGATCGCTCTTAAAGAAGCCATCGCGATGGGCATGGACTCTGCCGTACTCATCACGGACAAGGCGTTCGCCGGGTCCGACACGTGGGCGACGAGTTACGTGCTGGCCGCCGCTATCAAACGTATCGGCGAGGCGGACCTGATAATCTGCGGCGAGCGGGCAACCGACGGCGATACCGGACAGGTCGGTCCGGGAATCGCAGCCTGGCTGGACCTGCCCTGCGCCTCGTACGTCAGCAGGATCGACAGCCTCGATGACGACAAAAAAAACTGCCGCGTCCATCGCCTCGTCGAGGAAGGATACGAGGTGCTCGAATCGTCCCTTCCGTGCGTCCTGACGGTGGTCAAGGAGGTCGCCGATCCGCGCCTGCCGACGCTGCGCGGCAAGATCAAGGCCAGGCAGGCCGAGATCCCCACATGGGGCGCCTCCGATCTGGAAGTAGCGCCGGAAAACATCGGGCTTAACGGTTCGCCCACGCGCGTCGTGAAAATTTTCCGCCCATCCGTAACGCGCGAGTGCGAAAAAGTCCCCGCAGCCGACGAAGGAACGATCGACCAGGCCTGCGATAAGCTCGTAGCGTTCCTGCAAAAAAGAGAACTTATTTAGAAGCAAATACGAAACCTCCCTGCCGACTGCCCGCCACGGTGGGGCAGGTCTGAGATTTGAGGTCTGAGATCTGAGATCTGAGATTTGAAATCTGAAATTTGAAATCTGAAATTTTTAACCCCCCGCGGGGAATCCCGCGAACGCGGAGAGAATGATGGAACATAAAGGAGTCTGGATACTCGCCGAGCAGTCTTCCGG
>JAJRYB010000086.1 GCA_024275995.1 Planctomycetota bacterium | reverse complement strand
TTTACGTGGACCAGGGTGTCTCCATGTCCGACCTGCGAACGTGCCTCGACCAGTTCTGCAAGGCGTACTTCGGAAGCGGCGTCGAGACGCGATTCCGCCCGAGCTTTTTCCCGTTCACCGAACCGTCCGGCTAGGTGGACCTGCTGTTCCACTACGACGACGGGCAGTCCGAGTGGATCGAACTTGGCGGATGCGGAATGGTCGATCCGAACGTACTGACGGCCGTCGGTTACGATAGCGAAAAATACACCGGATACGCCTTCGGGCTTGGCATCGAGCGGATGGTCATGCGGAAATACGAGATTCCGGACATTCGCCTGCTGTACGAAAACGACGTCCGCTTCCTGCACCAGTTCTGACAAGCGCACCAGGCCGCGTTTTTTCACCACAAAGGGCACAAAGAACACAAAGTTCACGAAGTTTTTTTACATCAATTTTTTGCCGTCCTTGTGACCTTCGTGGCCTTTGTGACCTTCGTGGTTACGAAATTTTCCCCTATCGCCGCTTTCTCGCGAAGATATTCCCGGGCCTCTGTTCGACGGCGCCCTTGAGCACGAGCATCGTCATAGCCGAAACCGCCCGTCCGCTTTCGATTCCCGTGCGGCGAAGAAGCTCGTCCAGGCCCAGCGGACCATCGGACAAAGAGGCGTGCAGCGTCGCCTCCAGGTCGCTCAGGCCCGGCGGTTCGTCGTCCTCTGCCGCTCGCTCCTGTTCATCCGCCCGCGTGAGCACAGCCCCGACGTCGCCCAGCTCGTCGAGAATGTCGTCCAGGTTCTGTACGAGCGTCACGCCATCGCGGATAAGCCTGTTCGTCCCTCCGCTCATGGGCGAATCCACCCGCCCGGGTATGGCGAAGACTCTCCTGCCCTGCTCGTCCGCTTCGCGCGCGGTGATCAGGCTTCCGCTTCGACGGGCCGCCTCCACGATCAACACGCCCAGCGACAGCCCGGAGATAATCCTGTTCCGCGTGGGGAAGTTTCCGCTCAGCACGCTCGTCAGCATCGGCAGTTCGGATATGACGGCGCCACGATCTTCGGAGACGATCCGATCAAAGAGTTTCGCATTCTCCGGCGGGTAAGTTTCGCAAAGCCCGCAACCCATTACGGCAATCGTCCTGCCCCCGGCGGTCAGCGCTCCGCGATGGGCGGCAGTGTCTATTCCCCGGGCGCCTCCGGAGACAACCGTCAGACCCGCCCTTCCGAGAAGCCCCCCGAAACGCTCCGCCTGCTCCATGCCGTAGTGCGTGCATCGACGGGCGCCCACTACGCCTAACGCAACGGCGTCGGGGCGGGTTAACCTGCCGCGAACGTACAACACCACCGGCGGATCGAAGATGGTCTCCAACGCGGCCGGGTAACGATCAGACCCGACGGTCACTATTTCCGCACCGGCGCGATCGGCAAGCGCCAACTCCTCATCGATATCCGCTTCGGAAACCGCCCGAATTGCCTCGGCCGTCTTGCTGCCGATACCCTGAACGGACCGCCAACCAGCCGGTCCGGCGGCGAGAGCGTCAATGGGAGAGCCAAACTTTTCAATGAGCCTGGAATAAAGAACAGCACCCACGCCGCCGGCCAGGTGAAGCCCAAGTGCAGCGCGAAGTGTCTCGGAACTCATTTCATTCTCCATGAAATCACCGCCCGATAAGTTATCATATATTCAATCATGATTATTTCAATGTCGTTACTGTAAAGTCTTGACTATGCGATATGAAACAATATAATGTTTGATCAACATGTCGATCGTTTCCATTAACCTCTTATGAAAGAAAGAAACATGGCCAAGGCAAAACCCAAACGCGTATTCAAATGCAAGACGTGTGGAACGATTTTCAGCAACGGAAGAAGCCTGGGAGTTCATTACGCCGATTCGCCAAAGTGCCGACCGGCGAAAAAGAAAGTAAAACACAGGAAGGCCAAAACCAGCGCGAAGAAAATCGTTCGCCGCGTCGCTAAGAGTACAACCGGTTTCGACGCCGGTCTGAAGAAACTCTCAGCCGAGCTTGACGCGGAAATATCCGCTCTCAAGAAGACCCTCAGAAGCCTCAAGTCCAAGCGTGCGAAGCTCGCATCCTTGAAGTAAGCCGCAGCCCATCTCGCCTGAGAAAGGCGAGAGAGACATTTGATATTCCACCCCAGCCTCCGTCCGCAGACCGGATGGGAGCTGCTTTTGTCCGGTATCACGGACAGGCGAAAACGAACCTGACGTATCTATGATTTTTCACCCCGCCGGCCTCTAGTCAGTAATCGCTTGATATGGCAAGTGTTATGCGCCGAAGCGATTGGGTAGAAGACTATTTTCCAAAAAATTACGGAAAGGTCTTGAGCCGCTTCAGCGTATAGCTTATTATTCCGATCATATTAGTATGGTATTGGGGTTTTGCAGGAAATGAACGTCTCCCGGAAATGTCAATATGCCTTGCGGGCCATATACGAGTTGTCCTCGAGGCTCGGGGCCGGGCCGACTTCGGTCGCGGAGATTGCCTCCGTCCAGGCGATCCCCCCCCGCTTCCTGGAGCTTATTCTCCGGCAGCTGCGTCAGGGAGGTTTTGTCGAATCGCGTCGCGGCGTCAGTGGCGGTTACCTGCTGAGCGTTCCACCGCGTTCGCTTAACGTGGGGGCGATTATCCGTTTCATCGACGGTCCAATCGGTCCGGTGCAGTGTACCAACCGTAACGACGAGGCTTTCTGCTCTCTCGAAGGCGAGCGTGCCTTCATGGGTATGTGGAGCCGGGTGCGTGACGCGGTGGCGGCCGTCTACGATGAGACGACATTTCAGGATCTCATCGATGAAAAAAACGCCACCGGCCAGTATGTCGGAAGCTACTGTATTTAGAGCAGCAGGCGCACCCGGTAAACATATTTCAACCCCGATCCGAATAAAGACATACTAATTGCAGGAGAACCATTCATGTTGACCACAGCCATTAACGAAGACGTAAAAGCACTGGTTGAAGGTGCGAACTTTAAAGAGAAAGTAGCCCGCGCGGATGCGCCCCCTGCTCGAACATCAGCCTGGACCCCAACGAGCGGGCAGGACGCTGGATAGGAACCAGCAAGTGTGGCGGCGAGTGCGGAATCCACACCCGGCCGTTGAAACTGCTCGACGTCGCGGGTATATGAAAAATCGAATCATCGGAGCGTTGCCATGGTAGAGAACAAGCAGGCAGGATTTCCCTGCGACGCCGTCCCGGACGATCCGGGCACCGCACGGTTGGCGGGGCTGTATCCCCAAAGACAGGAAGGACTCTGGATGCAGAGGGTAAAGTTGCTGGGCAGTATTCTGAGCGGTGGGCAGTGGAAGTCTCTCGCCCGGATCGCAAGGCAGTTCACTCCCACGGCGCCGCTGCACCTGACGACCCGCCAGGATATCGAGCTGCACGACGTTCCGGCAGATCGCGTCGGCGACGTGCAGCACGCTATCGCCGAGGCCGATCTGACTGCCCTCGGCGCCTGTGGAGACACACTGCGGAACATCACCGTCTGTCCGTGCAGCGGCGTCAGTAGTTCAAGCGTAAACCTGCTTCCGCTGGCCTGGCTGGTTCGTCGCGAGCTGGAATCCATCGATGGCATCTATTCGCTACCAAGGAAGTTGAAAATTTCCTTCTCGTGCAGCGGCGACTGCGGACAACCCTGGATCAACTGCCTGGGCTTCGTCGCGGTGAATCGCAACGGGCGATGGGGTTTTTCCGTCGTGACGGCCGGCTCCCTCGGCGCCAGGCCCGCTACGGGTATCCGCCTGTTCGACTGGATCGACGCCAACGACGTGCTGCCGCTTACCGTGGCGGTCGCTCGCGTTTTCGCCGTGGCCGGCGACAGGGAAAATCGCTCCCGCGCCCGTCTGCGTCATGTCCGTGAGCGGCTGGGCGATGGGAAATTCGTCGCTCTGCTGGAAGAGGCGTTCGCCTCCGAGAAGGCCTCGCGCACCTTTCCCGAAGTGCAGATGGAATCGCCAGGCGACGGCTTCGATGAACGTATCGCATTGACGTTTGCCAACGGGCATGTTTCCACCGACCAGGCGGAAGCGATCGGCGAGATCGCCTCGCGCGACGAATTTCGCGTGCGCATCGACACGCGACATCGCGTGGTGCTGTTCGCCCGCGACGTTTCCGCGCTGCGGGAAGCGATTGCTGCGCACGAACCGCTCGCACGGACCGCCAAGCCCCAGCCGACCGTTATCGCCTGCCCGGGAAGCAAGTGGTGTTCCAGGGCACTGGTCGAGACGAACGGCATCGCCGAGCGTCTTCGAGAGAAGTTATCCGGCGTGCTGGACGCCGAAAGCGTCGTCTGCGTTTCCGGCTGCCCCAACGGCTGCGCTCATTCGCGGGTCGCTCAGGTCGGACTCACCGGCGTGCTGGTCAAGCGGGGTGCCCAGCGCGTAGCCGCATACGACCTCTACGCCGGTGGGAGCATGGGAGTCGATTCGACGCTCGCCCAACTCGTATCGCGGCGTCTGTCCGCCGACGATGCTATCGCGGAAGTAACGCGATTGGCGCAGGAGGCGTCAAATCACTAGCCGTCCGCGCCGAGCGGCGGCGAAGACCTTGGAAACGCTGTCGGCGTGCTTCCATGCGAGGAACCGCCACCAGCCGTGCATGTCCTCAGGCGGCGCCACTTCCTCAAGCACCTGGGCACCCGTTTTACCCTCAGCTGCGCGAGCGCCGACCTCCTCGATAAGCCAACGGAAATACGCCGCCCAACGTTTCAGTTCCCCCGTCGTGCATACCGGACCGTGGCCGGGCACGACCGTCTTTGCGTCCAGCGCGATCAGCCGGGAATATATCTCCAGTATGACGCCCGCCTGCCCCGGGGCTATGCCCCCGTTTGGCCCGACAAGTCCCCAGCCGAAAATGTCGCCCACGAACAAAACTGAATCGTCCGGAACCCACACGACGCAATCTTTGCCTGTGTGACAGCCGGGCATGTGCAGCATTTGCACCTTCGCCGCGGCTGTCTCGAACCACTTGCCGTCGTCGGGGATATCGCACGTTTTGTAATTGACGATCTCCGCGGCGAATCGTTTGCGGAACATTTTGTTCAGGGCGGTATGATCGCCGTGCGTGTGCGTGTTCAACACGTATCGAACCGGCTTGTCGCCTGCGGTCCGGGCGATTGCTTCGAGGACTTCGCCTTCCAGTTTCCGCTGTTCGAGGGCGTCGACGACGAGGACGCACTCGCCCATGTCGACCCACCCCATGTTATCGATCGCCTGGCGAACGAAGGTCCGCTCACCCGCTCTCACGATGGTCGGCGTTTCCGCGGGGTCGATTTGCATTGTCAGACTACAATCCCCAGGCGTTTACGAAGGCCTTGAAGCTGTGATCGCAGGCCTCCGCCTCCGGAGGGAAGCAGCAGCCGGGCAATTGCTGCTTCGCCAGATGATTCCGGATGCAGTCGCAACACAGGCCGTATTTATCGCATGAGTTGTGCGGGCAGGTACAACTCTCGATGTTCTGCTGTCTTTTACATTCCATGTGAAACCTCCGCACCTTTCTCGAATAAGTCTGTCACGGAGCATTTTAGCGAATCGATCATCGGAAAGTCCAGCCCGTCCGATCACAACTCCGTTTAGCCGTCGCCGGCACGGCGACAACTGTTGTGACGATTGATAGTCCACAGCGCCGCTGTCGCGAGTATCGCCACCCCCGGCCAGATGAACCACGCCCATAACGGATCAGGCCAGTACGTCGGGCCTCGCGGCGATGCGACGTCCCATGCGAAGATCGCCGGCGCGATTCGCCTCATCACAATCGCCGCCGACGGCGCGAACTCTGCCGCGATATAGAACCCAGCCGGCAGCCCCAGCGCGATCAGCACCGCGCCGAGCATCGCCCCGATCCGCCAGCCCCGCGCCAGGTGCATCCCGGCGAGCCAGCCGAGCGGGAAGATTCCCGCAAGGTACAGCCACAACCGCACCGCGTCGGCGAATACGCCGTCGGAAAGATAAGTGCCGATAACGTACAACGGCGCCGCGGTGAGCATCATCACGAACGATTCGATCGCCATTTGCAGCGGGCAAAGTTTTTTTGATTTTTCCGAATCGCGCAGGGAGCGGCGCATCAGTATCAGAGGATACACCAGCAGAATGAAGCCCACCTGTGCGACGGCGAGGCATTGCAGGACCGGTAGCGGCACCGAGTTCGGCGCACCGTACTCAGCGACGACGGCGCCCGGCCAAAGCCCTATCGCCAGGGCGCCCAGGCACACGACAAGATGCCACAAACCCGCCGGCCGCCATGAAAGACTTGCAAGCGATCCGGCGGACGGATTGTCAGTTGAGGCTGACATGCAGTGAATCGTACCGCAGGTCGAGATAGGTATTGAACCCGGCCAGCTTTCCACCGTGCCTGGAAACGTACTCGTCCAGGTACGACATTTTTCGCTCCGGCGAGATTACGTGATCTCCGTCGGGGTCGGGGAACTTTCCGAAACGTATTTCCGTAATCCTTCCATTTTTGCGTTGGGCGTAGAGTCTCAGGTGCGGCTCGTGTCGCGTAATTCGCCCGTTGAAGTTTCTCACGTCCACGCCTGAGAATTCCGACGCATACGGTCGCGTTCGGATGAGCCGGACGAGCCTCAGGGCCGTTTCCACCTCGCCGCTTTTCCACGCCCCCCCCACCGGCGGCGCCGCATCCCGTACGCCGTCGATCATCACGTACGGGATCCGTCGCGGGCGCATCTCCGGCGGCACGCGCGAGCGGTCCGTAAAGTAAAGCGTTTTACCGTCGGGCGTCTTTGCGGTCCATTTCGGCACCTGTCCGGCAGGCAGGCGCACGCCCTCGCCGTCGACGTAGAAGAACCGCCCATCCTGCATGATTCGCGCGATCGCGCCGCGATAGGTCGCCTTCACCTCGACAAGTCCGACCCGCGGGTCTTCAGTGAAACGCTTCTCGACGTGATGCACCTTCGCGATCCACGGGTTCCGCTCGGCGCGACCGTTGACTGTCCGCGTAAGATCGCCGCGGAGGAACTCGCCGCGCCTGGGCGCGATATCCGCCGCGATCCTCCGTACGAGCGAGGCGGGCATCCAGTCGGGCTTGTCCACCAGTCGCACTCGCACGGCGCGCATCGGCGTCGCCTGGGTATCTCTCAGCACGCGAGCTTCCAGCGTTTTCATCACCACTACTCCCGCACAAAGCGCGACGATCACAAGGACCGTCCAGATAACGCTCCTGCGAATGGTGGATTTCCGCACGTCGTCGAGTGAGGACCACCAGCGGGTAACGCCCGACGGCCGGTGCGGCGGCTTGGATGTTTTTTTTCTGCGTCCCATGGTGCCGCTCCCTGGCTTTCGCCATTTATCGCATCAGTGTTCCATCGCCATGCGCACGATCCGATCCACAAGCTCGTCGAACCCGATACCGGCCCGTTCCGACGCCATCGGAAGCAGCGAATGACTCGTGAATCCGGGGATCGTATTTATCTCCAGCACCTGAAGTGTGGAGTTTTCGTCCAGAATGAAGTCCACGCGGGAGAAATCCCTGCACCCCAGCGAGCGGTGCGCGATCAGGGCGGCTTCTTCGGCGGCCTGGGTGATCTCAGTCGAAAGGCCGTGATCGAACACGTACCGCGTGCCGGATTCCTCGGCGTACTTTGCCGTGAAATCGTAAAATTCGCGGGCGGGTACTATCTCCAGAACGGGAAGCGCCTCGGACGCCAGAATACTCACGGTCAGTTCCCGACCGGCGACGAATTTTTCCAGCATGGCCCGGCCGTAATCGTCCAGCAGGGCGTCCAGTGCGTCGTCACGGGTCGCCTCGTCCCGCGCGATCGTAACGTCGAGGCTCGATCCGCCGTCCACGGGTTTGAGCACGACCGGAAGCGACAGGTCCCGCAACCATTCGCGATAGACTTGAGGCGGGTGGAACTCCTCGATGATCATCCAGTCGGGTGTGTTCAGCCCCGCCTGCTTGAAGAACTGCTTCGCGGCGGCCTTGTCCATCGCCAGCTCGCTCGCTCGCGGAGCGGAGCCCGTGTATCGCAATCCTCGCGCCTCGCAGAGCCTCTGGAGATCGCCGGACTCCCCGAACTCCCCGTGCAGCGCGATAAAAACCACGTCCATGCCATCGCGCCCCAGCGCGCCGAGATCGCCGGGGCGAATGTCCGACCGCGTAACGGCGTGACCGACCCGCTCGAGCGCGTCGGCGATCGCCTTTCCGCTCATCAGGCTCACTTCCCGCTCGCTGGAAGGTCCGCCCATCAGGACGGTGACGTCCAGCATGTCGATACCCCCCTGCGCCGCGGATGTCTCGCCTTTTGCGGCGGACGATTCGCTATCCATCTCGCCACACCTCGATTTCCAGCTCGAGGTACACCTCGGACTTTTTTCTAATCTCGCTCGCGAAAAATTCGCTATCCATCTCACCACACCTCGATTTCCAGCTCGAGGTACACCTCGGACTTTTTGTATACGGTCTCGCGAACGATATTGATCAGCTTCAGCACGTCCGAAGCCGTCGCGCCGGGATCGGCTAGAATGAAATTCGCGTGCTTCTGGGAAACGTGCGCCCCCCCGACGCTCTTCCCCTTGAGGGCGGCGCGGTCGATAAGCGCCCCGGCGGACATTCCACGCGGATTCTTGAAGACGCACCCGGCGTTGCGGTGCGAGAGCGGCTGGGTGTTCTTCTTGTAAATCCATATCTCCTTGACCTGCCGGAGCACCCTGTTCGGGTCGTCCTGCGCAAGGCGGAACTCAGCCGACAGCACGAACTTCGCGCTGATGTTCGTGGAGCGATACGCGAACTCCAGGTCGTCGTGATGGCGCGTGAATATCTCGCCGTCGGCGCTCATCACCTCGACGGATTCGATGACGCTTCCGATATCGCCGAACACGCCACCGGCGTTCATCTTCACGCAACCGCCGACGGTTCCGGGGATTCCGGTGAGGCACTCCAGCCCGGAAAGCCCCTGGCGAACGCTCTGGAGCACCAGTTTTCCCATGTCCGCCGCGGCGCCGGCGCGAACGACACTCTCGCCGAACGCCGTTTTCGTGAAATCGCCGGCCAGGCATATCACCGCACCGTTGACGCCATTATCGTCGACCAGAACGTTCGCCCCGCTACCCAGAACGAACATGGGGATCTCGTTCTCGTTGCAGCGCGTGACAACCTGGACGAGTTGATCGGTGGTCTCCGGCTGTATGAAATACGTCGCCGCGCCACCGATACCCATCCATGTATGCCGGCTCATCGGTTCGTCGGTTTTAACGATCTGTTCCAAGCCAGTGAACAATTTCATCGGCGACTTCCCAGATATTTCCAGCACCCATGGTGACAAGCAGATCGCCCGGTCGGAGCGAACTCTTCAGGTGTTGGACGATTTCATCGAATGTTTTCAGGTAAACAGCCGCACCGCCGTGCAGGCCTATCTGCGCGACGAGGTCCTGCGAACAGATATAGTCCTTCTCGCGATCGCTGTCGCGAACGAAGTATATTTCCGGAACGATCACTTCGTCGGCTGCGGCGAAACTCCGTGCGAAATCCTTCAACAGGAATCGCGTCCTGCTGTGCTGGTGCGGTTGGAACACGCACATCAGTCGCTGCGGGTCGTAGTAGTCGCGAATCGCCCTCAGCGTCGCCTGGATTTCCGTGGGATGGTGCGCGTAATCGTCCACCACCGCGACGCCGTCGAGCTGCGCCTTGAGCGTCATCCGCCGCCGCGTGCCCGCGAAACGCCCGAGCGCTCCGGAAATCATCTCTCGATCGATGCCGACCTGATGCAGCAGCGCCGTCGCCGCCAGAGCGTTGTAGGCGTTGTGCAGGCCCGGCAGCGGAACCTGCAGCTTGCAGAACCGCTTTCCATCCAGCATTACGTCCATTCGGCTGCGACCGCGCTGGGCGGCGATATTCACGCCGCGCCAGGTACACCGTTCGCCCAGGCCGAACGTTTGGGTATTCGCCGTCGCCGAGTCCACAACGCCCGCGGCGCAGCGATCGTCGCCGTTGACGATCAGCACTCCCTCCGGCGATACCTGCGAGGCGAACGCACGGAACGCCTCGACGATGGCGTCCAGGTCTTTGTAGCAGTCCAGGTGGTCTTCCTCGATATTGAGGATCGCCGCGTAGTGCGGTCTCATGTTCAGGAAGCTGCGATCGAACTCGCACGCCTCGGCGACGAAATATTTTCCCTTGCCCGCCCCGCTGGGACCGCCGAGCTGGTCCACCGTCGCGCCGACGATAAAACTCGGGTCCGCGCCGGCTTCGTGCAGCACGTAGGCGACCATCGCGGTAGTGGTGCTCTTTCCGTGCGTTCCGGCAACGGCTATTCCGACGCGGCGCGACATCATCCGTCCGAGCATCTGGCTGTACTTCACCACCTCCACGTTGCGACTCCTGGCGGCGAGCAACTCGGGGTTCTGCTCGTGAATCGCCGCCGAGTACACCACGAGGTCGCACTCGGGCGGAATGTTCTCACCCTTTTGACCGATGATAACGTTTGCGCCTCGGCACTGAAGGCGTTCGGTAGCGCCGCTGGAGGCCATGTCCGAACCGCTGATCGAGGCGCCGCAATCCATGAGCATCCCCGCAAGGGCGCGCATCCCCGCGCCGCCCACGCCGATCAGGTGCACCTTCAGGCCCGTGTAAGACCGCACCGCCTCATCGGAAACACTCATGTTTCGCTTCTTGATTTCCATTTCTTCGCGCATCGTACAGGGTTCCGGATAACCTTTCAAACCCAGCCGTGCGGCGCATACACAACCGACGCGATTACACATCGCCTGTAAATGTTATCGCCAACCATGCGTGGTTTTCTTTAGAGCCCCTGGCGAAAGGGATTTATTCCGTACCGAGCAGCCATTTCGCCACCGTCGTCGTGGCGTTTGCATGACGGAATTTTCCCATCGCCGAACGCATGGAATCCAGGCGCTCGGCAGAGAGCATTATGCCCAACAGATCGCCCCGGAGCCTGTCGGCGTTTTCGGACGGGTCCGTGCTGTCGTCAACCAGCACGGCGGCGCCCGTCTCGACGAGTCCGGCTGCGTTCAGGCGCTGCTGCCGATCGGTGTGATGCGGATAAGGCATTACGACGGCGGGCGTTCGTGTGGCGATGAGTTCAGCTATCGTCGCCGCTCCGCCGCGAGAGAGTGCAAGGTCGGCGGCCGCATAGGCAAGGTCCATGCGGTCGCAATAGTCCAGCCGGACCGTGTGTATTTTCGCCGGCCGGCGCGACCTCTCCCGCCGCGTGCCTGTCACGTGCAGAATCTGCCACTTGTCCGCCAGTGCGTCCATTTCTCCCGCAAGAGCGTCCAGGGCAAGGTTAATCGACTGGGCGCCCTGGCTGCCACCCAGGACGAGCAGCGTTTTTTTGTCAACATCGAGGCTGAACGTTCGAATCGCCTCGTCGCGATCGCCGTTTGCCAGGCTCGGACGGACCGGACATCCGACGCATCTGACCTTGAGCCTCTCGCGGGGTTGAAAACTTTCGCGGGCGCCGGCGAACTGCGTAAAAATCGCGTCCACGTAGCGTGCGAGATACCTGTTCGCCTTTCCGGGAACGGCGTCCGGGTTCAGCAGGCCGGCGCGGACGCGCCCGGCGGCGCTGCGTGCAATCGGACCTGCGGCGAAACCGCCAAGACCCAGTACCGCCGAGGGGCGCAGGTCGCGAATCATCTCCGCTGCGAGCCGCCTGGATGCCCGCCACGCTTTCAGGAAGGCTGGGAGTTTCGCCGGTTTCGCCGGGACGGGACGCACCGGCTGGACCACCACGCCATATGGCGATGCGTCCAGGATGCGCCTGTCGATCGAACGATCCGAACAGGCGAATACGATGCGTGCGCTCGGTTCCAGCGTTCGCAGGGCGTCGGCGACGGCGAGTCCCGGGTAGAGGTGCCCGCCGCTGCCGCCACCGGCGAAGATGTATATCGGATCGTTCACGTTCGTCTTCGCGCCGTGACGGAGATCATCAGAGCTGCGGCGGCGGCCATCGTCACCAGCGATGTTCCACCGGCCGAGATAAACGGAAGCCCCATTCCCGTCGGAGGAGCGGCGACAAGGGTCACTGCTATGTGCAGCACCGCCTGCAAACCTATCAGAAAACCGAGCGATCCGCACAGGAGATACCCGAATTCATTCGGCGCGTGCGACGTGGCGCGTCTTGCATGCCACAGCCAGAGAAGAATCAGTCCCATCAGCAGCATCGCTCCGGCAAGGCCCCACTCCTCGCAGTACGTCGCGAAGATGAAATCCGTCGGCGCTTCGGGCAGGAACCCGCGTTTGAGCATTCCGTGCCCGACGCCCTGTCCGGTGTATCCGCCGGTCAGTATCGACAGGAGCGACTGCCTTGGCTGGTAGGCGCTGGGATTTCCCGTCGCCCACGGGTCGAGCATCGCCGCAATGCGCGCCATTCGATACGCGCTGTGCGTAACGAACAGGTATCCCGCGCCGGCCCCGGCGACGATAAGGGTGAAAAGATAATACCACCTCACACCCGCAAGCATCAGGAGCGCCAGGACGCTCAGTCCCATGACCGCGGCGGTACCGAAATCCTGCGTTACGACAAGGGCGATACAGACGGCGCTGACGAGAAGAACCGGTAGAAGCGTTTTGCGGAAACTGCGAACCTGCCCACCTCTCCGCGCCAGAAAGGCCGCCAGGAAAACCATAAGCGACAGTTTGAGAATCTCGGAAGGCTGGAACCCGATGGAGTATTGCCTTGGACCGAAGCGGATCCAGCGGAACTTTCCATTAATCTTGTGCCCGATTCCCGGAACGAACACGAGAACGCAGAAGATCGCCGCCACTGCCAGCAGCACCGCCGCCACTACGGGAAATCCGCTCGTCATTCTACCGGTGGCAGAGCGTTTGGCGCCGCTGCGGACGGGCAAGTCGCGTCCGGCGAGCCTGCGATAGTCGAACAGCCAGCCGCAGCACAACACCCCCATCGCCAGTATCGCGAAAACGGTGTGTCTTACGTCCAGGCGCGAGTACCACGGGCCCGGCTGGATCACGGACGCCACGGCGCTGTGGACCATGACGACCCCCAGCGCCAGCATCGCCAGAACGGAAAGCATCATGCCCATCCCCGTGGGATTATCCCTCAGCGGCAGGCGGATCATGTCGTTCGAGTCGTAACCCATAAGTTCCCAAAACCGTGGTCAGCGGCCGGTTGTCAGCAGCCTGTTTTTCTTATCGGAGTTTCAGGGTCGCCAGCGCCAGCGCCGCGAAGATCAGCCCCAGTATCCAGAATCGCGCGACGACTTTCGTTTCGGGACATCCGCCCAGGTGAAAGTGATGATGCAGCGGGGCGCATCGGAACAGTCGCTTGCCCTCCAGCCCGCCGGGTGGGCGCGTCATTTTGTAGTATCCGACCTGTAGAATTACGCTGATAGCCTCCATCACGAACACTCCTCCTGCGATCAGGAGCATGAGTTCCTGCCTCGTGACGACCGCGATGAATCCCAGCAGCCCGCCCAGCGGCAGCGACCCGGTATCGCCCATGAACACCTGCGCCGGGTGCGCGTTGAACCACAGGAACCCCAGGCACGCTCCGAGCATAGCCGAACAGAGGACCGTCATTTCCGCCGAACCGGCGACCAGCGGCATGGAGAAAAAACTCGCCCATTCCGTCACGCCGACCAGCCAGGAGACTATCAGGAACACGCCGGTGACGATTATCAGGCATCCTGCCGCCAGGCCGTCCATCCCGTCGGTGAGGTTTACGGCGTTTGACGAGCCTACCATCGTCAGCACTGTGATAATGACGTATGCGACGAGCGGAAGCGCCACCGCCGAGGCGCGAAACGGAAAGTAGAAACTGTGTGCCGGGTTGATTGCGCCGACGTGGCTTTCCCGGCCGTACTTGTACATGAACGCTGCCAGGAGCACGCCGAGCGCTACCTGGAAAATAATTTTTTCCCAGCTTCTCAGCCCGTCGCGCGAGCCTTTTCCGGTCGAGTATCGCAGCTTGATCCAGTCGTCGATGGCGCCAAGCCCGCCCAGCCAGATCAGCGCCAGCAGCGCCATGCGGATGTAGAAGTTTCCGAGGTTCGCGAACAGTATAACCGACGTGAAGATCGCCACGACGATCAGCGCGCCGCCCATCGTGGGCGTCATGGACTTGTGCCGGGTCAGCTCGTTAAGGTCGGCGTGGTCGAACTCGGGCGTGTCGCCGATCTTCCGCTTCACCAGCAAGCGGATAAGTCGCGGGCCGAGGACCATGACGATGAAGAAGCTGCATGCCGCCGACGCGACGATGCGAAGCCCCAGACCGGCGACATCGAAATACGATTTGAAGAACCAGTGAATCAATCGTCAGACCTTTATTGAACATTGAATGGCGAATGTAACAGGCAGCGGCGGTATCGCCTCGTTTTTCCGCTGTAACCCGCCAATGGCGGGTTACTTTGACGATTCAAAGGTCGATAAAATCAAATTCGAAGCACGAAACTCGAAATACGAAACAATATCAATTGTTCAAAATCCTAATTTTCAAAACAGAAACGTCGACTCCCTGCATGCTGTTGTTTCGAGTTTTTGTATTTTGAATTTCGTATTTGTTTCGGATTTCGGATTTAAGACGTTCACTTTGACCGGCGTGCAATCCCGATGCGTATCGAGACGTGCCCTGCAATTATTTTTCTTCGAACGCCGAACGGATCGGATCGACGAGCCTTTCCATCGCCATCGCGCGCGATCCCTTCAACAGGACAACGTCCCCGTCGCTCAGCAGGGAGGCAATCCGCTTGTGCGCCTGTTCGATAAGATCGAACGCCTCGACGGTGGTTCCCTCCTGGGAGGCGCCATCAGAGATATATCGGCCAAGCAGCCCGATCCCGATCACCAGGTCGATGTTTCGCCGGGCTATTTCTCGCCCGGTTTGCAGGTGCAATTGTTCGCTCTGATCGCCCAGTTCCCGCATATCGCCTGCGATAACCACACGCCGCTTGGCGGGAATTTCCGCGAGTGTATCGACGGCTGCGAACATGCTGGCGGGGTTGGCGTTGTATGCGTCGTTGATGATCGTCACCCCTCCGACGACAATGCGTTGGAGGCGCATCTCGATACCCGTGAAACCCTCCATCGCATCGACGGCTGCGGCTTCGTCTATTCCAAACCGCCGCGCCACGCCGATCGCCGCCAGGGCATTCAGCGCGTTGTGCCTTCCGGGAACCGGCAGGCGGCAGGAAATGTGCCCGTTCAACTCGAATCGCTGGGAACTTCCGTCGGTTTCCCACGCCGTCAGGCGAAGGTCGGCCAAGTCCGATTGTCCGAACCGGATGATCCGCCGATGGTAATACCTTAACGCCTTCTCCAGGATATCGCTGTCGGAAAAGACGACGGCAAGACCTTCCGGTTCCATCGTGCCCAGCAGCGAGGCCTTCTCGACGGCGATGCGTTCGATAGAACCGAACTGTTCGAGGTGCGCCCGGCCGACGGACGTGATCACCGAAACGACCGGGCGCGCTATCGCACCCAGCGAGGCGATTTCTCCCGGTGCACTGGAACCGATTTCGCACACCACGTAATCGTCCGCCCCGCAGACGCCCAGAAGCGTCAGCGGCACGCCGATTGCATTGTTGAAGCTTTTCGGGCTGCATGTGCCCTTGAACCGCGTGGAAAGGATCCGATGGATCATCTGCTTGACGGTCGTCTTTCCGTTGGAACCGGTGACCGCGACGACGGCTGCGTTGGTAATCGAACGATGATGCGCCGCAAGACCGCCCAGCGCCCTGGTGGTGTCCGCAACGCCGATTACTCCTCCTGGAAATCTCTCAGCCACTTGCGGAGGCGGTTCGCTGTCCCGCCTCACCATCGCCGCGACGCATCCAGCATCGGCAGCCTGTGGAAGGAACACATGCCCATCGAAACGATCACCTCGCAGCGCGATGAACAACGAACCGCTTGCCGCGTCGCGCGTATCCGTGCAAATGCAATCCACGGACGCCGGGCGGGCCTGCGAAAGCCAGCGCCCGTTCACCACTCGGCAGATTTCCTGCATGGACAGCCGCTTCATTCGCCGTACCCTCGCTCCCGCAGCAGTTCGCCAGCCGCCTCGACGTCGTTGAAGTGAATCCGTTCGCTTCCGAGAATCTGGTAATCCTCGTGCCCCTTCCCGGCGATCAGCACGATATCGCCCTGGCAGGCCTCGTCGATCGCCAAGGCTATCGCTTTTCGACGGTCCGGATCGACAACGACGCGCCTCGTCCCCGAATCGCTGAACCCCGCGAGAATCTCGTCGATAATGGCGCCGGGAGCCTCGGTTCGCGGGTTGTCCGACGTAACCACGATATGGTCCGCGAAGGTTTCTGCCACCTTCGCCATGCGTGGGCGCTTGCTCCTGTCGCGATCGCCCCCGCAGCCGAATACCAGCAACGTTCGCCTGTGTTCGATCGACCTGATCGCCTCCAGGACGTTCGCCAGGGCGTCGTCGCTGTGCGCGTAGTCCACGAACACGCCAAAGGGGGCGTCCGAATGGACCCGCTGCAAACGCCCTGGAACGATGTCCAGCTCTCCCAGTGCGCCGGCGATTGTCTCCACGTCGATACCCAGCGCAATTGCCGCCCCGGCCGCGGCGAGGCAATTGTAAACGTTGTGCCGCCCGATGAGCGGCGTGCGCACGGGCGTTTCCCGCTCGTCGAAGACAAGGACGAACGCCGTCCCCGCCACGCCGGCGTCTTCTATTCGCGCAGCCAGGTCCGCCGGGTTGTCCATTCCGTACCGCAAAATGCGGGCGGACGTATCGTGCGCGATCGACTCGCCTACCGGGTCGTCGGCGTTTATCACCGCCGTCGCGTCCGGCGTCAGCTCGCGGAACAGTCGTTTTTTCGCCTCGATATACGCCTCCATCGACCCGTGGTAGTCAAGGTGGTCGCCGGAGAGGTTCGTGAAGACAGCCGCTCTGAAATCCACGCCCTCGGTTCGCCTCTGATCGAGGGCGTGCGAGGAGACCTCCATGACAAGGTGCGTCTGGGCGGAGCGGACCATTTCGCCCATAAGCTCAGCCAGCCGCTACGGCGAGGGGGTGGTGTGCGTCGCGTCGATATCGCTCGATCCGATCTCGTATCGGATCGTTCCCAGCAGCGACGTTGGGCATCCCGCCGCCTGGAGAATCGAACGCAGGAGAACCGCGACGGTGCTCTTGCCGTTCGTACCGGTAATACCGAGGTTGACGAGCTTTCGCGCGGGCCAATCGGCGATTGCCTGGGCCAATCTGCCCAGCGCCGCATGGGAGTCTTTCACCACCGCCGAGACGGCGCCGTCGGGAACTTTCCCGCGATCCTCGCAGACGATTGCCGAGGCCCCTCCGGAAATCGCAGCCGGGATGTAATCGTGCCCGTCGAACTGCTTGCCGCGCACGGCTACGAAGCAACAACCAGCATGGCAGTTGCGGGAATCGCCGGCGACGGAGGTTATCTCAACCTCGCCGAGAGTCTGGATCGGCCGGACGGATGCCTTTTGAAGCAGTTCAGAAAACCTCATGCCGCCTCCGTCACCGCGCGGACGATCGTAGGTACGTTACGCCGCCGGCAAATTCGTCGGCAGGGATCGCCGCGCACCGTGGCGGCGAGAGCCTCTGCCAACGCTGGGAGTCTAACCAATTACCGCCCGTTGCTTCAAGGACGCCCCGGACGCGATCAAAGCCTTTTCGATATTCAATACCCGCCGCCGGGAAGGTCGCCGGGAACGTCGCGATACATCAACGCCTCTTCGAGCACTTCCCTGACGAACGGCGCCGCCACTTTCGCGCCGTAGTAGCCCTTGGACTTCTCCGGCCGGTATATCGAAATAAGGCATACAAGCTGCGGATTGGACGCCGGCGCGCCTCCGACGAACGAGCCTGTATAGGCGTCCTCCACGTATCCGCCCGGTCCGGGAATCTGGGCGGTGCCGGTTTTTCCGAAGCTCGTCCAACGCGACAGGCGGCAGGCCTTGCCGGTGCCCCTCTCCACGACTTCCCGCATGACCGCGAGCGTTTCGTAAGCGACTTTCGCGCGGAGTACGCGCCTCACGAGACGCCTCCGACCTTGCCAGAGGAGACGCCCGTCCGCGTCCGTTACCTTTTCGATCAGGCGCGCCTGCAAAAGTTCGCCACCGTTGGCTATCGCGCAGAACGCCATCACCATCTGGAGAGTGGTGGCGGACATTTCCTGTCCGAACGGAATCCGCCGGAGGCTGTACGTGTCCCAGCGGCGCAGGGGGCGAATAATCCCCGCGCTTTCGCCCGGAAGCTCGATACCCGTTTTTTCGCCCAGTCCGAACCGTTTCGCTATGGCGTGGAGGCGCGCGTTGCCCAGTTTTTCGCCGACTTTCGCCATTCCGATGTTGCTGGACTTCACGACGATATCGGTCAGGCTGAGGTTTCCGTAACTGTGCCCGGGATCGCTGATCCGTCCACCGCGATATGCCCGGTACGTTCCGTTTTCACAGAATATTTCCGTATCGAAGGTCATCAGTCCTTCGTTGACCGCTCCTGCGGCGAACAGCGGTTTGGCGATACTCCCCGGTTCGTACGGATAACTGATCGCCCGGTTGGTGCGGTTCGCAGCCGGGGCGGTGTTGAACGTGTTCGGATCGAACGTCGGGAACGAGCACATCGCAAGCACCTTGCCGTTGCGTGGATCGACGACGACGCCCGTGCCCCATTTCGCGCCGAACTTCGACACCGATTCGGCGACCGCCCTCTCCAGCGATTCCTGTATCGCCAGGTCGATCGTAAGGAACACGCTGTCCCCGTCGCGGGGAAGTCTGCTTTGCTTCGGAAGCGGCCAGATCGGGTTTCGCTTTGCGTCGGCGAGCACGACCCGTTTTCCATCTCTCGCCTTGAGGCGCTCGTCCTGCGAAAGTTCCGCGCCACCGCCCGCCTCGCCGTACTTCCGCCGGAACCCCACGACGCTCGCCGCGAGGGAACCGTTGGGGTACTCCCGCTGCCACTCGAAAATGATCCCGACGCCGGGAAGCTTCGCCTTGCGAACGGCCGAGACTTCCGAAGGCCCGATGCGCCGCTTTATCCAGGCGAACCGCCTCTTTCGCCGGGTAAGTATCTTGTGCTGCACGTCGCGAGCGTCCAGGTTAAGCGCCCCGGCCAGCGCGATTGAAACGTCGGCTATTTCTTCGTCGCGCAGCAGGAAGGGGTCCACGTAACAACTGGGCTTCTGGCGGCTTATCGCAAGCGGGAGGTAACGCTTGGAGCTTCGCGCAAAGATGCTTCCGGTCCTTGCCGGGAGTGGAATTTCCATCCGCTGCTGACGTTGGGCAAGCTCGACAGCCTCGGCCCGACCGTCGCGGAGAAGCAGGCCCATCCGAACGCACAGACCCACTACCGCCAGCATCAGAAAGGCGAAGATAATGTTGTGTCGCCAGGTTCTGCCGGCCCGTTCGTCCATGCGTCACTTTGCCTCAGGGGTTATTATGTCCTGCTTGCGTAAGGTCGGCGTCCTCGTCTACGACGATCAGTCGAGGCGCCTCCCCCGCCGGCACGAGCCTCACTGCCGTGAGCTTGCCCGCCTGCCGTCGCAGGGTCCCGCGCGCTATCAGACGGGAGATGCCGCTGTCCATGTCCCAAAGCGCCCGTCGCAGCGATATCTGCTGCGAACGCAGCTGCTGTATTTCCCTGGCGGCGTCGTCCTCGCCACGCCGGATGTGCACAAGGCAAACCGTTATCGCCGCCAGAGACAGAATAATTATCGCCAAACGCATCGCAGGCTCGCTATTGCAGGTCCTATCCGGGAATCGTCAGCTCAACGCCTATCGGAAGGCGGTCGGGACGGCGTAACTTGTCGCGGTTCGCGTTGAATATTTTCATGACGGCCGAGGTGCTGTCGTCATTGAGCGTTCTGCGCGCGATGGTGGTGAGATTGTCCCCGCGACGCACCACGTACACGCGACGGCGCGTTGAATTTCCTCCGGAGGTTCCGAATCGCCGGCGAAGCTGCCCCAGGTCCATTTCGACGTAACGGCGCGGCGCGGCGGCGGATTGCTCTGCCGTGCGCATCGGCGATCTCCGGGCCAGGGGAGGAATCACAAGGCGCTGTCCGGGCAGAACCGTCGCCTCGTCGGCGAGAATGTTCCGGTTGGCTGCGAATATCCGCTTGTACTCGCCGCCATGTTCGGGGCCGTAGACCTTCCTGGCGATCTTGATCAGGCTGTCGTTTGCCCTCACGACGTACGTGCGCCTGCGCTGCGCTGGTGCGGGAGACGGCGCAGGCATGCTTGTGCGCAGCTCGGCGGGAGTAGCTTCCCGTCCGGGCGTCTCCGGCGACATGGGCGACTGTTCGGAACGATTCTCCTCGATCGATGCGTGTGCGACCACTTGCGCCGGAGGCGCAGGCGCCGGAGCTTCTTCGAGCATCGCAGGTATGTACTCGACGGGCTGATCCTCGACGAGGGGCGCCTGTTCCGTAACGGCCGATCGCCAGGCGTAAGCCGATTCGTCGCTGCCGGACGCCTCGCGAGCGGTCTCTCGCTCAGGAGCGGTCAGTTCACTGAGGATCAATCCGAACGCAACGATAAATGCCAGGCCGACCAGTAATCCAATTCTCGTTTCTCGCGTCATGTTCCACCTCCGTGCATGCACGGGATCAGGGCAACTCACGATTGTCTAATTCGCCCGTCCTGGGGCGATTTTTTCCACGGCGCGAAGTTTCGCCGATCGGCTTCGCGGATTTCGTTCGATTTCTTCGTCCGAAGCGGTTACGGGTTTTTTCGTAAGCACTTCTGCCTCACCGCCTTGCGCCATTTCAGCGAACGCATGTTTAACGCGTCGGTCCTCGAGCGAATGAAAGCTGATGATTCCCGCGCGCCCGCCGACGTTCAGCAGGCGTGGAATTTCTTCAAGCAGCTTTTCAAGCCGAGACAGCTCGTCGTTGACGGCAATCCGCAGCGCCTGGAACGTTCGCGTTGCAGGATGCACGCCGCGGCGCGATCGTCTCGCGGGCGCCGGGTATGCAGCCGTGACGATTTCCGCCAGTTCCGTCGTCCGCCGGATCGCCTGCAGCTTCCGCCGACGGACTATCGCCGCGGCTATCCGCCGGCTGTAACGTTCTTCACCGTACCGATAAATCAGGTCCGCCAGCGACTTCTCATCGAGCGAGTTGACCAACTCGGCGGCGCTTTGACCTTCCGATCTGTCCAGTCGCATGTCCAGCGGACCGTCCATGGCGAAGCTCAACCCGCGACTCGGGTCGTCCATCTGACGCGAAGAAAACCCCAGGTCCGCCAGAACGATGTCCACCGCGTCGATTCCAGCCTGTTCGAGCACGGCGCGTGCCTGGTCGAATCCCGCGTGAAACATCCGGACGCGATCGCCGAAACGCTCCAGCCTTCTCCTCGCCGCACCGAAGTCGCTCTCGTCCAGATCAATTCCGATCAGTGTCGCGTCAGGCGTCCCGGCCAGTAGAAGTGCTTCGGCGTGCCCGCCCGGACCTATCGTGCAGTCCAGGAATACCCCCCGCTGGTGCGGCGAGAGCAATTCGACGACCTCGCGCACAAGGACGGGGACGTGGCCGCGATTATGGGCTTTCTCGCGATCCATCGTTCCGGTGCGCCGCGTCAGGCCACCGCCGTTGGCGGTTCGAGAACCGCGGCCATGTGTTCCGAAAGCTGCAATCGGGCATACTCATCCCCCAGTGCCTGAACGCGCCGCAAGCGTCCAGCCAACTCCAGCAGGCGCTGCCGTTGCCCATCGTCAATCATTGATGGATGTGCCAATTGGCGGCGTAGTTCCGCGCAAGAACCCTTGTGGCGTCCGTGCCTCAGAGGTACTGCGCTTTCAGCGTGCCGGGGGATGAGCATCATACGATTCCTTTCATACCCGAAACTTCTGGGTCAATCCGTGACCCGCCGGAGGAGCCTCCTGCTCCACCAACAGCAATCTGAACTTGTCACGACTAATTTGCCATTCTTACTGGACGCCGGAATCGTCCAATCGCTCGGACGCTTCGTAAAGCACCTCACCGTAACTCGGAAGCGCGCTCTCGACGTGGCTCTCCCATGCGTCCGTCGGCCAGATCTCGATGTGGTCGAAAACGCCGACCAGCGTCAGGCGATCCGAAACTATCGCACGCTGCATCGACTTCTCCGGTAGAACGATCCGACCTTGTGAATCCGGTTTGACCATCCGTGCCATTGCGAACAGCAGGTCGATCTTCCGCGTCTCGCGACTGGGAATTGCCGATCGACGCAGACCCGCTACCAGCCGACGGTAGTACTGGTCCGGATATAACCAGAGGTGACGGTCCGGGCCGAGTACGAGAAAGAAATTACTTCCGTCTTCTTCCGGCTGGAGCTGCTCCCTCAAGGCGACGCTGATGGCAAGGCGATGCTTGCCGTCCAATGTCTGTTCGAATTCGCCGACAAAGAGAGCCATTTCCAGGTCCTTGTTGCCACAGCATGGTACTTACAGGGAAACTTAACCACAAATAGGGAAGCCGACAAGAAAAAAAAGTCACATACCCACTTTTTCTCGAAATCGCAAGTACCTAACACTGGCCGTACTTACGCAATTATAGTGGCGATCTGCCGCACCGAACGCCATATCTGGGGGATACGGCGGGGTTAAATTTTTTTTCGTGTTCTTCCGTGAGGACCGACTTGTCAAATAGCGACATTCGCCGTGCCTGTCACATCGGCGCGTGTTCGACATATCGGACAGGCGACTTCATTTTCATGAGTCGAAAAACGGAAAAACGGTTACCCGGTTCACCAGTGGATCGGTTAATCGGAAAAAACGAAAAGCGGGGACCGGGCGCAAACCATCCTAAAATAGTTGGTGCAGCGTACGAATATCGCCGTAGTTTACGTCAGGGCTTGCCGTTTGGCGGTGTTGAATTTTTTCGTTCTCCCCCGACGATTTGCGTATAGAGTTTTTCGTGAGCGGCGAGATTGGTATCGATGCCGAATTTTTTCAATCCTGCCTTCGCCGCCCGACGATTTGCAGGTAGAGTTTTTCATGAGCGGCGACGTTGGTATCGATGCTGAATTTTTTGATTACGCGCTGACGCCCGGCGGCGCCCAATTTTTCCCGGAGAGCGGCGTCGCCCGCCAGGCGTTCAATCGCCTCGACCAGGCTCGTCGCGTCGTCCGGCGGGATGAGAAGCCCGGTCTCGCCGTCGACGACAAGCTCAGAAAGCCCCGCCACGCGCGTCGCTACGATTGGGAGCGAAGCCGCCATCGCTTCCGCTGCCGCCAGGGGCAAACCTTCCCATCGGCTCGGCATCGCCAGCATATCGGCGGCACTGAGAATTGCGCGAACCTCGTCCACCCGTCCGAGATATCGCACGCAGCCGGACCCCCCCTGCCTGTCGACGAACGATTCGACCATTTCGCGCTGCGGTCCGTCGCCTGCGATGACGAATTTTATCGCACCTCGCCCAGTCAATTTTTCCGCAGCGGCAAGAAGCGTATCGACGCCCTTCTGCTGGTCAAGCCGGCCTACGAACGCAACGAGCATATCGCCGCTGCGGACGGCCCAGCGGTCTCGCAGGCGGGTCCGCTCGGCGTCGTCCCGCGCGTAGGCTGCCGCATCGACGCCGTTGTGGATCACGAGATAGCGATCTGCCGGCAGTCCGGTTCGCGAGGCGTGAAAATCCCGCACCGCGTTCGAGACGCAGACTATTCTTTCGCAGCAGCCCGCCATCGCTCGTGCGTAGGCGAATTGCCACGGTCGGAACCGCCCCTCGGCTACGTGGACGGTGTGCAGAAGGTGCGGCACGCCCGCCAGCGAGGCTGCGGCCCTGCCGGCAAGGTCCGCGTGGAACAGGTGCGTGTGCAGCAGGTCGATTTTCGCGCGGGCCAGCATCGTCGAAAGGCGCGCGAGCTTCAACACGTCCCACTTCCCGCGGACGCCGAGGACCGTCACGGCGATACCGGCTTCGCGCAGGGAATCGACGAGGGACCCGCCGCGGAGGCACGCCACTCGCATCTCGAACCGCTCACGATCGATCCGGCGTGCAAGTTCGTAGACGCACCGCTCAGCCCCGGCGGGACGAAGCTCGGTTATCAACTGGCAGATTCGAATTCGCCGCATTTCACGCCTGTACCCCCATCTATTTGGACGTTCCTACGCCTTCGCCGCGTCGATCATCTCGTCGATCGTGGTAACGGCGGCTGCGCATATCCTATCGGCTGCGCCGTAGAACACCGTAAGCGTTTCGCCATCGGTAACGATACCGTTGGAGAAAACCACGTCGTCGTAAACGCCGTCGCATTCGTAAGGCGTTTCGGGCAGAAAGACAGGCACGCTGCCGCGCGTCGATATTCGCTCGGGATGCTCCAGGTCACTAAGCGAGGCGCCCAGCGCGTAGCGTCCGTCGGCATCCACGGCGTGGTATATTTCAAGCCAGCCTTCTGACGTCCGGATCGGCGGCGCCCCTGCGCCCACTCGATCGGACGACCAGGTTCCGGGTTCGGGCGACATGGTTATTTCGTGCGTCCCCCACGCCAGCAGGTCCGGGGAGTAGGCAGTCCAGATGCATGCGTCGTTGAACTCGCTTTTGTAAGGCCGGTGCCGGCAGACGTACTGCCCTCGGACTTTCCTGGGGAAGATGCACACGTCCTTGTTGTACGGCGGGAAGATCAGCCCGTGCCTGGCGAAGGTTACAAAATCCGACGTACTCGCCAGCGCCACGGCGACGCCGCGGTCGGAGACAGCCGTGTACGTTATCCAGTATCGCCCGTCCAGCGGGGTTATCCGCGCGTCCTCACAGCCGAACGCTTCGTAAGGGGTCGTCGGGAAAATGGCCGGCTTATCGTCGCAGGTGAAATGTTTTCCGTCGCCGCTGCGCGCGATTCTCAGGTGCGAGAGACTGGTCAGGAGCATCTTTCCGCGATGGAACCACCCTCGCCCGTCGGGGCGCGTGAGGTCCGGATCGTCCCTTCGCAGCCGTCCGGTGCGAAGCTCGGACGCCTCGGCGTCGAAGTACAGGTAGCAGACGTGCTCGGCTTCCTGGCGGGCGGCTTCTCCCACCCGCACGAGCAGCAGCACTTGATCTCCCACCCGCACCGCGGCGGGATTCATCGTGCACAGAACCGTCAGGTCGTCCCGCGTGGGTTTTACGTCCTCGGGCGTAAGCAGCGGATTGTTCTCGAATCGTCGCAGTGGCATACACATATCCTTCGAAACAGCATGTATCCGGGCACTCTAACAGAATCTCGCGTAAGCCATGCCGCAGTTTGGTCACGCGCCGGATCCGAACTCGACGAACGCCTTACAGGCGATGTCCTGGATATCCGGCGTCAGCCCGATCGCCTCGTTACCGTAATAGTACCCGGCTACGAACCCGCCGCCGGCCGCTGAGAGCTTGTCGATAAGCTCCTTCGCCTCGGCGCGGATAAGTTCGGGCGATTTCGTCTGGAGCGTTTTCTGAATGTCCACGGGACACCAGAAGGACGCCTTGCCTCCGAAGCGCTCAGCCAGCAGGTCGATCCCGTGCAACCGGGGCTGATCGAACTGGAAACAGTCCACGCCGCAGGCGATGCAATCGTCGATGATGTCCGTCATCTTTCCACAGGAGTGCATCAGCACGTACATTCCGTACTCGTGCGCCCTTCCAGCCAGGGCCTTGAACTCCGGGAGGAATACCTCTCGCCATAATTCAGGATCTATCATGAGGCGATCCTGCGTGCCCCAGTCCTCGCCGAACATGATAGCGTCCACGCCCGTCTCGCCCCAGCGGTCGATAGCAGCCAGCAGTTGCTCGCGCACGATCGCGTTGAGACGCCGGATGTTTTCCGGCTCCAGCACGAGGTCGCACAGGTAGTTGTCCAACTTGCGGAGCTTGCGGGCGATATTGAACGTAAAACCGCCCAGGGAACCGATGCGGAACTTTTCCGTCTCGGCGGCGACCAGACGTGCCGCTTCGGCGTAGTCTTCTTTCCGGCCGAGGTCAGGCGGTTGGTAGCCGTCAAGCTCGGACCAGTCGCTTATCGCCGGTTCGACGACCTCGCCCTTGTCGAATTCCGTAAGCGACCCCCACGCAACGCCCCACTCGTCGCGCCATCGGCGAAGCTCGTTGCCTTGCGGTTCGAGCGTCTCGTCAGGCTTGTGTTTTCGACCAAACGTCTCGACATCGTTGGGATACGGCTCGGGAAGCGTCATCGCCACGCGCGGTGGATTGTCAAAATCCAGCACGGCCTTGAATATCTCGCGGGAAGTCATTGCACATTATCCTCTGAAGTTTCTCTCTTAACGAAGCCCCGCCCGGACCTCGGTCACTTCCGAGATACGCCATCCGTCGGGCCGCTTTATCCAGTGCAGGCGAAAAAATACGGGAAAGCCTTTCGTCTCGACAACGTCGGAACTGACAGCCATCATCGCCGTTACCGTCATGTCCGCGTTATCGCCGCGGACCTCTACGTCCGGCTGCGACAGGCGAATGTTCCGAATGCCGTACCGTTTGATTTCCGCCTGGCAGATGGCGATTGACAGGTCCTTGTCGAGCGAGCGTCCCTCGTAGACGGCCAGGAAATCCTTATCAAGGTATTTTTCAATGGCGACGGTGGAACCGGCGCTCAAATCGGCGGCGATTTACCGTGCGATCTCTCGTATCTGTTCGCGGTCCGTAACTACTCCCGCCGAGAGGAAAAACACCCCACCGGCGAGGATCGGGGGGACAATGAGCATCCACGCAAGCCGGCGCGTGCGCCGTTCGCGCCACATCGCCGCGATCACCAGTTCCGTAATCGCCAGCGCGACGAAAACATACAACGGATCCTCCAGGAACCAGCTCTTCAGCGTGCCCATGGGCTGTATTCTAGTCAACGATTCGAGAGAGCTAAAGTTTTATGCGTAATAAAGGCGATAAATCTTGGAGAAATTCACGGATAATGGTCACAAAAAATTCCACAAACAGCTCGCTGATGCGTCTGTCAGCGGCGGCGAAAGCTGCCGACGTAAGCACCCAAACGCTGGAATATTACATCATGCTCGGGCTTATAGTGCCTATTCGCCGTTCCGAACGGTCCGGAAGGTTCTTCGACCGGCGCCTGGTCCGCCGCATCCGCCTGATCCGCCGCCTCAACGAATCCGGCTATACGCTGCGCTCGATCCGCGAGACATATCTTCGCGGACGATGAGACACGGATCAAAATCACAAATCACAAACAACAAACTCCAAGCAAATTCCAATTTCCAAGGAACCCAAATTCCAAACAACCCCGCCATTGTGTTTGTTTCGGATTTTGGTCATTGCAGTTTGGTTATTGTTTCGGATTTCGAGTTTCGAATTTTTCGCCAAGCATGACCATACAAACATCGATGCAGCTCGCTTAGAATAGTCGCCTCATGGCAAAGAGATTCGTCAAGGTTTCCCTGGCTACCAAGTTCCGCCTGCTGCTGGGCGCAGCGGTGCTGGCGATCATCGTCGCAGCACTGGTGGTTCCGTGGTACTTCATGGAACTACTCGCCGAGCGTGGGATAGAACGGACGGCGGCGGAGCTTACCCGTCTTCGCCTGGCCGAGTGGGAACCTCTGCACGCGCAGAAGGACCCGCTGGCGGAGAACAAAAACAGCCCGCTCGTCCGCCTGCACAGCACTGGGCCCGGGTCCGAAGGACGCTCCGGTCCCATCTTCCTGGCTTTGCCGTCCGATCGCCGCGCCACCCGGACGCTGGACAACCCCACGCGAAAGGCGCTGCGCGCGTTCATGTCCAGCCCGTCGCAGGAACTCGCCATCATTCGAGCCGAGGACGATCGCGGCAGGCCGATCTCACGCTGTTTTCGCGCGGTGCGTGTCCGGAAGCGATGCATGGAATGTCACGGACAGAGCGAAAAGGCGAATCGCCGATACCAGGTCGGTCAACTGGTGGGAATCATCGACGCGTCGCTACCGGCGTCCGCGACGACCGATTCGCTCGTCTGGTGGACGCGCGGCGCGTTCGTCGTGGGCGTGGCGATGGCGGCGCTGCTTGCGTTCATCCTGATGGCGATGATCGCGCAGCGGCTGATCCTTCGCCCGATGCGCAAACTGCGCGACCTGACGGACAAGGTAGCCGAGGGCGACCTGACGCCGCGCAGCGATATTCAAACCGGCGACGAATTCCAGCAGCTTGGCGACCGTTTCAACGAAATGCTCGACGCCATCACGTCCCAGCACGACAAGCTCCGCGCCGCCAACCGGGCGTCGGACCTGAAGCTTCACGAGATGAGCGAATCCAACGTTACGCTCTACCAGGCGAACAAGGTCAAGGACGAGTTCCTCGCGAACGTATCGCACGAGCTTCGCACGCCGCTCAACAGTATTCTGGGGTTCGCGGATCTGCTGGGCGATTCGTCCGAGCAGCGCATCGCCCGTTACGGCGAGAATATACGCTCCGCCGCGAGAAACCTGCTGAACATGATCAACGACCTGCTGGACCACGCCAAGATCCAGGCGGGAAAGGCGGAGGTCCGCCTGGAAAAAGTATCCGTAACGGACACCTGCCGAACGCTTGTATCGCTGATGGGTCCCATGGCGGACAAGAAGCGGATTTCGCTCCGGGCGGAGCTGTCGGACGATCTTCCGCTGGTGACGACCGACGCCGGAAAGCTCCAGCAGATTCTCTACAACCTCCTGTCGAACGCGATGAAATTCACGCCGCCCCAGGGGAAGGTTACTATCTCCGCCGGGCGCAGCGGAAAGTCAACGAGCCTGCGCAACGGCGAGGAGATATTCGTATCGGTGGCGGACACAGGTCCGGGTATCGCCGAGGCGGACCAGAAGCACATCTTCGAGAAGTTCTACCAATTGGAGCGAACGCTAACCAAGGAAGCCGGAGGGACCGGGCTTGGACTGGCGATCGCCAAGGAGCTGACGAACCTGCTTGCCGGGCGCCTGACCGTAAAAAGTTCGCCCGGCCACGGCGCAGTGTTCACGCTGAACCTTCCGGTGCAGGGACCGTCAAAGGACGCCTGATACCACCGCAAGCCGGTCGATCAGTACCAGACCATAACGACGAGGTTCGGCTCGCTGCGCTTGCCCTCCATGGTGCCGATGACGTGCCCGACGTGCTTGACCTCGATCTCTTCGCTATCGAGCCATTCGTTGACCTGGTTCTCCAGGTGCTCCAGGGGAGTAAGCGAAATTTTGGAATGGAAGATACGGCAGCGCGTCGCGCCGCTACCGTCGACGTTCGGCGGCCGCTTGAACTCCGTTTTCTTCTCAGCCGCCTGCGCGGTCCCGAAGGTCCGCTTCTGCGATGAAGTCCTGATCATCGATTCACCCGAATCGTCAACCAGGCTCAACGGTTCGTTGCCGCCTTCGATAGCGATAGGTTCTTCATCATTGCCGGAAGGCGCAGGTTTCACGGGTTCGGACGGATCGATGGGTTCCAGGGAATCCTGACTCATTACGCTCGCTCCTTCGAATAGTATTCATTGACAGGTTTTCGGCGTCGGGGCGACCTTCACTTCCGAAATGTCCCAGCCCGTCCATTATAGAACCACCGACAAGCCGGTCAAGACTCGCAAAAAACCGAGAAGGTCGTTGGCGATCAGCGAGAGGGCAGTATCCCCAGAGCAACAGCCCTGACGCGCTTGGCCGCTACAACGGCAGCCCGCGCCTGGCGGCGCGTCGCATCAAAGCCGGGATATCGATATTTGACCGCATAGTCTGACAACAACTTCAGGTCGTCCGTCAGCAATGCAATTCCCGGCGCTATCCGAGACACGAACCTCGCAAGCTCTTCCAGGTCATGGACCTTTCCAAACCTTACTCCACCTTCCTGAAGTACCGCCTTGAGATATTTTTCAGCCGACTGCTGGCAGTGGAAGCATACGGAATTGCAAGGCACTTTGCGTCTGCGCATAAGACCTGCCGCCACTGAATGGTCCTCGTCTGCCTTACCGAGCCACTCACGAGTCAGCCGCTTCATAGAGCACCTTCCCCCGGGTGATTGCGTCGGAAAGGAAATAGTCCCCCTGTTCGATCCGCCTTTCCAGCGTCGCCTTATCGACGACGACAATATCCAGCGGAAACGAATAATCAATCGCACGCCGGATAGCCAGCGACGCGTCGGGCTGGGGGCGAACATCGGTTACGACAAGCAAATCGACGTCGCTTCCGGCTGCGGAACTACCGCAAGCGTGCGACCCGAACAGGACTACCTTGCGGGGCGAAAACTTCTCAGCGATCTGCCTTGCGAGGCGGCGGA
The DNA here is from genome assembly GCA_024275995.1 of Planctomycetota bacterium. Classification (GTDB taxonomy): domain Bacteria; phylum Planctomycetota; class Phycisphaerae; order SM23-33; family SM23-33; genus JAJRYB01. The sequence continues at coordinate 4,054 of JAJRYB010000086.1, read as the reverse complement.
TTTCCCGCATGGAAACGCCGTGCGATTTTACCCCTGACGATGACGGGACCGAAGGACTCATACGATTAATGATACACAACTTCACTACCGGCGAAAAGGACAAGTTGCAAGCCGACGAGCACTACAATCATCGCATCCGCCTTCCCTTTCGCCCGGTCTTTTTCGGAGGGAGGCTCACGTTCCCGGCCTCCTCGCCGTCCGAATCGCCCTTCAGTTCGGCTATCCGATCGCGAAGGCGGGCGGCCTTTTCGAACTCCATATCCTCGGCGGCCTTGAACATCTCCCGCTCCAACTCGGTGATAAGCTCCGTACGGTCGAATTCGTCCTCCGAGGCGTGTATCGCCTCGCGCGCCACTTTTCGCGCGCGAAACTGCTCGCTCAGGCTCGACCGTATCGCCTTGCGGATGGTCTGCGGCGTAATTCCGTGCTCGTTGTTGTAGGCCAATTGAATCTCGCGTCGGCGATTCGTCTCGTCGATCGCCTGCCGCATGGCGTCGGTCACGCGGTCGGCATACAGGTACACGCTGGCATTGACGTTCCGGGCGCATCGGCCTATCGTCTGGATCAGGCTGGTGGCGCTGCGGAGGAAGCCCTGCTTGTCGGCGTCGAGAATGCACACCAGCGACACTTCCGGCAGGTCCAGGCCTTCGCGGAGCAGGTTCACGCCCACCAGCACGTCGAACTTGCCCATACGGAGGTCCTTGAGAATGTCCACCCTCTCCAGCGTGTCGATCTCGCTGTGGAGATATTTGCAGCGGAAGCCTTCCGAGCGGAGATAGTCCGCCAGGTCCTCCGAAAGCCGCTTTGTGAGCGTGGTTATCAGCGTCCGCTCGCCGGAGGCGAGTCGCTTGCGGACCTCCTCCCGCAGGTCCGCCACCTGTCCGGTTGCGGGGCGAACCTCGATTTGCGGGTCCAGAAGCCCGGTCGGGCGGATGACCTGCTCGATTATCTCTCCGCCGGAAAGCTCCAACTCCCACTGGGCGGGCGTCGCCGAGACGAACACCACCTGCTTCCAGGCGTCCTGGAACTCGTCGAACCGCAGCGGACGGTTGTCCAGCGCGCTGGGCAGTCGGAACCCGTGTTCGATGAGCACGGTCTTCCTGCTGCGATCGCCATTGTACATCGCGCGGATCTGCGGAATCGTTACGTGCGACTCGTCGATGATCAGCAGGAAATCGTCGCCGAAATAGTCTATCAGCGTGTAAGGTTTTTCGCCCGGCGCCCTCCCGTCGATGTGGCGAGAGTAGTTCTCCACGCCGGAGCAGTACCCCACTTCAAGCAGCATCTCCATATCGTATCGCGTCCTGGCGTTGAGGCGCTGCGCTTCCAGCAACTTCCCGGCGTTCTTCAGGGCGATAACCTGGTTTTCCAGCTCATCCTTTATCTGGGCGACGGCGTTTTCGATGGCGTTCTCGTCGAAAATGTAATGCACCGCGGGGAATATGAAAATCTGATCGGTCGAACTCAGCACATCGCCGGTGGTCGGGTTTATCAGTCCGATCGCATCGACCTGCTCGCCGAACAGTTCCACGCGGTAGGCGAACTCCTCGTAGGCTGGGTATATCTCGACCGTGTCGCCCCGCACGCGGAACGTTCCGCGTTTGAACTCAACGTCGTTGCGATCGTACTGGAGGGCTACCAGTTTGCGGAGCAGCTCGTTGCGTTCGATCTCCATTCCCCGCCGGATCGCCACCACGGACCGCTTGTATTGCTCCGGGCTTCCAAGTCCGAATATGCACGAGACGCTCGATACGATGATGACGTCGCGCCGGGAGGAAAGGCTCGTCGTCGCCGAGAGTCTCAGGCGGTCCAGGTCGTCGTTGCGGGAGGCGTCCTTTTCTATGTAGATATCGCGCTGCGGGATGTACGCCTCGGGCTGGTAGTAATCGTAATAGCTCACGAAGTATTCGACCGCGTTTTCCGGGAAAAGCTCCTTGAACTCCTCGTAGAGCTGTGCGGCGAGGGTCTTGTTGTGGCTGATGACGAGCGTGGGCTTCTGCACGCGCTGGACGACGTTGGCCATCGTGAAGGTCTTTCCGCTTCCGGTTACGCCGAGCAGGACATTGTGCTTTTGTCCGCGGGAGATGTTATCGGCCAGGCGGTCGATAGCTTCAGGCTGATCGCCGCGGGGCTTCATATCCGAGATGACTTTGAATTCCGGCATTCTGACTGGACCTCGCACTGGCAACGTTGAGTAAATGCAAGAGGCGATTATACAACCCCCAAACGCCCATGCGGAGACATTACGCCGGATACGCGCCGCTGCTACGCTAATCTCCTTCCAAAGTCTGCTTGACCATCCTTCGCCGCAGCAGTACCATGATGGGGTAATCCTGCGTATTGAGGCAACAGGCGCCGCGGATATCCCGCCAGCCTACGAAGATCGCCCTCATTCATACGTTATCCCGCCTCAGCAGGTAATTCCGGTGCGAACTCACGGGAGCCGCAGGCATTGCCAAGTGTCCTGATCGGCAATCGCATTGTGTACCGTGCGCGCCGCAAGAACACAGAAAACCCTGAAACCCCAGCCGAGGGAGAGGACGTTCATGGCAAGAAAAAAACGACGCAAGCTCGGCGAAATTCTGGTGCAGTGGGGAGTCATCACCAAGGCGGGTGTAGAAGAAGGTCTCGAACACGCACGTTCCGAGAACCTGCGAATCGGGGAGGCCCTGGTCGCCCTGGGACTGGCGGGTGAAGAAGACGTAACCAAGGCCCTCGCCAGCCAGTACGACATGGAATTTATCGACCTGGATCGAAACGTGGTCGTTCCCAGCGAGATATCCGCCATACCCGAAGACATCATCCGCAAGCACCTGGTGCTTCCGCTCTCTCGCGAGGGCAACCGCCTGAAGGTTATCATCACCGACCCGCTGGACCTGGAAACCCTGGACATGCTCCGGTTCCGCCTCAACTGCGAGCTCGATCCGTGTCTCGCCTCCAAAAGCAAGCTGCGCGAGTTCATCGATCGTTTCATCAAGTCGGACGTGAGCATAGATGCAGCCGTCCAGGACCTCGAACGCGATACGGAACAGATGATTATCGACCAGACCGGAGAGGAAGGTCTGGACGAAGAGGCTGCCCCGATCATCCGCCTGGTCACCATGATCATTACCGAAGCCGTCCGGATGCGCGCCTCGGATATTCACATCGAGCCGATGGGCAATCGCGTCCGCGTTCGCTACCGTATCGACGGGGTCTGTATCGAGAGAGACAACATTCCCAAGCGAATGCAGGGTCCGGTCATAAACCGTTTCAAGATCATGTCCGGTATCGACCTGGCCGAGAAACGCCTCCCGCAGGACGGACGGATCAAGATGATCATCTCCGGTAGCGACGTGGACTTCCGCGTCTCCTGCCTGCCATCTAACCATGGCGAGAGTATAGTCTTACGTATTCTGCGTCCCGAAAGCGCCAAGTTGGGCATTCAGGCGCTGGGTTTCGAGGATAGCGATTACGGCCGCTTTAACCGCATTATTAAACGTCCAAATGGCGTATTCATGGTTACAGGACCGACCGGTTCCGGTAAAACGACTACTCTTTATGCCGCCTTGAACGAACTGAACCGTCCTGATCGCAAGATTATCACGGCCTAGGACCCTGTGGAATACAACTTTACGGGTATAAATCAGGTCCAGGTGAACGAAACCATCGGATTAACGTTCGCGAGCATCCTTCGATCCATGCTTCGTCAGGCACCGAATATCATCCTCGTTGGCGAAATTCGCGACCAAGAGGTTGCTGAAGTCGCCATTCAGGCCGCTTTAACTGGACACCTGGTCTTCAGTACACTTCATACGAACGATGCGCCCTCCGCGATTACGCGTCTGATCGACATGGGGGTAAAGCCCTTCCTGGTCGCCAGCAGCATCCAGGCGATCATGGCCCAGAGACTCATCCGCACGATCTGCCAGGAATGCAAGGAGCCTTACCCCGATCCGGACCCGAAGGTCCTCCAGGCGCTGGGGTTCAAGCCGGACGAGCTGTCGGAGTTAACTCTCTGGAGGGGCAAAGGTTGCTCAGCGTGCGGGGGTAGCGGATATCGAGGCAGGCAGGG
>JAJRYB010000085.1 GCA_024275995.1 Planctomycetota bacterium | reverse complement strand
CTGGCTTCTTTCCGCGGCCGGGACGGCCGCGGGACTCGCCGCGGGCAGGATGCCCGCGTCACGTTGTTGCGATACAGGCATGATTAGGGCAACTATATCATGCTTGCTTACATCGCAAGCATGCCACCCGCCGTGCAGTGTTACTTGTCGTCAAAAAGTTCGCCTGTCTCTTCCTGCCGCTTGATATGTTCGTGCACCTTCGTAATCGTGAATTCGCGATCCGTATGAGTTTCCTGCTTCGCATCGTATTTTTGAACGCGCACCAATTCTACTTCCAGTTTATCCCCATTCGCGAATGTTTCATCGCCCTGTGCTACTTTGTTTCCGTAATTATCATCCAGAACTTTTGCGGAAATTGGATGCTTATTCCAGAAGAAGTGCCACTGCAAATTCGGGTCATAAGACACGGACCTAATGATAACAGTTTCTCGCGACGTGACTTTCTGTTCGGCTGATAGGTCTTCTTCGGAAACGACCTGTTTCATCAAGCCAAATTCGTCTCGTGTAACTTTGAAAATAGAATTGGAAGTGCGAGATGATATCAGACTCACTGCTGTCAGAGACTTGTCGTTATCGGCCTTTTCGAACGTGCGAGTGAAAAGCTGGTTTTGCTCACTTCTCGGTTGCAACATCTCAATAATAATTGGACTTGCCTGAATCGTGCTGTCTTCAATCACGATTATGTTGCTGTCACGAATGGTCAATGATCTTCCGGCGAGCCGCTTCTTGATGTCTATGAAGAGCTTCAGTATACCGCGAACCTTTTCAAAAAAATCTGGTTCTACTAGGGTCATTCCAGCAACGAAGAGGCAAAGCTCTAGGGGGATTTCCAGACTTCCTTCAGTGAACGGTCGAGTTTTAACCAAGAACTTCTTATCACTTTCGTATTCTTCATGGACCCGCTCCACAAGTGAATTCACTGCTTCCATAGCAGTGGCGACAACCGATGCGTCGGCTGAATGGTCACTATCTTCGGCCTTCCCGAACTTAATAGTCAGGGTTTCGGTCTTAACCTCTGGAGTCATGTCGAAATTCTCATAGAAGAACTTTGGCCAATAGTTGTTCTGCAGCTGCAACGAATTTAACTACACCCTCGACTCTACGTCTAATCCGCTTTCGATTTATATTCTGAAGTTTGCCATGAGAATTGATGTCGCCCTCATGGGCAATCTCATTCCGACGTTCAACCAGTTTTCGAATAGATGCCGTGAGATTCTTGCGATTGGCAATGCCTTGGACACGGCAGCAGAAATCCTCGATACCATATCCGAGAAATAACTCGTCAATCGCCTCAGGACGTTGTGTTGTGGTTCGCTCAAGATGCGACTCGATAAGACTGCGAATTCGGCGATACGGTCTTTGCATGGTCAGAAGTTCAAGCGCTGTGCTCGTGTCCAACCCAGCATCTGCCAGCAAGTCTGTCAACTGCTTCTTTGCCCCCTTCTCCTTAAGGTATTGTACAAGATTCTCTGCAAAGACATTGGTGAAGTAAGCGTCCATTGCTGCTACTGCAAGCACGACGGCTGATCGGCTCAAATCAGATAAATCGAGTTTCTCCAGTGCATGTGCCTGATTTTCGTCGAGTGCCTTTTCGAGTGAGAGTAAGTTGAGGCTCCGCTCCACTACCCGCTCGAAAGTCCGATAGGCTTTGCTTGGATTATTTGTGTTTTTCTTCGCCATCGATTTCGTCTGGTGAAACAGCAAGCCAGCTCACAACGTCTGCCACCCCGTTATCAGCATGTCAGAAGCCCGTCAAGTTCGAAGTGGCGTAGTGCAACAGGATAATGGCGCAATCGGCCGGGAGTGTCAAGGGGTATGTCGAGGACCAGGGACCAGAGATCAGGCATCGGGCATCAGTAGGACGTGCAACAAAGCCTGTGTGCCTCCGGCAGAGCAGGGGACTCTTGAACGACGAACAATAAAAAAGTCGCGCAATCGGCTTGCCTTTTGGCCGCTGTTCAATCGGCAGCCGAAACCTTCCGCCAAAAGGCAAGCCATGGCGCGGAGCTACGTCACCCATCCGCAACCACGTTGCCTCCAGCGATGTTCGCAACGGATGTAATTTCTTGTGAGTGAAGCGGCTGCGCGATGGGAGTGCCTCTTTTGCGCGCCCGGAATGCCCAGCGGACTCCCGAATTCAGCCCGGAAAATGTTTTTTTATATTCCCCGCCTGAATAAAGAGTTGCACACATCACTTTTCAAAAAGTTCCCTGTTCGGGTAGCACAATCGTGGGTATTGGCCCTAGGTTGGAGGCGCACATTACGCGCGCCCGATGCTATTTGAAAACAGAATACAGCGGTTGACCGGTTGACTGGTTGACTGGTTAATCGGTCAAAAATAACTGCTGCCAAAAAGCAAGCCGACGATCGACATACGTAACCATCGCAAAATAAGGCAGTTACGCCTTCCCGATCCCTGATCCCAGGTCTCCAAACCCTGTTTTTTTCGTTCCCTGTGGTCCCTGGTTGTCCCTGGTTGTCCCAGGATTTGCGGAGCGGTACGAAACGGTACGCAGTTGTACGCAATGGTACGCTTTGGTCCGCCTACGTCCCTGAGGGACTACCTACGGCGGACAGCTCAAGGCTCCAGACCTCAGACCTAAGGAACAGCTTGAAACAGCCTCCGTCTGTCGTGCCTGGGGCCTTGGGTCTGAAGCCTTGGGTCTGAAGCCAGCTTGCTACTTAAGTGTCGCGTTGAATGTTCCGAATCAGGCTGTAGGCGTCGCATCGCATATTCCGCGGCGCAACAGGAGGATGGCAGACAATGGCTACACGTATTTCCGGAACGCAGCTCGGGTGGTATCTCGACCAGATCAAGGAAGCTCCGCTGTTGACGGCGGAGCAGGAATGCCAGCTTTCCCGTCGTGTTCGCGAGCATTCGGACCCGATCGCCCGGGAGCAGATGATAAACTCGAACCTGCGCCTGGTGGTGAAGATAGCCAAGGACTACTCCAGCCACGGCATGACGCTGGGCGACCTGGTAGCGGAGGGCAACCTCGGGCTTCTCCGCGCGGTGGAGGATTTCGATCCGGACGCTGGGGTGCGGTTCAGCACATACGCCGCGTGGTGGATCAAGCAGTCGATCAAGCGTGCGATGATAAACGCCGGGCAGCCCATTCACATTCCCGCGTATCTCGCGAAGCTCATCACGAAATGGCGAAGGACGGCTGGGCAGTTGCAGGCGAAGCTCGGCCGCCCGGCGACGGTAGAGGAAATGGCCAAGGCGCTGGGCATCAGCATGAAGAAGGCAGCCATCGTCGCCCAGGGTCTGCGAGCGGTCAACGCGCCGACGCAGATGGGTGTGGACGAGTCGCACGCGATCAACGAAATGGTCGTCGACGAGGCCGCCGATCTTCCCGAGCAGGGCCTGATGGACGCATCCAATGCGCCTATCATCAAGGCGCTGCTGGGACGGCTGGAGGATCGCTCGCAGAGGATCCTGGAGCTTCGGTTCGGGCTGGACGGGTGGGACGGTCCGCAGCGGACGTACAAGGAAATCGGCGAGTTGATAGGATTGACGCGCGAGCGCGTGCGGCAGCTTGAAAAAAAGGCGCTCGAAGAGCTGAATGCAATCGTGAACGAACTGCTCTGACGGGTCGGGGCGTGTGTGAAATCCCCGTGATGTTCACACCCCACGGCCTTGTCGTGCGCCGAGGGCGCAAATCGTCCGGAAACTTCCTCTTGCCAAACCGCGCGGATTGCGTACCCTGACAGGCAAGCACGATGGGAGACCTGCCCGAACATGCCGGCCCGGATGTCGGCGCCGACGGCGGAGGGAGCCGCCGGTCCTTGCAATCGCTGCGCGGCCTCTGGCAGCGCCTTCGCCCACCGGTCTGGACGGCGCTTGCCCTCTTCCTGCTGTTCAACATCTTCCGCGCGGTGCTTTTGATAATCTGCGCTACGATGGTTCGCGGCGTGGGTCCCATGACCGTGGCGAGGAGTTTCTGGATCGGACTGCGATACGACGCCATTCCCGTCGGGTACATTCTCCTTCCGATGGTCGCCGCGTCGATGTTTGCTCCGGAGAGGCTTCTTAACGCCAGGTGGATGCGGCGTGTGATGGCTGCTTACGCCTCGTCGGCAATTACGCTCGTGCTGGTGGTGGAAATGATCGGCGCCGGGTTCTTCCTGCGGTTCGGGGCCAGGATGAACTGGATAGCGCTGGGATACTTAGGCGGCGAGGTGGCCAGGCACATACTCTACACCTATCCTTCCATAATCGCTCTTGGCCTGGCGATTCCGCTCATGATCTGGATTTTCTATCGCCTGTTCAGTCGGGCTTTCCGGCGCAGCCCGATCCATCCGGTCGGCGCTCCGGTTCGCATCGCCGTTGGCGTAGTGCTTCTGGTCGTGTGTGTGATCGCGTGCCGCGGGAGCGCATCGAGGCGTCCGCTGCGCCTGGGAAAGGCATACCAGAGCACCAATCTCATAGTGGCCCAGTTGGCGCTGAACAACTTCGTGACGGTCGGACGCGCAGCGATCAACGATATTACCGACGGGCGGGGCGAACGCGGAATGTACCCGTTCCCGACGTTCGAGGCCGCGGCGCGCCTGGTCCCCGAGATGCTTCGCCAGCAGCAAGACGTTTTCCTGGGAGACCCGTCAAATCCCCTGTGCCGGCGAACGATTACGGGACGTGAGCGCACAGATTACAACGTGGTCGTGATAATGATGGAGAGCATGGCGGGCAAGCCCGTCGGGGCGCTTGGGCACTCCCCGTCGCAGACGCCGAACCTGGACAAGATATGCCGCGAGGGACTTTTCTTCGAGCGCATGTACGCCGTCGGCGCCAGGACAAGCAGGGGCCTGACCGGCGTGCTGTGCGGACATCCGGACCTTGGCGGCGAGAGCGTCTTCAACCGTCCCAAGGCACTGGGGCGTTTCCTGACGTTACCCGCGATTTTGCGCAGCCGGGGGTATGGAACGATGTTCTTCTGCGGTGGGAATCCGGATTTCGACAACATGCGGAAGTTCCTCACCGCCGGGGGCGTGGAGGAGGTGTTCGGGGGGGACGACCTGGCCGGGCTGGGTCCGAAATTCATATGGGGCTACTCCGACGAGGCGATCTTCCGCAAGGCGCACGAGCGTTTCGAGTTGATGGGCGATAAGCCGTTCTTCGCAGCCATCATGACGGCGTCCAATCACGAGCCGTACCAGGTTCCGCAGGGACGGAGCGAGCTTCTGAGCGGCGATAGCGAGCAGGAAAGATTCATCAACGCCTTCCGTTACGCCGACTGGGCGCTTGGCGAGTTTTTCCGCATGGCGCGCGGGTCGAGCTACTTCGACAGGACGATCTTCGTACTCGTGGCGGACCACGGGCAGAACCTGGACAAGCGCCGGATCATCGACGTTCCGGGATATCGCCTGCCGTGCGTGATCTACGCGCCTGCACTTGCCGACGTGGTCCCGGTGGGTTCGATCGAGGCGGTCACCAGCCAGACCGATATTGCACCGACGGTGCTGTCGATGCTGGGCGGGGAGTTCGAACACTGCTTCATGGGTCGAAATGCCCTGGAGATCAAACCGTCCGAGGGCTTCGCACTGCTGCACGAAGACGATCGTCTGGGTTTCGTGACGCGCGACACGACGCTGATATTGCCTCCGAACCGCAAACCGATTCTTTTCCGGACGGACGCGCTGTCCATGCGGATTGCCGACCGGGACGAAATCGACCCGCGCCGGATAGCGCAATTGCAGGAGCGAATGCTGTCCTACTATTTCATGGCGAAAACCCTGTACGACACCGGCCGGTACAATTGCCCGCCCAATCCCGACCCGTGAGGAATCTCCGCCAACTCTGGACAAGCGTTTCCGCAGCCGGTACATTTCTGCGGTAAACGGATTATCCTCGTAAAAGGGAGACACCCCGTTGGACCTGGAAAACTTTATACGCGATGTGCCGGACTTTCCAAAGCCGGGGATTGTATTCAAGGATATTACACCGCTTTTAGGTAACGTGGACGCCTTGCGGGAGACGGCCGACAGGCTCGCCGAACCTTTCATTGGAAAGGGCGTCGAGGTGGTTACCGGCGTCGAGAGCCGCGGGTTTATCTTCGCCCCGCAGGTCGCCGAGAGGCTTGGCGCAGGTTTTGTGCCCATCCGCAAGCCCGGAAAGCTCCCCGGTAAAACCGAGAGCGAATCCTACGAGCTTGAATACGGCAGCGATACCGTCGAGATCCACGCGGACGCGATTAAGCCTGGCCAGAAGGTGCTGATGGTCGATGACCTGCTGGCGACGGGAGGAACGATGGCGGCGGCCTGCAAACTGGTGGAGAAACTCGGCGGCGAGATTGAGGGTGTCGCATTCGTTATCGAGTTGTGCTTTTTGTCCGGCCGAGAGAAGCTGGGGGCGTGGAACCTGCATACGCTGATTCGTGTGGAGGGCGAATGATGACCCGCTCGACGGAACGGCCCGCCGAGGTGGCGAATCGCAACACGCGCGTGAAGACCTATACCATTCAACCGGCAACCCAGCCGGTTCCCCTGAATGGCTGGACGTTCGATTCGCCCTGGTCGCTGGCGGACGTTCTCCAGATCGACAGCTATCCGTGGTACAGCGGTGGTGGAAAGCAGGCTACGCAAGTGCGCCTGCTCTATGACGACGAGGCGATCTACGCCCAGTTCCATTGCGAGGACAAGCACATATTTTCGCGGGTCGTCGAGCTTAACGGGTGCGTACACAAGGACAGTTGCGTCGAGTTGTTCATGACGATCGATCCGCGGCGTGGTCCGGACTATTTCAACATCGAGATGAATTGTTGCGGGACGCTGCTGATGGGTTACGGCCCGCAGCGTCACTCACGGGCGTCTCTGGCGCCTTCGCTCGCCGATGGAATCCGCATCGCCACTTCCATTTCTGCGCCCACAAAGGATGAATCCCCGGACGACGATGGCTGGTGGATCGTCGCCTCGGTGCCGTTTTCCGTGATCGGAGAACTCGCCGGCAGGGACGTTCGCCCCGCAAGCGGCGATCTCTGGCGGGCGAACCTGTACCGCTGCGGCGGGAAAACGGACCCGCAGCTTGCCTGCTGGAACCATATCGAACTGCGGCACCCGGATTTCCACAGGCCGGAGTTCTTCGGCGAGATGCGATTCGCGTAGAATCAGCACCGCTTCTACGAGCGCGTGGGGTATCCGTAGTACGCTTCCACGTCAAGAGTCGGTAACGCCGATCGGATGCGCCCGACGATCTCGTCCAGTTCTTTGTCGCCCAGCGCCGAGACAAAACTCTCCGCCGGCACGCGCGCTACGGTGTGGACCTGCACGAGCTTGATTTTTCCTCCAGCGGCGATTATCTCGCCCAGCCTCTCGACGTAGGCGCAAAGCTCATTTTCCGGTGGCGGCTGAGAGTCGCTGCGGAAGAACAGGCTCTGGATCACGACGGCCCGCTCGCGTGCGACCAGCGTAATGTTGTCGAGTATCCGTTGGAGCGGAATCTTCGGATGGGGGCGATTGACGCGGTGGAAGTATTCATCCGTTCCCGCGTCCAGCTTCGCCCATATCTCCCCGTTGCTCGCGTCGAGCGTGGAAAGCGCGCGTTGGACCTGCGGCCTGTCCAGCTGCGTGGCGTTCGTGATTACGACGAGCTTGATATCGTTCCGCCCGGCCTGGGCTTTCGCCAGGGCGACCGATTCGACTATCTCGTCGAAATTATCCACGCAGGTCGGTTCGCCGTCGCCGCTCAAGGCGATATCGTTTATCCGCTGGAGGTTTCGCGGCGTGGAGGCGAATGGGCTCTCGTGCCACAGCCGGCCGGAGACGGCCTCCTCGAGGGCAAGGTGAAGCTCGTCGTGGAGGATCGCCAGGTTCACGCCGTCGAGGTTGCGATGAGCGCAGCGGTCGATCTGGCAATAAACGCAGGCGAAATTGCAGCTTTTGTCCGGGTTGAGATTGATGCCGATGGACAGCCCCCCGGCACGGCGGGAAATCACCGGGTAGACGTACAGGCACTGCCGCCATTGCCTGCGATGGTCGCAAATGACGCGACCTGCATCCTGATCCACTTTTTCACTCATACCGCGATTATACGCAATCAGGCCGTGAAAATGAAACGCAGCCTTTTTTACGCGGTATGCCCAATCGACAAATTGCGGTATTTGCGGTATGATCGGCAGCTCGCGAACGTTTCGAACCATAGGTTTCAGGAGAACGATGTAATGTATCGTCCGGGAATAAAGGTAGTGGACTGCACGATCCGCGATGGCGGGTTGACGAACAACTCACACTTCACGGCGGAGACGGTCCGCGCCGTCTACAAGGCCGTCTGCCAGGCCGGTATCGACTACGTGGAGCTTGGCTATCGCAACAGCAGGAAAATGTTCTCGCCGGAGGAGTTCGGCCCCTGGCGGTTCTGCGACGACGAACAACTCCACGAAGTCACCGACGGGATCGATCCGGGCGCCACTAAGCTCGCCGTCATGATGGACGCGCACAAGTCCACGTCGGATGACATCCTTCCGTCGGAGAAGTCGTGCGTGGACATGATCCGCGTCGCCACCTACGTCAAGGACGTGGACAAGGCGATTGGCCTGGCGAAGGTAGCCCACGAAAAGGGCTACGAGACCACGATCAATATAATGGCGATCTCCGTGGAGGGCGGTCCCGAGCTGGCTGAATGCCTTCGGCAGCTCGAGGAAGAAACCAACGCCCTTGCGGTTTACGTGGTGGACAGCTTCGGCGCGCTCTACAGCGAGGAGGTTCACTTTTTCGTCGAGACCTACCAGATGCACGTCAAGACGAAGGAAGTCGGCGTCCACATGCACAATTCGCAGCAGCTTGCCTTCGCCAACACGATCGAGGGCATTATCAAAGGCGCGAACTTCGTGGACGGAACGCTGTACGGGCTGGGCCGCGGCGCGGGCAACTGCCCGACGGAACTGCTGCTGGGCTTCCTGAAAAATCCGAAGTTCGACATTGCGCCGCTGCTGGAAGTGCTTGGCGAGTACATCCTTCCATTGCAGAAGGAAATCGACTGGGGCTACCACGTGCCGTACATGCTCACCGCCGCGCGCAACCTGCATCCGCTCGCAGCCATCGAGTGGATGGCCGACCCGGACAAAAAAGAAGACCTGATCGGCTTCTACAAGAAGCTCGAAATAGACTACGAGTGACAAACTGACCGATTCTCCCAAGCCCGAAGGGCTGGAAGAGGTTGGCCGGGGGCGTAAGCCCCCGGTGGTAATGGAGTTGTGGAACCAGCCCCGAAGGGGTGACAGAGAAGCCGACCGGTGGTAAAGAGTAAGTTTCTTTTCTGCCGCCCCGTCGGGGCTTGGTTGTTAACAGCCTATCATCCGGGGGCTTACGCCCCCGGCTAAT
>JAJRYB010000084.1 GCA_024275995.1 Planctomycetota bacterium | reverse complement strand
GCCGACCGGTGGTAAAGAGTCGGTTTCGTTTCTGCCGCCCCGTCGGGGCTTGGTTGTTAACAGCCTATCATCCGGGGGCTTACGCCCCCGGCTAATTTCTGTGCGGCCTTTCAGGCCTCGATAATCGGTCAGTTTGAGTAATGACCTATTCGCTGTTCGGGCTTGTGGTTCATCGAGGGGCTGTTTTTCTCCCCTCCACATTCTGCGTTCCTGCCGCTAGAATATCGCCATGTCCTGGACCGTTTTCCGAGAATTTCTGAAAGACCCGACGAAGATCGGCGCCATCGCCGCCAGTTCCGCGGGACTCGCGCGGACGATCTGTTCCGATATCGGGCTTGTCGGGGCCGGCTGTATCGTCGAGTACGGGCCGGGGACGGGCGTGTTCACGCGGGAGATCCTCCATCGCAAGCGTCCCGGGGCGCGGTTCTGTGCGATCGAGCACAACCCCCACCTGGCGGGACAATTCCGCGAGAGCTTCCCGGATATCACGCTGTTCGAGGACTCGGCCGAGCGTGCACCGGCTCTGCTGGCTTCTGCCGGCATGGGCAAGGCGGATTGCGTCGTCTGCGGGCTGCCCTGGGCGGCGTTCGACGAGGACCTCCAGGACCGCCTGCTGGACGCGACGCTGTCCATCATGCGCCGGGGCGCACAGTTCGCCACGTTCGCGTACCTCCAGGGCCTGTTCCTCCCTGCAGGTCAGCGCTTCGGCGCCAAACTCAAACGACGATTCCGCAAGGTCGCCAAGTCGCCGGTGGTCTGGCGAAACCTTCCCCCTGCCTTCGTGTACCGTTGCGAGAAGGGCTAGGCTTCGTCTGAAATATTGCATTCGCACGCCGATTCGTGTAAATGTGGCCGGAGTAAAAGCCCAGCCGCTGTCCGGCGCTATTCGCCGGCGTGGATATTGGAACCAAGGAGCACACGATGAGGCATGCGTACGTAACGGCGTTGCTTATTTGCGCGGGAGCACTTACCGCTGGATGCTCACCGACGGACCCGCTGGCGAAGTATCGGCTGGGACCGGCGAAGAAAATCGTCGGCGTTTGCATGTCCACGATGGGCGGCCTGAGACGATGGGAGACACTGGGGCGCGTTACCGCCGACGCCGTCGTCAGCCGCTACGATACGACGGGGCGGGCCTACGTCAATCGTCTGAAACTCGATATGGATTTCCGTAACGACAGGATCAAGGCGGTCGCGCAGACTGGCACGGGCGGCTGGAGCGCCTCGTCGGACAAGTCAGGCCTCTGCCGGCTGAAGGCCTCGGGCGGAGGAAAAGACGTGCGGGCCGAGTTGATCGGCGAGATGCTCGGAAAAATTCTGCATCGAGCAAGCGGGCCCATGAACCTGCTAGTCGGGGGCGAACGTGTCAAAGGCGCCAAGCCGGCCCGTATCGGCGGATACGACGTGATCCGCGTCGGCGCCTCCGGGGGCGAAAGCGGCGCGGCAGCATACTACTTCGATGCCACCAGCGGACTTCTGCGATATGTTACCTGCGGCGCTGACTCCCCGGGCAAGGGTGGAACGATAACGATCTACGAGTATGTAATGCAGCCCAACGGCATGGCGTTTCCCCAACGGATACGAATCATGGAAATCGGGCAGCGGGCGATGATCAGCCGGAAACCCAACCTGGAAATAGAATTTTATAACGTCGTTATGCGCTGATAATGTATCCGAAGGGTCGTTTTTACAGGGACGAATTGCGTACAATTTGTTATGAGCCTGGACATAAGCGGAATCCTGAGGGACTGGCCTTACGAGCCTGGGCAGGTCACGGTTCGACGAATCCGGGGACGTGACGGGCGTGAGCGCATCCAGCTTCGCCTGGACCTGGGGGTTCTCCAGATGGAAGTCGACGGGCGCCCCGACGGGCATCGCCCGCACGGATTCAAAAGCCTCCTTCGCTACTACGAGCGCCGGAGGGACAAGTACGTCGCGGACAGAGGCTCCGACGAAGGCTTTACCCTGGACGCTCACGATTGCGAACTGTTGCGCGGCGAGGGTATCCTGTATTACCACCGCTATTTCGCGTGCTTCGTTCTGGGCGATTACGAGCGCGTCCGTCGCGACACGCTGAGGAACCTTCGGCTGTTCGATTTCTGCCTTGCCTGCGCCGCCCGTCAGGAAGACCGATACGTGTTGGAGCAGTACCGGCCTTACGTGCTGATGATGCTCACCCGGGCACAGGCCAAGATCGCCATGAAAACCGACGGGCCTTCCCAGGCGCTGTCAACCATCCGAAACGGCATCCGGAAAATCGAGGAGTTCTTCATCGGCTTCGCGCAGGAGGACATGGCGGCGGATTCCGGAGAGATCGCGATTCTCAACGCCATGGCGATCGAGATTGAATCGCAAATCCCGAAGGACCCGATCGAGAAGCTCCGGGAAGACCTCTCACACGCTATCGCCGAAGAGCGCTACGAAGACGCCGCGTCGCTGCGCGATCGCCTTCGACATGAGATCGGCATGAAAATGAAAGCCGGCCGGTAGGACCTCGGCGAATTTCAGCGTCGCAGGCGTCGCCGGCGCAACATCGCGAAGGTAAAGCCCACCACAAGCAGCGCTACGGTTCCCGGTTCCGGCAGGAGCGGGGGATCGTAGTCCACCTGCCAGCCCATGTCCTCGAGGATGCCGAGCGTAACGGCGTCGATGCTTCGCGCGGCCTGATCGTAGAACGGCGTCGTCAGGTCCATCCCTCCGGTGAAGGTTTCCTCGTCCAGGTGCGAGAGGCTGCTGCCCGTTCGCCACACACCCGGGGCGTAAATCGGAACGTCGCCTTGCCCGCCCAGCTCCTGCCATGCAGCCGTCGCGCTCGGACCGTTCCAGAATACCCCGTTCGTGACGTTTGAGGGGTCGATGGTTTTTTCGATCAGGGGGTTTCCGGACGAATCCACCAGGAACGAATCGAAGATCATCCCGATTCCGTAGTAACCCCACGTGCCGTCCGGACGGAAGCTGGAAAACACGCCCAGCCCGTGCGCTATTTCGTGCATCGCGACGGTCTGGAAGTCGATCTCACCCCCGCTGGAAGCCTGCGGATCGTAATACCATCCAGCCCCCCCGGCAGTGTCGAGGTCGGCGTTGAAACTGACCGCAATATCCTGGTATCCGGGTTTGAGATCGTATCCAGCCGCCATGTCCGCCATGGCCGAGGAATACCACGTGCCCTCGCGCCATGCCCCATCGAAGTTGGCGAAGATCCACGCCGGTCCCGCCTCGGCCAGTGGCGTGCTGGCGGCAGAGCCTCCCATCGCGGCGAAGGAGACGTTAATGCGGATCGTACCGGGGTTCAGAAGGTGGCGGCTCCAGACGTCCGTCGCCCTTTGAAAAGCCTCCCTGCGGTCGGCGCCAAGGACAGGATCGTAAAACCCGCTGCCGGATGCGTCGGTGAAAGTGACTTCGAACGTAACCGCCTGTGCCGCGAAAGTGAACATAGCCACGGTAACGACAACCGATATCACTCGCGGCGCCGACAATACCGCCCTTCGGTGTGGAGATCTCATGCGTCGGTTCCTCCGAGGTACTGACTTAGAGCAATTCACTCTTGATCTGCAACATCCCTGCTGCCTACATCTGCGGCTGGCTGCGTCAGAAATACTTCGGAATATTTCCGAATATGCCTCGTATTCCTTCCTTGCCAACCTTGCTTCGGCAACGCAGGATATGTTGCATCTCAATCATTCAGTGCTCTTGCTCCTCCAGAAGATCACATCGGCGCGAGAGCGGGGGTTCTTGAGCAGTCCGGTAAAAAGACCCACGCCGGAGGAACCGTCAATACCGAGGCGGGTTGTAGCGGGAGGACGAATTTGATACCATGAGGATTTGCCGGGTCCCCACCGGCCGGAGCAGCGTGTAATGACACAACTTGAGCAAGCCCGGAACGGAAGCGTTACGCCGCAGATGCGCCGCGTCGCCGAGAAGGAGAACCTCGACGCACAGCTCGTGTGCGACGAGATCGCCGCCGGTCGGCTGGTGATACCCGCCAATCGCCTCCACCTCGCCGGTGCGGACGAGGAAAGCGCAAAGCTCGATCCGTGCGGTATCGGGCGGGCGGTAACCACCAAGATCAACGCCAATATCGGCGCCTCGCCGCAGGGCAGTTGCAAGGAGCAGGAACTTCTCAAGCTCCAATGGGCGGTGAAATACGGCGCCGACGCCGTTATGGACCTGTCCACCGGAGGCGACCTGGACGCGACGCGACGCTACCTGCTCGCGCGTGCGACGGTGCCCATCGGGACCGTTCCGGTCTACTCCATGATCATCGGAAGGACAATCGAGCAGCTCACAGCCGCCGACATACTGAAAACCGTCCGCCACCAGGCGGAACAGGGTGTGGATTTTTTCACGATCCACGCCGGCCTGCTGCGCGAACACCTTCCACTTCTCCGTTCGCGCAAGCTGGGTATCGTATCGCGTGGCGGGAGCCTTATCGCAAAGTGGATGGTGCACCACAACAGGCAGAACCCTTTCTACGATCTGTTCGACGAAATCAGCGCGATCATGGCCGAGTACGACGTAACGTATTCGCTGGGCGACGGACTTCGGCCGGGGTGCCTCGCCGACGCCTCCGACGATGCCCAGTTCGCCGAGTTGGAGACGCTTGGCGAGCTGGTCCGCCGGGCGAAGAACTCGGGCGTGCAGGTGATGGTCGAAGGGCCTGGGCACATTCCGTTCGACCAGATCGAAATGAACATGAAACGCCAGGAGCAAATCTGCGACGGCGCGCCTTTTTACGTTCTTGGTCCGATCGTCACCGACGCTTTTCCGGGATACGATCACATCACCTCGGCGATCGGTGCGACCGCAGCCGCTTATCACGGGGCGAGCTTCCTGTGCTACGTCACCCCGGCCGAGCACCTGACGCTGCCCAACCTCGACGAGGTAAAACAGGGATGCGTTGCATACAAGATAGCCGCACACGCAGCGGATGTCGCGCGCGGGCTTGCGGGGGCGAGAAAGTGGGACGACGATATTTCCGACGCGCGGGCACGGTTCGACTGGAAGAGGCAATACGCCCTGGCCTTCGACCCGCAGACGGCGAGCGACCTGCGACGCCGCGACCTGGACGAGGAAGGCGATTACTGCTCCATGTGCGGGCGCGATTGGTGCGCCGTTCGCATCAGCAGGGAGGTCATGGAGCGCACGACGCCGACGGAATGATTGTTCGTCCCGGGAATCTGAAATCTCAGATCTGAAATCTCAGATCTGAAATTTCAAATCAAGTTTTCACGCCACGCCGTCCGGTGCGGGCTTCTCGCCCTTGGGACGGTGCTTCCATCGGCGGTGAACCCACAGATACTGCTCCGGCGCGGTTCGGATGACTTCTTCCAGCGCCCTGGTGTATTCCTGCGTAATCCACATCATGGGGTTATCGACGTTGGCCCACTCGCGGGGGTGGATTATCCGATGCACGCCGATCTCGAAGTGGTATTCCTCGTCAAGCCGCCGGCCGTATCCTACTATCACCGGCGCCTTGTGGCGCATCGCCATCAGCGCGATGGACTTGTACGTGCTCGCCTTTCGCCCGAAGAAATCCACGAATGCGCCTTTTCTGCCGGCGTCCTGATCGGCGATAAAGCAGATGTGATTCTTCGCGCCGAGCAGATCGTCCATCACAGCCGTGGCGCCTCTTTTGTCCAGTATCGTCATCCCGTGCGCCTGTCGGGTGCCCATGACGTGCCGGTCGATGTAGGGGTTGTCCATCCTCCGGGCGACGGCATAGTTCGGGAAGCCCAATGCCGCCATCGTGTATCCGACGACCTCCCAGTTTCCGAAGTGCCCGGTCACGTAGATCAGCGGGCTTTCGTGCTGAAGCATCAGGCGGATATTCTCGCCCATGTTTTTCAGCGTGACGTGCCTGCGCCATCGGGACGGCGTTATCAGGCGCGTCGTGAACAGGAACTCCAGGCCAAGGTACGCAAGGTTCCGCATCGACGCCTTGACGACTTTGTGGTACTTGCGCTCGGACCAGTCCGGGAAGCTTTTGCGCAGGTGAGTCAGGCCGCGATTGCGATGCCTCGCGTCGAAGCGGTACATCAGGTCGCCGATCCACCGCGCCGCGCGGTAGTTCGATTCCCAGCTGAACATGTGCACCAGCATCGCGAAAAGGCGCATGGCGAGGTACGCAATGTAATCCAGCAGTTTGTTTCGTGGCCTGGCCATGGGATTTGTTGTTACTTCCGCGCCGGCGATTTCATCCCGGCGAGCATCTTCAGCGCAGTTGCTACCGCCTCGCCGGCGGGGACCGGTGCAGCTTTTTCGTCCGTGCGCTTCTTGATCTCGACGTTGCCTTCCTTCAACCCGCGCTCGCCGACGACGATCCGCAGGGGAATACCGATCAAATCGGCGTCCTTGAACTTCACGCCAGGTCGTGCGTCGCGATCGTCCAGCAGCACATCCGCGCCGGCCGATTGCAACTCGCCATAAATCCGCTCCGCTTCGGCGACGACGTCCGGCTTGTCGTTATTGAGCTGGACAACTTCCACCTCGAACGGAGCTATGCCCGCCGGGAGGATACAGCCGTTATCGTCATTGCCCACCTCTATCGCCGAGGCGAGTACGCGATTGACGCCGATCCCGTAGCCCCCCATGAGGCAGGGGTGCGAGACGCCCTGCTCGTCGAGGAACGTCGCGTCGAGCTTCTTGCTGTATTTCGTGCCGAGCTGGAAGACCTGCCCGACCTCGATACCCCGGCGGAACAGGAGCTTTTTCCCGTCGTGCGTATCGCCGTCCACCGCGTTGCGGATGTCCGCTACGAGAACCTTTTCGCCTTCCAGCGGGAAATCCCGCCCCGGAACGACGTTGCGAACGTGGTAGTCCGTTTTGTTAGCGCCGCTCACGCCGCAAG
>JAJRYB010000083.1 GCA_024275995.1 Planctomycetota bacterium | reverse complement strand
TCAAGCTGAACGCGTGGGTCACATTCTGGCCGGTGCCGCCGACACACGGGATCATCCTGGGCAAAATCTGACCCGCCTTCGCCCCTGCTTCGCCAAGGCTACGCAGGGCTGCGCCGTGGCGAACCAAAGCGTACTGTTTCGTACAAGTTCGCACAACTCCGCACAACTCCGCACAAGTACGCAAATCCAGGGACAACCAGGAACAGGCTGGAAAGGGGTTTTCGAGGGGCAAAAATACGTAACATCTTATTATACACAGAGATACAGAGATTCAGAGAAATTAAAAAACGCTTTGCTTTGTTTTTAAACCTCATTTCCCTCTGTTCCTCTGTGTCGGTTTTTCGTTCTTTAATTGTCAAACAACTTCAGCGCGCATAGCACGCGCCTCCATACTTGGGCGAATACCCCCGTTTGTGCTACCCGAACAGGTAATTTTTCGAAAAGTGATGGGTGCAAGTTCTTATTCAGGCAGGGGATAAAAAAATTCATTTTTCGTGTCGTTTTGAGGGTCCGCTGGACTTTTTGTGCGCGCAAAAGGAGACTTTCCATACCTATCCGCATATGACATAAGAACTCAGCAGGGATGCAGGAGATTCACGGGATAAAGCGGAAGATGTTTTGAAGATAGAAAATGGAATATCGGGTTTTGGGTTTTATTTCGATTTCATTTCATTTCGATTCGTTTTCATCCCCCTTTAACCCCTTTAACCTTTAATCCCCGGAGAAATACCACAGCCCACAGACCTGTCCACCGGCAGGCGGGTTGCAATCTGTGGGCTGTGACTCACCGGTCGCGGCGATTGTGTTTCATTGCTGGATTTGTAGTTCGCGAAGTTTTTTTCGCAACGTGTTGCGGTGCAGTCCGAGGTAATCCGCCGCCCCCGACTGGTTGCCGTTGTGCAGCTTCATCGCCTGGACGATGAGCGCGCGTTCCGCCCGTCCGATCGTCCTGCGATATCTTTCAGGTTCCCCGTCCGTAAGGGTCGATGCGTAATCGGTTACCGCTTTTTCCAGGCTACCGTCGCCTTGGGAAACAGTCGAGGCGCATTTTCGAACGGATTGAGGCAGATCGCACTGCCTGATCGTCCGGTCCGGGGCGACGGTTACCGCGTGATCAATTGCGTTCTTCAATTCACGCACGTTTCCCGGCCAGGCGTATCGCATCAGGACGTCCCGCGCGTCGGAGGCCAGCGTTTTTTGCCTGTCATTTGAATTGAGTGCAAACTGTCTCAAAAAATGCTTCGCCAGAAGCGGGATGTCCTGCCCGCGATCCCGCAGGGGAGGCATGGATATTTGCAGTACCGCCAGGCGGTAGAAAAGGTCCTGCCGGAATTTTCCGAATTGGACCTGTTCCTCCAGGAGCTTGTTCGTGGCGGCGATTATTCGCACGTCCGGCCTGATCGTTTTGGAAGAACCGACTCGCTCGATGGTTCCACTGTCCAATACGCGCAGGAGTTTCACCTGGACGCTCATCGGCAGCTCGCCGATCTCGTCGAGCAGAAGCGTTCCCCCGTCGGTGGATTCGAACTTGCCCGCACGGTCGCAGTCGGCTCCGGTGAAAGCTCCCTTCACATGCCCGAACATTTCGCTTTCGATAAGTTGTTCCGGAATTGCGCCGCAGTTAATCGCAAGAAAAGGTCCGTTTCTGCGGCTGCCGAAACGGTGAATTGCAAGGGCGGCCAGTTCCTTTCCCGTTCCGGTTTCGCCCTGGACCAGCACCGGCGAGCGAGTTCCCGCAGCTCGTGCGATCAGTTTGTACGCCTCCTGCATGGCGGGGGAGTTGCCCAGAAGAATTTCTCCGCCTGACGGTAGCGGGGCCTGTTTTTCCGTGCCTCGGTTCTTCGTTTCCGAAATCCGTTTCGCCAGCGCGAAGGCCTTATCCAGATCGATCGGCTTGGTGAGGTAATCGCATGCTTTTCCCCGCAAGGCCCGCACCACGGTGTCCAGATCGCCGCATGCAGTGATGATTACCACCGCAGCGCCGCGCTCGGACAGATCGTCCAGCAGGTCCAGGCCGCTGCGGTCCGGCAGGCGAACGTCGAGGAACACCACGTCGGGGCGAAGCTCGTCGTAGTCGCTTAGACCCTCCCCAGCCGATGCGGAGGAGCTTGTGTTCCAATCGCGGGCTTTGAAAAACCGCTCGAACGCCAGGCAGATCGAGTCCTCGTCGTCTATTACGAGCATGGATTTGGTTTGATCCGTCATTACAGCTCACCTCTTTCGATATCAGCAGGGCTGAGAGACGCCGCCGCAAGCTCGAACCAGAACGTCGCACCGCAATCGTCGTTATTGCAATATCCGATCGTCCCGCCGTGTCGCATAACAATCTGCCTGCATATGTACAGCCCCAGACCTACGCCGTTGGGTTTTCTCGTCGTAAAAGCCTCGAAAATATCTTTGTCCCCGTCCGGCACGCCCCTTCCCGTGTCCGTAACGGACAGGCGGACGTTTGGCCCGCGCCGGCTGGAGGCGATTGAAACCGTTCCACCCGCGGGGGTCGCCTCTATCGCGTTTACCATGAAGTTCATGATCGCCTGTCGGATCTGATTGGCGTCGGCAGGGACGAAAGGCTCATCGTCCGGGAAATCCGTATGCACTTCGATTTTTGCGTGTCTTGACCTTCCCGATAGTATCATCAACACGCTATCAGCCAGTTCGGAGAGCCTAACCGGCTCCGGTTGGAACGGGCGGTTCGCCGAATCGCTCCCGGGCGAAAAGCTCATCAGCTCGTCGAGATAAAGTCCCATCCGGTCGATTTCCCGCAGAATCGCCTCGATTCCCTCGTCGCTACCGAGGTTCTGCCGGTCCTTGAGCACGCGAACGTTCATCCGTATCCCGCTGAGCGGATTGCGAAGCTCGTGTGCGACGCTCAACGAAATTTTTCCGATGGCGGCCAACTGCTCGCTTTGGATCATCCGCCTGCGTGCCTCGCCAAGGCGATCCATCAGGTGATAAAAGGAATTCGCAAGCTTGAGCACTTCCTTCGGTCCGTGTTTCACAGCCCGTCCGGAACCGTCGGTATGGGGATGGTCCACATCGGCCAGATGGTCCATTTGTCCTGCGAGCTTGCGGATTGGGCGGGTTATAAAGATCGAAAGCCCGATCGCCAGAATCGTTGTCGCAGCGGCGGCGGGCAGGACCGCCCACCAGACCCGCTCCCGCGCACGCAGCCGTGCCTCCTGAAACCGCGCGTCGGGAACCAGCGCGTAGAGAGCCTCGCGCATCCGTCGTTCGCCGGGAGTGTCGGTGGCGTCGAGATCGGCGTAGCCGGCGCGGTAGAGTTCTCCGCCCAGGCGAATCACTGCGGATTTGTCCAGGCCTTTCATCTGCCCGCGAAACTGCTCCGTAAGCTCGGCGGACAGACTCGACGCGGTGATCTTTCTGCTACGAGAATCCACGGCTACCCACTCGGCGTTGAACAGTTCGCGGAGATTGGCCATCATCGCATCGCTTCGGGGGTAACTCCTTCCCTTCAGAAAGCCCGACGCGCCGGCGACCATCTCGTTGACGTAACGCTCCTCCACCAGCCTTCCCGCTACGTCCTGGGCGACCCAGCCGAGGATAAGCGCCAAGGCAACCACGAAAGCATTGAGCGTCAGAATAGTTCCAAGCCTGATTGATATTTGCATTGCCGACGACTCCGGTTCCGTCATTACTCCGCATTATCCGTGCCAATTGCGCACGAAGGCATTGTGTACTGTGTCGAACGAAGAAACAATCATGATATTGCACACAATGTGTGCATCGTCTGCACAACGAGAGGGCATGATTTCCTCGAAACAATACTGCCCCGTATTGTGCCGGATTTGTAATGTCATCTATTGCAGGATGTTATATGCCGGAGCGTGTCGTGGCATGGCTGTTGCTTACACTTTTCCATGGGGCAGGGTCGGTCCCTGTGCTCGTTGTGGTCCAGCCGGAAAATCCTGCGAATCCGCAAGGGAATGAATTTCATGGGCAAGGAAGGCAATCGTCGGGACGTTTTCCCGAAAAATCAATCACCGTTACCGATCGGGCGGTTCTCTGTCGCTATCGTGTTTCTCCTGTCGGCCTTGTTCGTCGCGGGCGAATTGAGGGCGGACAATCCGTCTGCTGCATCCCGGCCGGCTGCACCGCCCACAACGCAGCCCGGATGGTTCGATTTACCGGAGATTCTCATTACTGCGACGCGGGGCGAGCTTAAATCCTTTGCCGCTCCCTACATGACTGATATTGTTCGACTCAATAACTTTAGTGGTCAGCGTTTGTATCGCACTACCACAAAGGCGTTGGAAAACATTCCAGGAATCATGGTTCAAAAGACCTCCCATGCGCAGGGGTCTCCTTACATTCGCGGTTTCACCGGTTTCCGAACGCTGATGCTCGTCGATGGTATCCGCCTGAACAATTCCGTCTTCCGCGACGGTCCCAACCAGTACTGGAACCTGATCGATCCGTACACCATCGACCGGCTGGAGGTTGTCAAGGGTCCATCCTCCGTTCTCTACGGAAGCGACGCGATTGGTGGAACGGTCAATGCCATTCTTCGTCGTCCGGAGGGCTATGGTGAAGGTTTCAAATGGTACCGGCAGGTATATGCTCGCGTCTCGACAGCCGAGCGAAGCTACGTCGGTCGCGGGGAGATAAACGCCACGTACGGTCCCTGGTTCGGCGTTCTTATTGGCGGAACGTGGAAGGACTTCGGCGACGTTGACGGCGGGGGATCGGTAGGCCCGCAGGAGTGGACCGGGTACAACGTGTACAGCGGCGACGTTCGGATGGAGTATCATCCGGACGCGAAAACCACATGGACATTCGCGCACTATCAGCTTTACGAAGACGATGCGTGGCGAACGCACAAGACGATACACGGGATCAGTTGGGAGGGTACCTCGATAGGC
This sequence comes from Planctomycetota bacterium, assembly GCA_024275995.1. Lineage (GTDB taxonomy): Bacteria > Planctomycetota > Phycisphaerae > SM23-33 > SM23-33 > JAJRYB01. The sequence continues at coordinate 8,755 of JAJRYB010000083.1, read as the reverse complement.
AGCGAGCGGCGGCGCGTCATAGACGAAGGACGATCGCTTACGTACCTGCGATTCGCCAAGCGCAACACCGGCGCGTTTGTCGATGCGATGGAGCTTACCGCATCGTTCCAGACACTTCGGGAACGACGGTGGCGCACCAAGAGTAATTACAAATCAGACAAACAAGGCGTCGATGTGAAGACCTACGGCCTCGGAGCGCAGTTCCAGACGCCCAGTCGCGTCGGGACCTGGACGTACGGGCTGGAGTGGTACCACGACGAGGTGGACTCCTTCAAGCACAAGTACAACGCGGACGGTTCGTTCGACAAGTCCGAGGTGCAGGGCCCCGTCGGGGATAATGCCAGTTACGATCTGTTCGGCGCTTACATTCAGAACAAAATCCCCCTCGCCGAGAGGCTGGACGTTATCCTGGGCGGTCGATACACCTACGCCCGCGCCGCTGCGGACAACGTGAAAGATCCGGACACGGGAAATAAGATTTCGATTACGGACGATTGGGACGCCATCGTCGGAAGCGCCCGCCTGAGCTGGTTCGTTGACCCGGACGAGCACGTGAACATATTCGGTGGAGTCTCGCAGGGGTTCAGGGCGCCGAATCTTTCCGACCTTACGCGCCTCGATACCGCTCGTACGAACGAGCTGGAAACGCCGACGACCGGTTTGGAACCGGAGAAATTCATCTCCTACGAGGCCGGCGTCAAGGTGAAGTACGAGAACTTCTCCATGCAGGCGGCGTACTTCCTGACGGACATCGAGGACATGATCGTCCGGGTTCCGACGGGAAACGTGATCGACGGTGACAATGAAGTGACGAAAAAGAACGCCGGAAACGGGTACGTCCAGGGCGTGGAACTGGCGGCACGTTATCGCTTTCATCCCCAATTCGCCGTATTCGGAGCGTTCGCATGGATGTACGGCGAAATTGACACGTATCCGACCTCGAACCCGGTGACGCGGTCCGAACCGATCGATCGTATCATGTCTCCAACGGGGCATCTCGGTCTGAGATGGGACCACCCGAACAAAAAGTTCTGGGCGGAGATCGTAGGCACGGCCGCAGGCGAGGCCGACCAACTCTCGACGCGGGATCAGGCCGATACCCAGCGAATTCCGCCCGGTGGAACGCCGGGGTACGTCAAGGTGGATTTGAGGGGTGGCTGGAAGATCAAGGACGGCTTGGAAGTATGGGCCGGTTTGGAGAACCTGACCAATGCAGACTATCGCATTCACGGTTCCGGCGTCAACGAGCCTGGAATCAATTTCAAGATTGGAATGAAGTGGCGATTCTGATACGGAAAGTGCCCTATCGACCTTTGAATCGTCAAAGTAACCCGCCATTGGCGGGTTACAGCGGAAAAACGAGGTAATACCGCCGCTGGCTGTTACATTCGCCATTCAATGTTCAATAAATACTGAAAAAGTACCGCGTGTGCCACTGAGGACGCAGTATTATTGGTCTTCGTGTTGCCAATGCGAGATAATCGACGGAAAAAGTGCGGTGGGCGCTCGGCCGGTATCACGAAAATTCAGTGGGGGACCGCATTGCTTTTGTCCGGGATTCTGCACGCCGCACTTGTGGGGGGATTGGTGCTTGTGCAACTGCTCGCCGACGAGACGGCGCCGCTGGCGGCTTTCCGCAGTGGGGAGGGAGCATTCGAGTCGGATGCGTCCTTCGTCCCGCCTGTGCGGTATCCGGACAGGATGATGCCGCTACCTCCCCGGCAGGAACGATACAAAGAATCCGCAAAGGTGGAACGGCTGCGGGATGACGATATCCAGCCGGACAGGAATGTTTCCAAACTGGACATCCGGGCTGAGATCGAGCAGTTATCCGCAAGGGCGTTCATGAAGGCGGACGAATGGAAGGAACGTCTGTCCGGTGCCCTGGAGGTCCTGGAACCGTTGCGATCGGTGGATCGACCCCCGCCCTATCAGAAATATCAGAAAGAAGTGCCCTCGCCCCCACCTGGGCGTCTCGGCGTCGCCCAGACCGCCGAGGCAATGCAGGAAATAAGTCCGAAATATCCTTCGGCGTCTATCCGTCGTGGAGAACAGGGGCTTGTGATAATCGAAGCCCGTGTACTGGCTGATGGACGCACATCCAATGTCAGGGTTCTGAAATCGTCCGGGTACGATCGGCTGGACCAAGCCGCCCTGGAGGCCGTCAGACGGGCGAAATTCCGTCCTGCCCGACGGTATGATCAGGCCGTCTCGTCGTGGGTGACCGTTCCGATCCGGTTTGCGATCAACTCGTGAATCGCCGCGGTTCTTATCTCTATCGAATTTTTTGGTTTTCTGGTTTTTGGTGCGGCTTGATTCTGCGCGGGCATGGCAATAAGCTACGAACCTTCGTTCCCATTACCCTGCGGAGAGCAAAAAACCGTGTCGAAAAAGACCGCACTGTTCGATCAATCAGTAGGGTGGGCAACTTGTTGCCCACGAACAACACCCAGCCTCCGCGAACCGTGGGCAACGAGTTGCCCACCCTGCCAACTTTCGCCGTCACCGACCCGTGGAGAGAAGGGATAATAAAAAACCGTGCCGAAAAAGACCGCACTGTTCGAAAAGCATCAGGTCCTTGGCGGGCGAATGGTGGAGTTTCACGACTGGCTGCTTCCCGTTCAGTACGAGGGCATCATCGCCGAGCACGACCTCTGCCGCAGCCGGGCGTGCGTGTTCGACACCTGCCACATGGGGCAGTTTCACATCTCCGGCGAATCGGTAGCAGGGCAGCTTTCCCGCGCGATCACGCAGGACGCCGAAAAACTCGCGATCGGCGCGTGCAGGTACGGCTTCCTGCTGAACTAGAGCGGCGGGATTGTCGACGACACTATCCTCACCCGCCTGGGCGAGGATGATTTTCTGCTGGTGGTCAACGCCGACCCGCGAGAAAACGACCTTGCCTGCCTGCGCGGGCGAGTTTCCGACGCGGTGAAAATCGAAGACCGATCCAGTGAGTGGGGCAAGCTGGACGTGCAGGGACCGGCCAGCTTCGAGGTGCTCGACGGGCTGATCGACGGCGATATTTCCGCACTGGGCTATTTCCACGCGATGCGGTCGGCTTGTCGCGGGGCGGAGTGCATAGTCTCGCGCAGCGGATATACGGGCGAACTCGGCTACGAGATTTTCCTCCCCGCAGACTCTGCCGTCGAACTGTTCGCCGCCCTGACGGACCACCCCTTGGTGTCACCGGCGGGTCTTGGAGCGCGAGACATGCTTCGACTGGAGATGTGCTACCCGCTGTACGGCGATGACATTTCCACCGAGACCACGCCGCTGGAAGCGGACCTGGGCCGGTTCGTGGACATGGGTCGAAATTACGTCGGTTCCGACGCGCTGGTGAAGGCCGCCTCTGCCGGGGTTGCGCGAAAACTTGTCGCCTTTCGCTGCGAATCGCGACGGCGCGGGAATACCGGGGTGGACATACTTTCCGACGGGAAGGTCGTCGGCGTCGTAACTTCGGCTGGATACTCGCCCAGCCTGGGCGTTTCGATTGGAATGGGATATATGGAGGCGTCCCTGGCTGAACCGGGCGCGCGGATTTCGTTGCGATGCCCGCGAGGCCGGCTTGACGCCGTCGTCACGGACAAGCCGTTGTACACTCAGGGAACCTGCCGGACACGAAACCTTGCATGGGAGAGCGACAGATGAACGTACCCGCGGATTTGCGCTACACGGACCAGCACGAATGGATTCGCGTCGAGGGCGACACAGGAACTATGGGAATAACCGACTTCGCCCAGCACGCCCTGAGCGACGTTACCTACGTCGAGCTGCCGGAGGTCGATCGTGAATTCGCCAAGGGCGACGAGCTGGGCGCGATCGAGTCCTGCAAGGCGGCTGCGAGTTTTTACGCGCCCCTCGGAGGGAAGGTCGTGGAAGTCAACGAATCTCTCGACGACGAGCCGGGCGTGATCAACACCGATCCGTACGGGGCAGGATGGGTCTGCAAACTGGCGCTTTCCGACGCGTCCGAGGCGGGCAAACTCATGGACGCCAAGGCGTACGAGGCGTTCTGCGGAGACGAAAACTAATGCCGTTTATTGCTAATACGGACGAGCAGCGCCGGGAGATGCTCACCGAGATCGGCATGACCGAAGAGGACCTCTTCGCCTCCATCCCGTCGGAGGACCGTTGCGGGGAGCTGGACATTCCCGACGGTCTTTCGGAGCAGGAGGTTCGACATCACATGGCCTCCCTTGCCGGGAGGAACCGGACGGACCTGATGAGCTTTCTTGGAGGGGGGTTCTACGATCATTTCCTGCCCGCAGCCGCCGACGGAATTGTGCATCGCAGCGAGTTTTACACAGCCTACACGCCGTACCAGCCGGAACTGTCCCAGGGCACGCTCCAGGCGATGTACGAGTACCAGTCGGCGATGTGCCGTCTGACCGGCATGGAAGTTTCCAACGCGTCGATGTACGACGGTGGCACGGCGATCTACGAGGCGATCATGATGTCCCTCCGCGTGACGCGCCGCAACCGCGTGGTTATGGACGAGACGGTGAACCCGATCTACCGGAAGATGATCCGCTCGTACACCCGGAACCTTGGTATCGCTCTCGTGGAGGTCTCGCACGAAAACGGCCAGGCCTCTCGGAGCAAAATTGCCGACGCCCTCGACGACGCCACCGCCGCACTGGTGGTGCAGACGCCGAACTTCTTCGGCGTGATCGACGATTACACGGATATCGCCGCGATGGCGCACGAAAAGGGGGCGCTGCTGATAGCGTCGGTGTATCCGATTTCGCTTGCCCTGCTCAAGACGCCCGGCGAGATGGGCGCTGACATCGTCGTCGGCGAAGGGCAATCGCTCGGCATGGGTATGCACTTCGGCGGTCCTTACCTGGGATTCATGACGACCCGCATGAAATACATGCGCAAGATGCCCGGCCGAATCGCCGGCAGGACCGTAGACGCCGATGGGCGGGACGGGTTTGTCATGACGCTCCAGGCGCGCGAGCAGCACATCCGTCGCGAAAAGGCGATGTCCAACATATGCACGAACCAGAACCTCTGCGCACTGACGGCGCTGACGTACCTCAGCCTGCTGGGCAGGGAAGGTCTTCGCGACGTCGCCCAGGCGTGCGCGGACCGGGCCTACTACGCCCAGGACCGCCTGCTCCAGATACGCGGAATCCGCCTGCGGTATCCCGGGCACTGGTACTTCAACGAGTTCGTGCTGGAGCTTCCCGTCCGTGCCGACGAGGTCATCCGTCGCCTGCTGCAAAAGGGCGTGGCGGCGGGTTTCCCCCTCTCGGCATATTACCCGGACATGGAAATGTCGCTTCTGGTAGCCGTCACCGAAAAACGCACCAAGGCGGAGATAGACTTTTTCTCGCACGTGCTGGAGGTGTCCCTGTGAAGCTTATCTTCGACAAATCCGTTTCGTCGCGTCGCGGCCCGCGCCCGGTCCCGCAGGAAATGGAAATGTGCGCCGTGTTTCCCGCCGGGCTGCTTCGCGATAAACCCGCCGATCTACCGGAGCTTTCCGAGCTGGACGTTGTACGGCACTTCACCGAACTGAGCCGGAAGAACTTCGGCGTGGATAACGGCTTCTACCCGCTCGGTTCGTGCACGATGAAGTACAACGCCAAGGTCACCGAGCGCGTCAGCGCGTATCCGGGTTTTTTCTACCTGCACCCGCTGCTGCCGCAGCTTCCCAGCGGGCAGACCCTCGTCGAGGGCGCGCTCGAGGTACTCTACGAGATGGACATGCTGCTGCGCGAGATATGCGGAATGGCGGGTTTTACGCTCCAACCGCTGGCCGGGGCGCACGGCGAGCTGACCGGAACGATGATAATGGCCGCCTACCATCGCGACCGCGGTAACGACAGGAAAACCACGATACTCATCCCCGACAGCGCTCACGGAACCAACCCCGCCAGCGCGGCAATCGCCGGGTTCGACGTAAAGACCGTCCCCTCGAACGCCGACGGCGTGATGGGCCTCGACGCGCTTGCCGCGGCGATGAACGACACCATCGCCGGGGTCATGCTGACCTGTCCGAATACGCTTGGGCTTTTCAATCCCCATGTCAGGGAAATCTGCCGGATGGTCCACGACGTCGACGGGCTGATGTACTGCGACGGTGCGAACCTCAACGCCATGCTTGGCGTGTGCAGGCCCGGCGATATAGGTTTCGACATCGTCCACGTGAACCTGCACAAGACGTTCGGAACGCCACACGGAGGCGGCGGGCCTGGATCGGGACCGGTCGGCGTAGTCGAAAAGCTCACCGATTTCCTTCCTATTTCCGTGGTTCGCAAGGCGGCCGACGGGTCGTTCTTCCTGGACTACAACCTGCCGAAGTCCATCGGGTACATCGCGCCGTTCTACGGCAGCTTCGGGGTTATCCTCAAGGCCTACGCGTACATTCGCATGCTGGGACGGGATGGGCTCAAACGCGTCTCGCAAAACGCCGTCCTCAACGCCAACTACATTCGCGAGAAGCTCAAGGACCACTACGACCTGCCGTACCCGCAGACGTGCATGCACGAATGCGTATTCTCCGCGTCGAGGCAGCTTGCCTGCGGCGTCAGCGCGATGGATGTCGCCAAGGCGCTGATCGATCGCGGGTTCCACCCGCCGACGGTCTATTTCCCGCTGATCGTCCACGAGGCGCTCATGATCGAGCCGACAGAGACCGAATCGCGAGAAACGCTCGACGCGTTCATCGATGCGATGATCGATATCGCGCGACTTGCCGAGCAAGACCCAGCCGCGATTACGAACTGTCCGAAGACCACCCCCGTGGGACGTCTGGACGAGGTGCAGGCTGCACGTAAGCCCGATCTTGCCTCGCTGGGCGACGCGAAAACGCAATGAGAGAACTGGCGTATCTCGACCTGGGACGCCGGGCATACGGTCCTGTGCTGGAGATTCAGCGGCGGGTACTGGCCCGCGTCCAGCGCGAGGGCGATTCCGCCTCCCGCCTGCTGCTTGTCGAACACGATCCGCCGGTGATAACGATGGGCCGACGGACTCGCAGCGAACACCTGCTGGCCTCGGCCGGGACGCTCGCAGCCAGCGGCGTGAAGGTCTTTCGCATCCGTCGCGGCGGGGACGTTACCTTCCACGGACCGGGCCAGCTCGTCGCGTACCCGATAATTTCGCTGGCCCGCGGCGCCCGGCCCGTCCACGCCCACGTCCGCGATCTGGAGGAGGTTACCATCGCGACGCTCAGGAACTTCGGTATCGCAAGCGAAAGAAAACGCGAATTTCCGGGCGTCTGGGTGGGTGATGAAAAGATCGCAGCCATCGGCGTGGCGGTCGATAAATGGGTCGTGTATCACGGTTTAGCGCTGAACGTGGGCGCGGATTTGTCCGGCTTCGACCTGATCGTTCCGTGCGGCCTGGATTACCTGGGCGTGACGAGTGTCTCCCGCATACTCGGGCGCGACGTTCCGATGGACGAAATTAAACCCGTACTGCTGGAATGTATTGAAAAAATCTTCGGCGTGAAACTGATCGCACTCCCGCCGGATGAACTGATAAATGGAAACGAATCCTCAAAAACAAGCGCGTCGGCGCCTGCCGGAGTGGCTTAAAAAATCCATCCCGGCCGGTGGTCAGTCGGCGTCTGTGCTGAAGCTGCTGGACGAGCTGGACCTGCCTGTCGTCTGCGTCGGCGCGCACTGTCCGAACCGCGCGGAGTGTTTCGCCCGCGGGACGGCTACGTTCATGATCCTCGGCGAAAAGTGCACGCGGAATTGCCGGTTCTGCGCGGTGGAGACCGTCGGCGAACCATCTCCGCTGCGAGCTGACGAACCTGCCGCCGTAGCCGAGGCGGCCCGGCGTCTCGATCTCCGTCACGTCGTGATAACATCCGTCACGCGGGACGATTTGCAGGACGGAGGAGCGGGTCATTTCGCCCGGACGATCCGCGCGGTCCGGCGGGTGGTTCCCGCCGCAACGATCGAAGTTCTCACGCCGGATTTCCGCGGCGACGGATCATCCATCGAGAAGGTCATCGCCGCAGGCCCGGACGTATTCAATCACAACGTCGAAACGGTCCCGCGTCTCTATCGGCCAGTTCGTCCGCAGGCGGATTTTCAACGGAGCCTGGACGTTCTCACGCACGCGGGACGGTTCGCGGCGAGCGACGGCCTGGACAAAAAACTCTACACCAAGAGCGGGCTTATGGTTGGGCTTGGCGAAACGATCGAGGAGGTGCTGGATGTCTTCCGTCGTCTTCGCGGGGTCTCCTGCGACATGCTTACGGTTGGCCAGTATCTCTCGCCATCGCCGGAGCATCTGCCCGTGGAGCGTTTCGTTCCACCGGTCCAGTTCGACGACTTGAAGGCTGCGGCGCAGGAGATGGGTTTTGCAGCAGTGGCGTCAGGCCCGTTCATCCGGAGCAGTTACCACGCGGGGAAACTGTTCGAGAGGCGCGATCGCACCTGATTCATCCCGTTGAATCTGGCGAGAGTGGGTCCTCTTTGCCGATAGGTTGCCTGTGGCGTAAGTCAATCGGACGATTCCCCGGAAAACAGCGTTGATTCCAATCGGTACGACAGCCCGGCAGATGGAGAAGCTCGCGCGTTGGATGCTGACGATACTTCTCGTCCTCAGCGCGCTGGCGTGGTGGTGGCCCAGCTATGCGGCGTGGGGAACGCTGGCGGTCGTGCTGCTGGTCGTGTTGGGGTTGTGGCTGTTGGCGGAGATAGCGGGCGGATCGGGCGGTGTGGCGGGTAACGGTATCTATATCGTACTGGCCGGGCCTATGCTTATCCTCGCCTTCCACGCGGCGCGG
>JAJRYB010000082.1 GCA_024275995.1 Planctomycetota bacterium | reverse complement strand
GATTGCGGATTTAACACAGCCAGGCGAAATGAGAACCCCTGCCTTGCGCAGCAAGGCAACTCCGGGTTCGACGCCGAGCTTTGCGAGGCGCCGCACAGCGAATCCCAGGGTCGGCCTTTTTTATTGTGGATTGGGGATTGCCTGCCCTGAGCTTGTTTACCATGAGCTTGTCGAATGATCGAAGGGGGGATTGCCTGTTGCGTTGGGGTGCAATATGCGAAAAATTGTATTCATCGTCTTGTCCCTGATTCCCTCCATTGTTCTTGCCGGCACACTCAAGCTGCCCGTCACCCGAGACGTCGGAATCTGCGCCCACAAGAACGAGGTATCGCTCAACACCGGCGGCAACTCGCGCATCCGCGTCAAGGGCAACGAGCATTATTACCTGTTCAATTTCGACACGAAGCAAATTCGCGGCTGGAAGATTACCAAAGCTACGCTGCACGTGAAGCTTGCCCGCGGACATTTGCGCAAAGTCGCATTTTGTACCGTACCGTACGAGTGGTCTGAAGGCACTGCCGTCAACAGGCCGCAAAAAGGCTCGACGTGTTTTACGCATCTGAAATACCCGGACAAGCCCTGGACTCCGCACGGCGGAACGATGCTGGATGCGACGTTCAACTCGCCGTACATGATGTGGCGAGCCTCCGACGTAAAAGCGGGCAGGAGTGGCTGGCTGGAGATACCCATCGCCCCGGAACTCATCCAGGCGGTCGCCGTCGGCCTGTCGCACGGGCTGGTGATGAGTGACGAAAAAGGTCAGACTCGCGAGAATCACGATATCTACACGCGCGAGCAGGCCGGCGCAAAGCCGTACCTGCTGATCGAGGGACAACCCTGGCATATCGCAGGAGGATTGTCCCGTCCAGCGGTGAAAATCACCCCGTTCGTACCCGCAAGCGGTTTCGGAACGGGAGCGATCCGGATCGACACATCCTGGCCGGGAAAGAAGGTCTTCGGCAGCCGGGTATATATTTCCGAGACACCTTTGTTGCTCGCATACAGGCTTGAAAAAACGGTTCGCAGTTTTGTAACGCTGTCGGACCCGGCGATTGTCGTCGAGGGATTGATGCCGTCCACAAACTACTACGTTCGGGTTGACAGTTTCATAGGCCCGCAGCCGTTTGTCGGCAAGGCGATTCGGGTCAGATCATCGCCGGTGTTGGCGACGCCGAAGGCGCCGAAGCTCACCAAGCCAAACTCGGCGATGCCGGCCGGGGGCGTACACAAGGGCTGGGTATGGTAGATGCGCGGGGCCGAGGAGAAACTCGACTCGGTCAAGGTTTACCCGAAGCCCAATGAAGCCTGGGGCCAATTCCCTGGCGTGCCCGTTCCCATCACGCCGCGGAATGCGTGGGTGGGCTTGCAGATCGTTATCATGCCGCCGAAGGGAACAGCAGGGAATGTGAGTGTTTCGATTAAGGGTCTGGAATTTGTCGGTCCGGTAAGAGCAGATGTTCCACCTCTCCAGCACGTGAAGCTCTATCGCGTATGGCATGTCCCCAAAGGCAAACAATACCACGCCGAGGTGCTTGTGCCGCTCAAGGCCGGCGAGAAATTTTTGATTCCCTGGCCGCAGAACAAGGTTCCGAATCAGGCGAACCAGGCGATTTTCGTCGATGTCTGGGTTCCGAAAAAAACGACACCGGGCCCTTACGAAGGCAAACTGATCATTCGGCGAAACGGCAAGGAGGAGGTGATGACGGCTGCGATCAGGATACGGGTAGTGGGCGTCGCGCTGCCGGACGAGTTCAACATCGTCGGCGATATGAACACCTACTCCTCGCCGGCGAGGGCGATGGGTGTAAAGACATCCGATCCCAAGGCGTTCATGGAGATGGAGCGGAAGTATTATCGTCTTGCCCATTCGCATCGCATGACGCTCAACGTCCTGCCGTACTCGCAGAGCGGGAGTATCAACTGGCGCGGCGCGCCGAAGATCGCCGGAAAGGGCAAGGATGTCAAAATCACCGATTGGAAGGAATGGGACGAGCGGTTCGGCCCGCTGCTTTCGGGCGAGGCGTTCACGAAAGCCCACGGCTACGTCGGACCCGGCGCGGGCGTACCCGTCCATCACATGTATCTGCCATTCCACGAAAACTGGCCTGTCAAACTGGCCGATGCCTTTGCACCCTGGCCTCCGCCAAGGGATTACAAAAAATTCCTTCGATGGACCGCCGGGCTTCCACCGATCGAGAAATGCTTTAACGAACGCATGGGGTTCGGGTATGTCTGGGCGCACCGGATGAACGCATTTGCTGGATTCCTGGCCGGGAAGAACTACCTCAAGACTCGCTACCAGGTGTATCTCAACAATAAATACTACTTCCGCAATCTCAAGCGAAGCAGCGGTCGGGGTATCAGCCTTTGGCTGCTGGATGAACCTATGTTCGCCGACGATTTTCTGGCGTTGCGATACTTCGGGCGACTGGTGCGAGGCATGGCCGTTGGCGACATCGTGCCTTTCGACTTCGATTTCCGCATCGACATATCCAGGCCCGGGTATCAGCGCAACTGGCTGGACGGACTGGTGGATTTGAACGTATGCGCGGGGCAACTCTATAAACAGCGGTGGTTAATCGCTTACCGCAAACGGAACTTCGGCGAGGAATACTGGAACTACCGGATGCCGAAATCGTTCACGAAAGACAATCTCGGCTGGACCGTCTGGCCGGTGCGGAGCTACTGCTGGGGCGCTACCGGTACGCTGCCGTGGCAGACGATCGCCTCCGACGGCGACCTCGCCAAGGCCGATGCGACGGCGCTGATGTATCCCGGTCGCAAGTTCGGGCTGAACGAGCCTGTTCCGTCGTTGCGCATGAAGGCGTGGCGCGAGGGTTTGCAAATCGCCGAGCTGCTGCGAATGCTCAGGATAAAGAACAAGTGGAACGACGTGCAGCTTCGCGCTTTTGTCGGTATGGCGTGCGGGCTTTCCGGCTGGCGGGACGGAAGCGATCCCGTCCCGGACGCGGGGATCGTTACCTTCGAGGGAATGGATGCCGCCAGGTTGGAGCAGTTGAAACGCGCCGCTCTCCACGCGCTCGGTAACGGGTAATCACTTCACCACGGCGAAGTAATGCTCGAAGAACGCCTCGGCGTTGACTTCCGAAGCGACGGCATGCGGCTTTTCGCCGCTATCGCTATCGAAAATGGTCCGCCCCATCGTCGGCGCGTCGAGCGAAACCGTAACGCGACCTTCGGCATAGGTGCACAGGTCCGGCTGGAATATGCACGCAGCCGCCAGCGGGTCGTGGAAGGTGATCCTGTCCGACCTGGCAAACCACACCTCCGCGAAATCCAGCACCGGTTCGAGCACGCGGGCTGAGAATTTCTTCCGGCAGGTATCCGCGTCCATGGTGCATTGCAGTGTCACGTCCAGGCCGAAGCTCACGTGCCTGGGCGGTCCGGCCCGGCAGCCCGCCCCGTACACGATCGCCGTGGCGTGCGGATCGCCGGAGGCGTTCCATTCAACTCCGTCTGTCGAATCAAAGAACCGCCCGCACATAAGCACGAGCCGCTTGAGCATGGCTGGTATTTGAGGGTCCGTCGCGAAGAGCAGGGCGACGTTAGTCATCGGCCCGATCGCAAGCAGTGTCACCTCGCCGACGTTCGAGCGGATCGTCCGGCGCATGAATTCGACGGCTGAGTTCGGCTCGAAATCCCGCTGCCTGTCCCAATCGCCCAGGGCGCCGGCTTGCTGCGCCCGGGTCTGCTTCATGGGTATCAGCAGCGCTTCGGGGCAGCCGGCGTGAATCGGAACGTCCTCGCGCCCGACGTTGCGGCAGATGGCGGAAACCATCTCCGCGCGTCTTTCCGGCTCGCCGGTTACGCTCGTCACGCCGAGCAGTTCGCATCGAGGCTCGCTGAGCAGGTACCCCAGCGCCAACGCGTCGTCGATATCCGTACCGATATCCGTATCCAGCAGGATTTTCTCGCGATCGTCCGGCAGGGTCATTCCACCGTCACGACGAATTCTGCAGGGCTGCATCGTTCTTTGCCTGCTGTCCGCGCTGCATGGCGATTACGCCGGTACGCGCCAGCTCGCGTATGCCGTAGGGACGGAGAAGGTCGATGAACGCTTCGAGCTTGTCTTCCGGCCCGGAAAGCTCGACCATCAGCGAGTTTCGCGCAACGTCCACCACCCTGCCGCGGAACAGGTTCACCAGCTGCGTTACCTCGGGACGTTTTTCCGCGGGTACGTGGATCTTGATCAGCAGCAGGTCGCGTTCTACGTATGCGACCTCGGAAAAATCGCGGATCTTCACGACCGGAATGATCTTCCCAAGCTGCTTTCGGACCTGCTCCAGCACGCTCTCGTCGCCGAGAACCACGATTGTCATTCGCGACAGGTCCGCCTCCTCGGTTCGACCGACGACGAGTGAATCTATGTTAAAACCCCGCGCGGCGAACATGCCGGCGATGTGCGCCAGAACGCCGGGCTGGTTCCGGACCAATGCGCTGATTACATGCTTCATTTCGTTTTCTCCTGAAACGCTACCGCTGCTCTTGAACAACAGCTTTCACCGCAGAGATCGCCGAGAACGCTGAGCACAGGAAGTAGTTTTTTAAAACCTTCTTCTCTCTGCGACCTCTGCGCTCTCTGCGTTGAAGGTTATTTCTACGACAGCTTTCCCAGTTCCATCTCGTGCAGGCCCTTGCCTGCCGGCACCATCGGGAAGACGTTCTCTTCCGGTTCGACTTTCGCGTGCAGCACGACCGGGCCGTCATGAGCGAGCATCTCGCTGATAGCGTCGGACAGATCGCTCCGCTCGCAAACCCCTATGCCTCTTGCGCCGAAGCCTTCGGCGACCTTCGCGAAGTCCGGGCACGGATGGTTCACCGCGGAGTAACGCCGCCCGTAGAACATTTCCTGCCACTGGCGGACCATTCCGAGGTACTCGTTGTCAAGCACCACGAACTTGACGGGCAGGTTTTCCTGCACAGCCGTGATGACCTCGACCATTGTCATGGAAAAGCTTCCGTCGCCGTCGATATCTATCACGGTTGCGCCCGGGTTTCCGACCTGTGCCCCGATGGCTGCGGGGCATCCGTATCCCATCGTGCCCAGTCCGCCGGACGTTATGATCTGCCGCGGTCGCCGCCAGCCGTAAAACTGTGCCGCCCACATCTGGTGCTGACCGACGCCCGTGGCGACGATCGCATTGTGGTCCGTCAACTCGGCGACTTTTTCGATGACTTCCTGCGGCTTGATCTTTCCATCGGTCTCGTATTTGAGCGGATACTCTTTCTTCCAGCCTTCGATTTTCTTCAACCAGGCGGACCGATCTTTGCTCTCGATGAAATCGAGCATTTTTTCGAGTATGTCGCCCGCGTCGCCGACGACGGGTATATCCACCTTGACGTTCTTGGAGATCGACGCCGGGTCGATATCTATGTGGACGATCTTCGCGTTCGGCGCGAAGGTGCTGACGTCGCCCGTAACGCGATCGTCGAAGCGCGCACCGACGGCGATAAGGCAGTCGCAGTCCTGGACGGCGAAGTTCGCCGTCGCCGTTCCGTGCATACCGAGCATTTTCAGCGCCAGTGGGCTGGTTTCGTCGATCGCTCCCAACCCGAGCAGCGTTGTCGTTGCGGGCAGGCTGCCCTTTTGTGCCACGGCGCGAAGCGCCGCGGACGCATTGGCGATAATCACGCCCCCCCCGACGTAAAGCAGCGGCCTGTCCGCGGCGTTGATCGCTTCGGCGGCTGCCCTTATCTGGCGAATGTGCCCGATCGTTCGCGGCTTGTAACCGGGCAAGTTCAGTTCCATCTCCGGGACCCGCTGGAGCGTATTGACCGTAACGTCCACGGGAATATCCACGACGACCGGACCGGGCCTGCCTGTGCGGGCGATGTGAAACGCCTCCCGGATCGTCCTGCTGAAATTCTCGACGCGCTTGACGAGAAAGTTGTGCTTGGTAATGGGGCGCGTAACGCCGGTGGTGTCCGCTTCCTGGAAGGCGTCGTTACCGATCAGGTTGCTCTTGACCTGCCCGGTGAAGGCGACCATCGGAACCGAATCCATGTATGCCGTCGCAAGACCCGTCACGAGGTTCGTCGCGCCGGGACCGCTGGTAGCTATCACTGCGCCGACCCGTCCGGTGCTGCGGGCGTAACCGTCGGCCATGTGCGCAGCGCCCTGTTCGTGACGCGAATGGACGAACCGGATCGGCGAATCGTACAGCACGTCGAAAATGGGGAGAACCGTTCCACCGGGATATCCGAACAGCACGTCGACACCCTCGTCCAGAAGGGTCTCGTGGAAGACCTTCGCGCCGCTGAGTCCGACGAATCGTTCGTTTCCTTCGGGCCTGTCTCTGTGTTTTGTCATAGGTCCGTCCTTGCGTTGTTCAGGTTACCAAGAATTATCGGGTTACGTCATGGCTATTCTCGAAGCCGTGGCGAGGTGCGGAGGGCTTGGCCGCCGCGCAAACCTGCGCGCAGCGACCTACAGTACAACTACGGTTGTCCGCAGAGATGCAGCAGAGGCTATGGACAGCAGGCCGCTCGTGGAAAACATCCGTCCGAATTCGCGCTTGCCCGCTGCCATACCCGCAATATACATGCGAAATCCGCTGCGTGTCAATGCCTGTTTGTCTCAAGCCTCGATGCTGCCGGATATGGACCGGGCAGGGTCCGGCCTCTTACGGCGACTTTGTGAGTTCGTCGTGGTAGAGGCGCATCAGGTAGTCAGTCAGTCGCGGGCTGAGGGCGCTGATCAGCGCCAGGAATTTTCCGCCCGGCGTGAAGACCATCTCGGGCTTATTCTTTCCGACGGCGGCGACGATCTTGCGTGCGACGTGCGACGCCGGCTGGATCGAACGAAGCGCCTTGAAGCTCGATTGCATTTTGGGTTTGCCACCGTCCACGTGGCGCCAGAAGTCCGTCTCGGTCAGGCCCGGACAAACGCACGTTACCCGCACGTCGTAGGGCGACATTTCCACCCGCATCGATTCGGTCAGACCGCGAATGGCGAACTTCGTGGCGCTGTACGCCCCGTTGAAAGGCGAGCCTCGCCTTCCGATTACCGACGATATGTTGAAGATGTGCCCGCTGCGCTGACGGATCATGATCGGCGCGACCGCCTTGCAGCCGTAGAAAACACCGAAGTAGTTCACGTCGAATATACGGCGCATCTGCTCGTCGGAGGTTTCGTGGACCCGCGCGTGCACGCCGTAACCGGCGTTGTTGACCATCACGTCGATGCGCCGGAACTGTTCCATCGCCGACTCGACCAGCGCGTCGACCTGTTCTTCCTGGGCTACGTCTGTCGGTGCGACCAGCGCCTCTGTTCCATACCCGCGGCATTTTTCGGCGACCTGTCGCAGGCGATCTTCCCGTCGAGCGGCCAGCACGACGGCGTAACCTCTGCGCGCAAAGGCCAGTGCGGTTTCCATTCCGATACCGGCCGATGCCCCGGTTATAACGGCAACCTTTGATGACATATTCGTTTCTCCGAACGCATCGCCGTTGACGGCAGCAAGCGTCCAATCGCGTGTTTTCAGCATTCCGCGGTCAACAGCATATCCAGGCCTGTCAACAGCACCGCGCCGGTTGCGGCGATCCAGAGCGTCAGCTTGATCCTCCGGACCGCCCGATCGATATCGCGTCGGGTGCCGCCGGTGGAAGCCAGCGACAGGATGTATCGCACGCGTGCCTGGATTGATCCGTGTCGCCAGTTGTGCCGGCCCATCGGAATGGCGTTGAGCTGCGCCACCCGCTGCAGGGCAGAGGCGAACGCAGCGGCGCCTTCGTGCGTGATGCTCTCCGGATCGGCGGCGTCGCCTTCGCCGCAGGCCCATGCGGCTACCACGTCGCTCTGACGCTCGAACCGGCGTGAAAGCCAGCCGAAAACAACTCCCCACGCAACTGCCAGAAGCACCATGCCCACGCCCTGCGAAACCATCGCGGCCTCGTCGTCGGACATCTCCAGCGGCGCGACGACCAGCAGGCCCGCGTACATGCAGAACGTTGCCGCCGCGATAGCGAACAGTACCGAGTAAAAAATGTGGTGCTCGGCGATGTGTCCCGCTTCGTGCGCGAAGACGGCCTTGACCTGCCTGGGGTCCATCCCCTCCAGTAGCCCGTCGGAAAGCAGGATGTAGCGAACCGGCGCGGCAAGTCCCATGACGCCGGCGTTTGCTATTACCCCGCCGGACTCCCAGACGAGCAGTTCGCGATAGCCCAGGTGAAGAGAGCGGCACATTTTTTCCAGCTCGTCGCGCAGAGCCCCGTCCTCCAGGCGGCGCGTCCGCCAGATGCGCACGATCATGAGCGGCGCGAAGAAGAAGATCGCCGCGACGGCAAACACCGTCATGCCCGTCATTAACAGGTTCGCCGGAACGGAATCGCCCATGTACGGTCCGACCCACAGCGCCAGGGCGTCCGTGACGGCTATGATAAGGCAGACAGGCACGGCGATGAACAGGAGATGGTGACGAACGTTGTACGTGACGTACTGGGCGCGAGACCAGATTTTCGGACCGGCGATACCGTCTCGGCGTTCGATATCCGCGATTCGTTTTCGCATAACCCGGTGAAAGGGATACTCGATCGCCCAGTTCAGCAACAGTGCTGCCACGAACGGCGCGAGGGTCGCAAGCTCCCCCACTAGCGGGACGCGGTCGAGGTGCAGACCGCTCGCCAGCCACGCTCCGTAGCCGGTTACGATCACCCCGGCAAGCCCGCCCACCATCCACACCTGTCCCAGGATGTTCATAACGCCATATCGGCGCAGGACACCCGGCGGGATTTCCCGCCCCTGCTCGATGTTGCCGGTGGCGAAGGCCGTCTTCCACCATGCCGTCGCCGCGACGATAAGCAGGTACGCTCCGGGCGCCGCCGCCGTCCACCATCCCTGCGCTGCAAGCGGGGGCGTCTTCCAGAGCACAAGCGCGACGACGAATCCCAGTAATACGACGATCTGCATGCGGGACATTCTAACAAAATCTCCGATATCATCTCCATTGAGAACGAAAAGGGGTTGATAATTTCGCGCGTTGTGACGATGATTAGAGGCATTAGCGATTGGTTAACGTGGCGGCGTAGCTCAGTTGGTTAGAGCGAGGGATTCATAAGCCCTAGGTCACTGGTTCGAATCCAGTCGCCGCTATGGTCCCGCCGGTTCGTCGGGGCCTGTTCTTTGGTGGCGCTTGACTTGTGAAATTTGCGAACGACAAAAACAGGTTTTTGCTTGACGGAGTTTAGAGCGCGAGACTATACAATTATTTCATCCGGAGAAAACATATTGGTTCCTCCGGCAACACAGGAGATATACGAATGACTAGCCCGTATCCTTTGGCTGCGTTTCTCGGCATTGACTGGCTGTACTGGTGGCAGATTCCGCTGCTGCTTCTTGTGGTTGCACTGCTTGTCTTCCTGAGGATATACAAGCGAAGACAGATGTAGTTAAAGGCGGCGTTTTCTGTTGCATTGCCCGGTCCGGCGCCCTCTCTGCGTAGCGGCAGGTTCGTATGTCCGGTCCGGAGACGGAAAATCCGGTTATTGGTCGCATCTGCCGTGTCTCGCAATTCTGTGGTGTTCTCGGGAACGGGAATCTGCGGGGTGTTACCTGTACTGCGACGTCGAGCTTTCTGCGAACGAAGGCTGATCTCCCTATTTGTAATTAGTGACAGGAGTGTAAAGATGGCCAGACAGGCGCAGCATGTCGAAGCGCTGACGAAACTTTTCCGTGTACTTGGGGATCCGACGCGTTTGCGGTTGCTTCTGACGTTGCAGGAAGGGGAACGAAATGTCTCCGAACTCTGCAGGAAGCTCAAGACGCCCCAGCCCACCGTATCCCGGCACCTGGGCATTCTCCGGATGGGGGGACTCGCCTCAGCGCGCCGCGACGGGAAAGAGATGTATTACTCCATAGAGCAGTTGGCCCTCGCCCGTTACGCCGCCGCAATGGAGGCCATGCTCGCGGACGGAAAGATGGCCGCCCTTCGAATGGGCCCGCTTGTGCTGGGACTGGCGAAGAACTGAATCGCCGGGGGCTTTACTTCCCGCAGGCCAGGCCGCAAAATGCCGTTACGAAGGTGATCACGTTATGACGGCAAAGGTCAAGCCTCTCTATGTTCTCGCGGGAACGGACGGCTTTCTGCGCGACGCGTACAAGCGGGAGATTATCTCCCACGTCCTGTCCGGCGCCGATCCGCAGTTGTGCGTTTCGACGTTCGACGCGACGGCGGAGCTTGCCGAGGTTCTGGACGAACTTCGCACCGCGCCGTTCCTTGCGCCTATCCGCGTGGTGATCATCAGCGACGCCGACGCCTTTATCAGCGCCTACCGCGACAGGCTGGAGGCGTACCTCGACGCGCCGAGCGCGTCGGGCGTGCTGGTGATCTCGGTCGCGTCCTGGCCTGGAAATACCCGCCTGGCGAAACTCGCCGGGAAGATAGGCGAGGTGCGGGACTGTACGTCGCCGAAAGCACGGAACCTTCCGGGCTGGTTGAAAAAGGCCTTCGGCAAGCGGGGGAAGAAGATTAAGCCCGTAGCCGCGGCGATGCTCGTCGAATGTATCGGCGAAGACCTTTCCGCACTGGACAGCGAAGTGGAGAAGCTCTCCGCGTACGTCGGGCAGCGGGAAACGGTGGAGAGGACGGACGTGGCGGCGCTGGTGACGGCGACGGCGGGACCGGCGGCGTTCTCGCTGTCAAGAGCGCTTGCCGATGGGAATCTTCCCGCGGCCCTGAAAATACTGGACGGTATGCTCACCGTGCGCGGCGAGGAATTCAGGACGCTGGGGCAGATAGCATGGCATCTGCGACGCGTGATGAAGGTGCATCAGCAGATCGCAGCCGGGCAACGTGTCGATGCGGCGATGAAAGACGCCAACGTCAGTTACGATAAAGCGAGGTTCATGACCCTGATTCGCCGGCGCCCGCTGGAATCCATTCAAAATGACTTCCGCAGCATGATTCGTTGCGACTTGAGCATGAAGAGCGGAACCGACGCCAGGACGGCGATGCGAGACCTTCTCGTGGCGCTGTGCTCGTAGAGCCGGCTACACTGCATTTTTCACCACAAAGGTCACGAAGAACACGAAGGTCACAAAGGGTTTTATATCAAAAACAATTACACCCACCGTTTGCCGCTTTCACAATGAACACCCTGTCTACTCGGTTTTCATCAATAAACGTCGCTGGCCTTTGCAAGCCCATGTTGTGACATGATTTTTTAATTTCGTGGTCTTTGTGATCTTGGTGTCCTTTGTGGTTATGAAAGATGTGGTTCAGCGGAGGAAAACTCGTCGATCACGATCTCGATGTCGGGCAGGGCGGCGATAAAGCTCCGGCCATATGATTTCGTCGCGATCCTGTGGTCCAGCACCACCACGAAGCCGTTGTCCTTCGTCGATCGGATCAGCCGGCCGAATCCCTGCTTGAAGAAGATGATCGCCTCGGGCAGTTGATAATCCGGGAAGGGTCGCCCGCCCGCCTTGCGAATGGCGTCGATGCGCGCCTCGACTACGGGATCGTCCGGAACGGCGAAAGGCAACTTGGTGATGATGACGTTCGTCAGCGCGTCGCCGGAAACGTCCACCCCCTGCCAGAAGCTCATCGTCCCGAGCAGGACGCTGCGCGGGTGTTTGGAGAACCGCGCCAGCATTATTCCGCGTGGTAGCGATTGTCCCTGCACGAACAGTTCGTAGGCGTTATCGGCGCAGAAATCGTCGATTTCGCCCGCTACGGCCTGCATCATCGCGTAGCTCGTGAACAGCACGAAGCAGCGTCCCTGCGACTTTTCCACGTAATGCCTGATAGCCCGGCAGGCGTTGGGTACGAACGTCTCCAGGCGGTTCGGATCGCCCAGGCGCGTTTCCACGTAAAGCTTCGCCTGCCTGCGGAAATCGAACGGGCTGTCGAGCAGCAGTTCCCGCGCGTCTTCGGCGCCAAGCCGGCTGCGCAGGTAATCGAACCCGTGCTTGTCCGCTCTCCTGGTCGCCAGCGTGGCGCTGGTGAGCACGGCAGAGTTCACGTCGTCCAAGAGCAGCTCGCGTACGATCGGCGCCACGTTGATCGGCGCGCATGACAGGTGGACGCTCTTTCGCCCCGCCGTCTTTCGCAGCGTTCGCCAGTAGACGAAGTCCTCGTCCTCCTGCCCGACGAGTTGGCGGATGTTCATCGCGGTTTCCGTCGTTCGACGTTCGAAGGCGAGCAGTTCCATGTTCCGCTCGTCGTCGCCTTTTTTTTGACGAAGTTTTCGCAGGTGCCCCGCCGCCGCCAGAAGCGCCTCCGACAGGTCGTCCGTAACCACCGCCGCGCTGACGATGCGCCCGTTGTGTTCGACCTGGGGCGCGCCCGCCGACGCAAGCGCCTCGAAGAATCGCCCGGCTGCGTTATGCGCCCGGTTGACGGCTGCGATCGCGTCCTTTACGCCGATGATCGCCAGCAGACCACGATCGTGACGATCGTCGTACAGCTCGCGGAGAAGGCCCTGCACCGACGCGGACGAAACGCTCAGACCGAAGTGGTCGCCCGCGACCCGCTCGACGGTGTGGGCTTCGTCCAGCACCACAAGGTCGTAACCGCCCAGAAGCGTCGCCGGCGCGGACCGCAGGGCAAGCTCGGAAAAGAACAGCGCGTGGTTCACCACAACGATGTCCGAGCCGCACATTTTCTTGCGAGCGGCGAGAAAATAGCACGAATGGCAGTGCTTGCACTTGGGTCCGCGGCACAGGCCCTTTTCGCTGCGGACCTTCTGCCACACGGTGGAATCCAGGCGAAAGGGAATGGATTGATACGAACCGTCCTCGGTTTCCATCGCCCATGCGGAAAGCTTGTCGAGCTGCCTCTGGTGCTTCTCGGAGAACAGCAGCCTGTCGCGGTTGTGCATGGTCATAGCCATTCTGCGGAAGCACAGGTAGTTGTTGCGTCCCTTGCCCAGAACGGCTGAGAACTTCAGCGGCAGCGCCTCTGCCAGCAGCGGAAGGTCCTTGCGGATAAGCTGCTCCTGAAGTGCGATGGTGTACGTCGAGACGACGGTTCGCTGTTTGTTGACCGCTGCGCGAAGGATTGCCGGGACGAGGTAGGCGAAACTTTTTCCGACGCCCGTTCCCGCTTCCACGATCAGGTGTTCGTTGTCCGCGAAAGCGCCGGCGACGGCGCGGGCCATCTCCAACTGCTCGGGCCGATGCTCGTATCCGACAAGGTGCTCCGATACAAGTCCGCCGGGCGCCAGGATATCTTCGACCGAGAGGTCCATGCCTATCCGCCAAGCCCCGGTCCCACGGCGGCGGAACCGGCCAGTTTCCGGCAGAATTGCAGGATGAACCATGCCGTCCAGACCACGACGATCATCGAGATCACCGTCGCCAGGATCGTTATCATGGTTCGTCCGCGGACGATCGCCGATCGCATCGACGAGGCGATTCGCTCCTTTGCGAGCGTGAGCATAGCCAGCATGATAGCCCCCACCGTCGGCGCGATACTGATGGAATGGACGCCGCTGTAGATGAACACCCCGCGCGAGACCTCCACGCCCGATTGCAGGAAATAGCGTAACGTTCCGTCGGAAAGCTTCTCCACGCGACCGTTGACCGCCTCGCCCCAGAAGAACCAGTAGAGAATCACGTAGGCGATAAAGTTCGCCAGCCCGACGAGGATAATCCCGATGCAGATCCTCGTTCGCCGGTCCATGTGACGGTCGATATTCGGCTCGTCAAGTTGTGTCATTTCGCGGACCTTACTTTATTCCGATTACGCCTTCCAGCGGGCTGGACGCGGTGGCGTACAGTTTGCGCGGAATTCGCCCGGACCGTCCGGCGAGATACCCCGCCTCGATGGCGTGGCGCATGGCGGCCGCCATCTGAACCGGCCTTTCCGCCCCGGCGATACCGGTGTTCAGCAGCACGCCGTCGGCGCCGAGTTCCATCGCTATCGTAACGTCGCTTGCGGTTCCTACCCCCGCGTCCACGATCACCGGGAACCGCTCGTCGCCGTCCTTGAGTTGTTCGAGGATGATCCGGATGTTGCACGGGTTGAGTATTCCCTGTCCGCTTCCTATCGGGGCGCCGGCAGGCATTACGGAATCCGCCCCGGCGTCCTTGAGGCGCATCGCTATTATCGGATCGTCGCTGGTGTAGCACAGAACCGTGAAGCCCTCGCTCTTGAGAACCTTCAGCGCTTCCAGCGAACCTATGGGGTCCGGCAGCAGCGTTGTCTTATCGCCGAGCACTTCCAGCTTGACCCATCCTGCCCCGGAATTGCCAAGTCCCTCCAGCAGTTCACGCCCTAATCGGGCCGTGCGTACGGCTTCCTCTGCCGTGAAGCATCCGGCAGTGTTCGGCAGCAGCGTGTACTTGTCCGGGTCCAGGAAGTCCAGTATGTTCCGCCCGTCGGCGTCGACCATCCGCTCTCGCCGCACCGCGACGGTTACCACGTCGCAGCCGCTCTCGGCCAGGGCGTCGCGCATCAGCTCATAGGTTGCGTACTTGCCCGTTCCGACGAACAGCCGGCTGGCGATCTCGAAGTCGGCGATTCGCAGCGGTTCCATGGTTTTGACTGTCTCCGGCATCCTATCCTCCACCGACCAGCGAGACGATTTCCAGCTCGTCTGCTTCGTTCAGAACGGTCTCGCTGTGACGTGCCCGCGGGATAAGCTGCCTGTTCCGCTCGACGGCGCATCGCAACGGTTCAAGGTCAAGCTCCGCCAGCAAGGCGGCGACGGTCATACCGTCCTCTACCGACCTGGACTCTCCGTTTACGCGAATTTTCATTTAACCTCTCCCCGTAAGGGACGCACGAAAAAACAAAATCTCAAATCTCGTATCTCACATTCCAAATCCAAATCAAAATCAAAAATTCCCGTGAATGATTATATGAACACCGCACGGGTACGGTCAAGCTTACCGGTCCGGCTTGCAAACGCCCCGTCCAAACATATGCCATGTTGCCATGGACATGAGTGGACAATAAGCTATGCTCCGCAAGTCTCAGAGAAAAGAACTGGCAGGAAAGGTACAGAGATGATTCAGCTTTACTGGAAGAACGCCACCGCAGCCGTCGTCGGTCAAGAGCACGGACTTTCCCCGGCGGAACTTGCCGCCGGGGAGCAGCAGGTCATGGCCGCCCACGCCGCCGTTATGGGACAGGTCGCTCGGGGCGAGCTGGGATACGTCAAGCTGCCGACGCATCCGCAGTACGCATCGCAGGTCAAGGTACTGGCTGAGAAACATCGGCCTGGGACGACCGACCTGGTGGTGCTCGGTATCGGCGGAAGCGCCCTGGGCAATATCGCCTTGCAGTCGGCCCTTAACCCGACCACGTACAACCTGCTTTCCGACCGCAAGCGGCCCGGGCCGAGACTGTTCGTGCTGGACAACGTGGACCCGGCGATGGTCAACGATACGCTGAAGTTTATCGGGCGGCGTCTCAAAACGACGCTGTTCAACGTGATCTCCAAGAGCGGCGAGACGGCCGAGACCGCCAGCCAGTTCATGATCTTCCGCGAATTTCTCCGCAAGAAGCTGGGCGATGCTTTCGCGTCGCGGATCGTCGCTACGACGGATTCGCAAAAGGGCACGCTGCACGATATCGCCCGCGAGGACGGGTATGACACGCTGGAAGTACCTTCCGATGTCGGTGGCAGGTTCAGCGTTCTCTCGCCGGTGGGCCTGTTCAGCGCCGCGATGTGCGGTATCGACATCGACGCCCTGCTTGCCGGGGCAAACGCCATGCGCCAGCGCGTGGAGAGTACGGAGTTCCGATCGAACCCCGCGGCCGTGCTGGCAGCCGTCAAGTACCTCGCCTACGCCGAGAAGTCCAAGCCCATGCACGTTATGATGCCCTATTCGAACCGGCTTTACATGCTGGCCGACTGGTATCGCCAGCTCTGGGCCGAATCGCTCGGAAAGAGCGCCGACCGCGACGGGCGTGAGGTTTTCGCCGGTCCCACGCCGATAAAGGCGCTCGGTACGACGGATCAGCATTCCCAGGTCCAGCTATATCGCGAGGGGCCTAACGACAAGCTGGTGGTCTTCCTGGAGGTCGCCAAACATCCAGCCGAGGTTCGCGTGCCGGACGTCTTCGCCGACGTTCCGGGCCTGACGTATCTGCGCAGGGCGAAGCTCTCCAAGCTGCTGAACGCCGAGAAGACGGCTACGGAATACGCACTGGCAGTCTCGCACAGGCCCAGCGTTACGATAAAGTTCGACGCGATAACGCCTCCCTCGGTGGGCGAGTTCATGTTCCTCTACGAGTTCACCACCAGCCTGATGGGCGAGCTGCTGAACATCGACGCCTACGATCAGCCAGCCGTCGAACTGGGCAAGCAGGCGACCTTCGCGCTGATGGGGCGCGACGGGTACAACGATATGGTCAAGGCCATCAAGCCCTTCACCCGCACGGATAAACGATACCTGGTGTGACGGGGAAAAGGCTTTTTCGCTGCCCGATTGTCGGCGGGCGTCGTCGCCGCTAGAATGCCGCTTTCCCGAGAGCGAGAGGAACGGACATAATGACGCATCGTGTTGAAGTCAGGATCAGGCAAGGATTCGGCGACCCGCACGCCGAAGGCGTGCTGCATCAGATCCGCGAGCTGGGTATCGATTCGGTTTCGGCGGTGCGCTCGGCGCGGCTGTTCTTCCTGATCGGCGAACTGTCCGCGGACGACGCCGGGCGCGTGGGCAGGGAGCTGCTTGCCGATCCGGTGACCGAGCAATTCACCCTGTCCGGCTGCGACGCAAACGGCGCGTCGGTAATCGAGGTTCATCTCAAGGGCGGCGTGATGGACCCGGTAGCCGCCTCCGCGGAGCGGGCCGTTCGCGGCATGGGGCTTGGGATCGAGTCCGTCCGCACCGGTAGAAGATACGAACTGGATTTCGTAGCCGGTATCCAGGAGTCGGTATCCGGTGAACAACAACAGCAACTGCTCGATAAAATCGCCACGAAGCTGCTGGCCAATCCCGTTATCGAGGACATTCACTTTTCGTCGTACACGCCGCCGGAGGTTCACGGGGGATCGTACGAGCTTTGCGTGACGGAAGTTCCCATCCGCGAGCTGGACGACGAGTCGCTGGAAAAACTCTCCTCCGACAACGAAATGTTCCTGAACGCTGCGGAGATGCGGGCGATTCGGGACCACTACCGCACCCTGGGGCGCGAGCCGAAAGACGTCGAGCTGGAGATGATCGCCCAGACCTGGTCCGAGCATTGCGGGCACAAGACGTTCCGATCCAACGTGCGCGTGCGCAACCGCGCCGGGGAGGTTGTCCAGGAGATACCCAACCTCATCAAGAACACGGTGTTCAAGGTCACGCAGGAATTGGACAAGCCGTGGTGCCTGAACGTGTTCGAGGACAACGCCGGCGTTATCGAATTCGACGACGACTGGGCGGTGTGCTTCAAGGTCGAGACGCACAACCATCCCTCGGCCATCGAACCGTACGGCGGAGCGGCGACGGGTATCGGAGGGGTGGTGCGAGACCCGATAGGCACCGGTCTGGGCGCCCAGCCGGTGGCGAATACCGACGTTTTCTGCTTCGGCCCGCCCGATATGCCGCTGGATGACGTGCCAAAGGGCGTTCTGCACCCGCGGCGCGTGATGCGCGGCGTGGTGGGCGGGGTGCGGGATTACGGTAATCGTATGGGAATACCCACCGTCAACGGGGCGGTGTATTTCGACGAAAAATACCTCGGAAACCCGCTGGTCTACTGCGGTACGGTCGGCCTGCTTCCCAAAAACAAATGCCGCAAGCGGACTCCCGATCCCGGCGACGCGATTATCTGCCTCGGCGGTCGGACCGGGCGGGACGGAATACACGGCGCGACGTTCAGCTCCGGTGAGCTGACGCACGTCCACGAAACGCAGTTCTCCCACGCGGTGCAGATCGGAAACGCCATCACCGAAAAGAAGATGCTCGACACGATTCTCCAGGCCCGCGAGCAGGGTCTGTACTCGTGCATAACCGATTGCGGCGCGGGTGGGCTTTCCAGTGCCGTCGGGGAGATGGGCGAGCATATCGGCGCGGAGGTCCACCTGGACCGCGTGCCGCTCAAGTATGCCGGGCTTTCCTATGCGGAGATATGGATCTCCGAGGCGCAGGAGCGGATGGTGCTGGCCGTGCCGCAGGAGAACGTCGGGAAGATTCTCAAAATCTTCGCCGACGAGGACGTGGAAGCGACGGTTATCGGGCATTACGGTTCTCGCGGCACGGGCGTCCCGCCCGTGGAAGATGCCCACGCCACGTTGCGATTGTTCTACGAGGGACAGCCCGTCGGCGAACTCGACCTTCGGTTTCTTCACGACGGCTGCCCGCGTCCGACGAAGGAGGCCGTCTGGGAAAAAATCGAAAAATTCTCGCCGCTGCCCGTCCTGAAGGGCGATTGCAACGAAACGCTGCTGAAAATATTCGCCGCGCCGAACGTCGCCAGCAAGGAATGGATCATCCGCCAGTACGATCACGAGGTGCAGGGCGGAAGCGCCGTCAAGCCGCTTGTCGGCGCATCGGAAGATGGCCCGGGCGACGCCGCCGTTATCCGCCCCGTACTGGACAGCCGGAAGGGAGTGGTGATTTCCTGCGGCATGAATCCGAAGCTCGGCGAGCTGGACCCCTACCAAAGCGCCCTGCACGCCGTCGACGAGGCCTTGCGCAACGCCGTCGCCGTCGGAGGGAACCTCGAGAGGACCGCGATTCTCGACAACTTCTGCTGGGGCAATTGCAACAAGCCCGACCGCATGGGTTCGTTCGTCCAGGCGGCCAAGGGCTGCTACGACGCCGCAATCGCCTATTCCACGCCGTTCGTCAGCGGAAAGGATTCGCTCAATAACGAATTCCAGACCGCCTCCGGCGAGACGATCGCGATTCCACCGACGCTGCTGATCTCCGCGATAAGCGTTATCGACGACGTGTCGCGCTGCGTTACCGCCGACGCCAAGGAAGCGGGAAACCACCTGTTCCTGCTCGGACGGACCGGCTGCGCGATGGGAGGCAGCCATTACCTTATCGTCGAGAACGTCGAAAGCGGAAACGACGTGCCGCAGGTGGACCTGCAAACCAACATTCGCGTAATGCGCGCGATCCAGTCGGCGATCGAAGCGGGCGCCGTCCGGGCCTGCCACGACCTCTCGGAGGGCGGGCTTGCGGTCGCGGCTGGGGAAATGGCGTTTTCCGGCGCCCTTGGCGTGGAGATGGACCTTTCCGCCGTGCCGACCGGAGGCGCGTCCGTTCCGGATGCGGCTAAACTTTTCGCCGAAGACGCCGGGCGGTTCCTTATCGAGGTATCGCCGGACAAATACGACGCCTTCCTGCGCCTGGTGGCGGACTGTCCCGTCGGCGAAGTGGGAAAGGTCACGGACACCGGGAGGATCGTTATCAGCGGCGACGACGTGGGAATCGACCTGCCCATAGACCAGGCCAAGGCCGCCTGGCAGGAAACGTTTGATTGGTAAAAACTGAACCACAGAGCACACAGAGGACACGGAGTTTTTTTGAAAGAGCTACTTGGATGACCAATGCCGATAGGACTCACACTCCTGTTCCGGAAGAACTGAACCGTATCACGGATCAGATCATCGGAGCCGCTATCGAGGTCCATCGGCGCCTTGGTCCCGGCCTGCTGGAATCAATTTATGAAAAAGCTCTGATATACGAAATGGGACTTCGGGGCCTGCGGGTTCAAAGCCAGGTTCCGGTCCGTGTGCGATATAAGGATATTGAAATAGAGGGACAGCGCGTGGATCTTCTGGTTGAGCGCGATGTGATTGTGGAGCTCAAGGCTGTGGATCGCTTGTTGTCGATCCACGAAGCCCAACTGTTAAGTTATCTTAAGAGCGCCGAATAGCGTTTAGGGTTACTGATCAATTTTAATCATCGAACACTTACACGCGGAATCAAACGATTGGCCAACTGAAAGTTCGATCGGTAGCAGAATTTGTTAGTAACTCCGTGTTCTCTGTGTTCTCTGTGGTTCAAAAGGAAAAAAATGGCGACACCGAAAGCACTGGTATTGAGAGCGGCCGGGGTTAACTGCGACCGGGAGACCCAGTTCGCGCTCCGGCAGGCGGGCTTCGAGTCGGCGCGCGTTCACGTGTTTCGGCTGATGGAAAACCCCTCGGCGCTGGCGGAATATCAATTCCTCGTCATTCCGGGGGGGTTCAGCTATGGCGACGACGTGGCGGCTGGGAAAATCCTCGCCAACCAGATGCTGCACAACCTCGCCGGGGCGCTCAACGAGTTCGTAGCCGCGGGCAAACTCATTCTTGGCATCTGCAACGGGTTCCAGGTTCTCCTCAAGAGCGGCCTGCTTCCCTGGGCGAAGGTCTCGACGGACTGCGCGGGTGCGGAGGTAACGCTGGCATGGAACGATCGTGGGCGTTTCGAGGACCGATGGATCCACCTGCGCAGCGATTCGGAAAAATGCGTCTTCCTCCCCGCCGGCGAGATCGTCGCGCTTCCGATCGCACACGGCGAGGGAAAATTCGTTCCGCGGGACGATCGGACGCTCGGTAAACTTCGCGACGGCGACCAGGTCGCCCTGCGATATGTGGACGCAGGGGGCAATTCCGGCAAGTACCCGGTCAACCCGAACGGGAGTATCGACGATATCGCCGGCATTTGCGATCCGTCCGGGCGAGTCATGGGGCTTATGCCTCACCCGGAGCGTTTCGTCGACGTTACGCACCACCCCCAATGGACCCGCCGAAACGTCACCCGCGCGGATGGGCAACTGTTTTTCCGGCGGGCATTCGAGTATCTTCGCTAAACGGGCAATTTCTCCGCATTATTTCCAGCCGGTTTGCCGATAGCACCCGTAAGGATACTGACTTAACCCTATCGTCAGGAAAGGTGTGATAATGCGCGGATGTCTCTTGTTTGTCCTGTCTGTGGTGCTGCTGGCAGGGTGCACCCAGGTTGACGAAAATCCCGACTGGAACCCCAAGGTCGATTACCCCGGATGGGCGTACGACGCGCCGTTCTACTACCGTCCGACCGAAGAGCTCAAACCGCTCGAAAACGTCGGGCAGGATATCGGCGTTTACTACACGCGGAACGAATATTTCTTCATTCGGCATCCGGGCGGCAGCCAGGTTGACGGAGCGCCCCGCGTGGCTGTGTGGTGTTCCGATAACGCCGGCGAAAAGTGGTCCAAGAGCGGATACTTCGGCGTCGAGCAGTCGCACTTCCTGTTCAAGGCGACCGGCGACGGTAAATACTGGATACGCTTCGTCGGGCCCGGACAGGGCGTAAGCGAAGTCCCGCCCGGTATGCCTCACCGAATCTACGTGGTCGACACCCAGCCGCCGGGCGTGCAGGTAACGGTGACGCCAGGTCCGTGGAAGGACAAAGACAAGACGATCCCGCGCATCTACAAGGCAGGCGAGCAGGTCACCGTGCACTGGAGCGTCGGCGACGTGAACCTTGCCGAAGGAACGGTCAGGCTTGGCGTGTGTTTCGCGCGGTTCCCGAACAACCTCATCTGGAGCCGTTTCCCGGACGCCCTTCCCCCTGTCGGCAGCATGAAGGTCGAGATTCCCCCCGAGGCCGTCCGGGAAGGCGGCCTGCGGTTCCGTATCGAGGGGGTAGACAAGTCCGGTAACGTCGGAATGGGCCTCTCTCAAGTGCTGCGCGTTGCGCGGTCCGGCAAGGACGGTCCACAGCTCGCCGTCAGGCCGGTTGGTAAATTCGAACCCGTCCCTCCGGTATCGGAACTCCGCGACAAGAAAAAAGGCTGGCCAGAATCCGGCAGGCTGCTTCGCGGTGGGACTACGCAGGTGCTCGAGTGGATGCCTCCGGCGGCTGAGAAATACGACACGATCGAGATGCACTTTTCCTCGACCGATGGACGCATCTGGCGGACGCTGGCGAGTGGTTTGAAGTACGGTAGAAAGCTGAAATGGACCGTCCCTCGCGTTACCGCAAAGCACTGCCGATTGCGAATCGTCGCCATTGAAGAAAACGGAATTCAGACGCCCCTGGCGATCAGTCCGGCGTTCGTTGTGGACACCGTCGTGCGAAACGATTCGACGGGGTTTACCGCGGACGGTTCGCCGAAGCCGAAATAATCTCACCCTCATCCCGCACCACATGACGCGGCGGCGACCCGCTTACGAAACGGGTCGCCGTTTTTATGCGCCGTGCCCTGCGCGATGGACGGGTTTGACTTCCGGCAATTCCCGCGATATCGTGACGGATGGGAGATTATCGTGGCGTTATTCACCAGGTATGGAACGCGGCAACTGCTTCTCGGCACGGGTGTGCTGGTCGGCCTGTGCGCCGCGGTTACAGTGGCGGCGGCGACGGTTTCGTGGTGGTTCCTCACTTTGACGACGCCGTTTCTGCTGGTCTGGGTGTGGCTGGGGTGGTTCTTCCGCGATCCGGACCGCCGAGCGCCAAGCGGCGAAGGCCTGTTCGTGAGTCCCGCCGACGGAAGGGTCAGCGATATTACAAACCTCGGCGCAGACAGCGAGCTGCAGCGCGAGGGCGTGCGGATCGGCATATTCATGAGCATCTTCAACGTGCATGTCAATCGAAGCCCGTGCGGTGGAGTGGTCGAATCCGTCGCCCATCGCGACGGCGCGTTCCTGGACGCGCGTGATCCGGCGGCTGGGGAAAGGAACGAATCGACGACGATCCGCCTGCGGTACAATCATAACGGGCAGGAGCTTCCTGTCGTCGTCCGCCAGATCGCCGGGCTTATCGCCCGGCGGATTGTTACGGATCTCACCCGCGGCCAACATATCGAGTGCGGACAGCGGATCGGTATGATAAAATTCGGGTCCCGCCTGGAATTGCTCGTTCCGAGAGAACTTCTCGGAGATATTTGCGTGAAAATCGCGGACCATGTGAAGGCGGGCGAGACGGTGCTGGTTTCCGCCCCGCGAGGTTGCCAGGACAGGTCCCAGGTGGAATGATTACCCGACACGACGAAAAAACTTCGCAACCTGACGGACCGGCGACGGATGCGACGCCAGACCGTCGCCCGCGACGCCTGCGCAGGCGGATTCTCCGCAGCACGGCGATACTCCCAGCCCTTCTGACCGTCTCGAACGGCCTGCTCGGGTTCGCCGCCATCCACATGGCTACGCGTCCTTCCGGAAGCCTCGACGCGCAGATGTATCACCTGACGTTCGCAGCCTGGCTGATATTCGGGGCGATGGTTTGCGACATGCTCGACGGCCGAGTGGCGAGACTGACGCGGCGCACGAGCGACTTCGGAGGGCAGCTCGACAGCCTGTGCGACGCGATCAGTTTCGGCGTTGCGCCGGCGATCATAACCCTGCGGACGAGCGTCATGGCGCTGGAAAACCTGAAGATACCGCTCGAGTGGAGTTACCTCCCGGCCGGGCGCGCCGTCTGGTGCATCGGCGGCGCGTACGTAGCCTGCTCGGTGCTGCGATTGGCGAGGTTCAACGTCGAAAACGAACCGGACGAATCGGCGCACATGAGTTTCGTCGGGCTGCCCTCGCCCGGCGCCGCTGCGGCGCTGATGACCTGCGTGCTGCTGTTCACCCGTGCAGTGGACAGGGGCTGGGCGGACAGCGCCTGGTTGCTGCCGACCGTAGGCATCGCACTTCCGGTGATTACGCTCATCTGCGCGCTGCTGATGGTCTCCCGCATACGGTATCCGCACATTTTCAACCAATACCTGCGAGGAAGGAGGCCTTTCGGCTCGCTCGTGAAAATGGTGATCCTCGTGCTGGCGATGGTGCTGGAGGTGTACGTGACGGCGGCAGTGCTTGCATTGGGGTTCGTTATTATCGGACCGGCAAGCTTAGCCTGGCGACGCCTTTTCAGACGGAGCGGGAAAACCGCGATTTGAAATCTGAAATTTGATCTGAGATCTGAGATTTGAGATCTTGTTTCACCTACCACTGTACGTCCCTCAGGTGCAACTCAACGTTGGTCTTTCCGCGGTAGGTATTCAGCGTCGCCTCGGCGGCTACGTCTACGTGCGATACTCCGATAAGTTTGTCGGCAAGGTCCCCCATTCCGAACCCGACCGCCCGGAGGCTGGTTGAACCCTGCTTGAGGTACAGGCTCGCGGTTGCGCCTTGTCTTCCCATGCGTTTGGGGGCCATGGGCAGCTCGCAGTTGCGCAATATCAGCAGGGGCGGGGGATTTCCCTGTCCGAACGGGGCGAGGCGCGAGAGGTGCTGGACGGTCGTGAAGTTCAGTGACGCAAGCGTCGTCTCGGCGTCGATATCGAGCGCCGGCGCGTCGTCGGGAAGGTTTTCTCTCGCGCAGCGGCAGAAGTCCTCCGCGAAGGCGTCGATATTGGCGGGGTCTATCCGGATTCCGCCCGCCATCGCGTGCCCGCCGAAGCTTTGCAGGTGTTTACCCGACGCCGCAAGCGCGTCGCGCATGTGGAAGCCCGGTACGCTCCGGCCGGAACCTTGCCCCTGCCCGTCCCCGTTGATGGCGATCAGGATCGTCGGCCGGTTGAACCGCTCGACGATGCGCGACGCGACGATTCCGATTACCCCCCCGTGCCAGTTCGGCGAAGACAGCACGATCGCCCGGTTGTCTTTGGCGTCCAGGCCCCTGCTGAGAACCATTTCGACGGCCTTCTCCGTAATCTCCCGCTGCACTTTCTGTCGCTGCGTGTTCTGCGTATTGAGGTAGGTTGCAATCTCCCGGCAGCGGTCCGGCGAGGCGGTCGTCAGCAGTTCGACCGCCAGTCGCGCGTGCCCCATTCGTCCGCAGGCGTTCAGTCGCGGCGCCAGGCGAAAGCCCACGTCGTACGCATCGAGTTTGCCCGTCGCGAGGGAGGCCGATTCCAGCAGCGCGCGCAGTCCGGGGTGATCGGTCGCGGGAAGTCCCGCCAGTCCAAACACCGCCAGAACGCGGTTCTCGCCTCGCAGGTTCACCACGTCCGCGATGGTGCCCAGGGCTGCAAGGCACGTCGCGTCCAGCAGGAATTTTTTCATCGGCTCGTCAACGCGCCGAGACCCGCAGACCGCACGGGCGACCTGCCAGGCGAGTTTGAACGCCACGCCCGCCCCCGCAAGGGCGGGGTTGGGGTAGCTGCCTTGCGGAATGTCCGGGTGGACGATCGCCGCCACCTCCGGTAATTGATCCGGCGGGCTGTGATGGTCCGTCACGATAACGTCCACGCCCGCTTTCGTCGCCTCGGAAAGAACCTTGACGGCGCTGATTCCGCAATCGACGGTTATAAGCAGGTTCATATCGCGTGCGATGAGCTTTTCGATTGCCTTGGCATTTACGCCGTAACCTTCGTCCAGGCGATGCGGGACGTAGTAATGCACGTCGGCGCCGAGCATCGTGAGAATCGCGTAGAGAATCGCCACGCCGGTCATTCCGTCTACGTCGTAATCCCCGTAGATGACGATGCGCTGTTTTTCCGCGACGGCGCGCGCGATTCGCACCGCGGCCTGTACCGCGCCGGACAGCTCCGACGGGTCGTGCAGGTCGCCGAGCCTGGGCTTCATGAACGCCCTGCCCGCCTCGGCGCTGTCTATTCCGCGATTGTGAAGCACCTGCGCGACCAGCGGGGTGGTTCCGAGCTTGCGGGCGAGTTCGTCCGCGCCGCCAAAGCTCTCGTGAACGGACCATCGATATGCGTCTGGCCTCCATGCACGCCAAGCCATGCTCTCGTTCCTTCCTGCGACAGGTCGCCGGAGAGTATAGCACGACGGCGGATGTTCAGCTTCCCCCGGCTGCTTTTTTCTTCTTGCGGGCCTTGGCGGACACGCCGGAAATCTGGAAGGCGAAACCGATGATCGCCGGTACGCCGATGAGCAGCGGAAGAAGATGAATCTTCGTCTTAAGCGAATCGGCAAGGTTCTTGCGCAGAGACTCTGCCATCATCAAAAGCCCCAGCATTCCGGTGACCACCATCAGCGAACCCTGCACGGACGTGAAGACCATAACCACCAGGCGAAACACCACGAACGCCAGTAGTCCCAGCGCGATCAGTCCGATCAGCGCCCCGGCCCATGCGTATTCCTGGAGTTGGGGTCGGCCTGCGGCGCCGGCGACGTATCCCCACAGGGCGTAGCCCAGGAAACTGCCCACCAAAGCGCCCATTATGCTTATAGCGTATTTCATAGCCGGAAGCGCCAGCACCGCCAGGAGCAGCCCGCCGGCGATACCGCAAAACAGCGGCGCGTTGGGACCGGCCATCTCCGCTCCGAGGCGCGAACCGGCCAACGATCCGAGAATCGCGGCGTTCACGACGACGAGAATCTTGAATATCTTCCACCCCTGGAGCAGGTACACCAGCCCGCAGCCGAACATTATGATGAAGACGAGGATCGTACCCATATCCAGCGGAGGCTGGGACATCTTCACGAGTTCGTCGACGTACTGTTCCTTCGTTGGCACGTCAAGCTCACGGAGCTTCTCGACGATTCCGGAGGTCGAAATGTCTGCCAGCATGAAGTGCATGGTTGTCGATCCACCGCGACAGACGGAGAGTTTTCTAAAGTTTTTCCAGGTCAGCTTTCGCCAGCCGAATCTTCCGCTCGTCGTGCAGTTTCTGGATAGCCAGTTCCAGGTGACGCCGGGCGCGGTCGTTCTGTCCCAGATATCGGCCGTAAGTTATCCCGAGCATCAGATGAATGTCCGCCTCGTGTTCGTAGTTGTTGTAGTGTTTGAGGAACTTTTCGTAAGCGGCGGCGGCTGAATCGTAACGGTTGTCGGACATGAACTGGTTGGCGACGTCCAGCATCACCTGTCGCGAAAGTATGGCGTCCGGCGCGAGTTCGGTCAGCTCGATATAACGTTCCGCCGCCTCTGGAATGTTGTGCTGCGCCGCGAGCCGGGAAATCTGCTTGCGGAGCGCCAGCTCGCGCCCGGCGGGCGTATCGGTCGCGGTTTCCTGCACGACCTTCGTCTCCACCCTTCGCCCGTCGTCGCGGCGCAGGTTCGGGTCGATGTAATTGAACGGGTCGTATCCCTGCGAAACCATGCGCCGGAAGCGCGTTCTTCGACGATGCGAACGGATCAGGTTCAGCAGGTCGAACGGGTCTCGCGGGAGCACCTTCGTCGCCAGCAGCATGACGGAGACCGCTATACCGAAGATATATCCGGTGGAGTGGGCCGAGTAGGCTACCCCACCCCCTGCGACCCCGGTGAAATACGGGTCCATCGACATCCAGAGGTTCCAGAGGAACTGGATCGCCAGGAACAGCAGGCTGGAGATTTCGACCGGCAGGATGAAGTAGAAGATAATGAGTATCGTCACGCGTGTCCGTGGCAGCAGCACGAGGAACGCTCCGGTCACCGCCGCGATCGCCCCCGAGGCCCCCAGCA
Organism: Planctomycetota bacterium; assembly: GCA_024275995.1. Taxonomy (GTDB): domain Bacteria; phylum Planctomycetota; class Phycisphaerae; order SM23-33; family SM23-33; genus JAJRYB01. The sequence continues at coordinate 25,320 of JAJRYB010000082.1, read as the reverse complement.
CCGGGGCGTTTCCACCGAGCAATATGTACCCGATACCGGCAAGGACGCCCCCGGCGAGGTAGAACGCAAGGTATCCGATGTGGCCGAGCCGGTCGTTGATGGCGTTCCCGAATACCCACAGGAACACCATGTTTCCGATCAGGTGCATCAGGCTGCCGTGAAGGAACATCGACGAGAAGAACTGGTGCAGCTGCGGCGCGTCCGGGTAAAGCAGGTAACCCCTGATCTTCGCGTAAGCGGCCTCGTTTGCGGCATGATAGCCCATCACAAAGATCAACACGTTCGCCACGACGATGGCGTAGTTCACCCACGGGGTTCGTCCAAGGCGGTAGCTGGTTCCGATCGGGATCATTGCAGACGCATACGCTCCTAAAGCGAATCCGGAAAATCCTGCGCGATGACGCTTCGAGCGTACAGCGCCGCGGGATTATACCATCGTCGCGGTGGCTGCGGCAACCGCGGCTTTTTTCTCCTCCGACGAAGCTTTGTGAACCGCTAACCTGTATTTCTCACCGCCTTCGGCGGCGAAAACAGGAATATCGAATAACGAAGCACGAATTTCGAAACAATATCGAAATCGCAATGACCGAATGACAAAAACTCTCCACCGGTCAGCGTCCCATCGTTATTACAGTTGGGGGCGTGAGTTTTGTGTTTCGAACATTCGGATTTGCAATTTGTTTCGTATTTCGGGTTTCGTATTTCGTATTTCCGCCATTTATTGATGTTCGTATTGTAAATGTAATCTCCGGTTCGTCTTCAGGCCTGATTTGACGGCTGCAACTGCCTTCGGCAGGTTGCATTGGCAAGACGAAGATCAACAGGATCGGACTTCTTCAAAGGCTCTTACAGACTGGTTGGTATTGGGATATACTGTCCCGCGTTCGTTCGGAAGATCACAGGAGAACCGTTCATGTCATTTCGACGCTTCGCAACGCTGTCGATTTTCATCGTGCTGTCGGGCTTCTCGACGGTGGGTTGCTCAAAGAAAATATGGATCACGCAGTACCCACCGTTCTACAGGTCCGACCTGAAGAACGTCGCCGTCGTCGGATTCCGCAACGCCACCGGCGTTCGCGGCGCGGACCTTGTCGTCGGCGACGCGCTGGCGACGGCGCTGATGGCCAACGGAACGTACCGCATCTACAATCGCAACGACCTGCAACTCCTGCTGGACGAGTCCGACCGTCGCAGCATGTTGACCGGTGAGGACGCAGCCGCCCTCGCGAAAAAATTCGCCAAGCGCGGAAAGGTGCAGGCGATCCTTTCCGGAACGGTTACCGCATACTCGGCTACGAGTCATTCCCAGCGCAAGCAGCAGCCGGTGATGGCCTGGGACCCGGTGCGCAAACGCCAGGTCTGGACCGGCGCGTACAACCGGTACACCTGGACGCGCAATGAAGCGAACGTCCAGGTTGCTGCCGCACTGCTGCGAACGGACGGGACGACTATCTACGCCACCCCCACCCCGGCGCAGTACCGGGCGTGGGCGGAAGGTTCGCCCCCCAAGGCGGACCCGCAGGCGTGCCTCAGCACCGCCGTCCAGCAGGTCGTCCACCAGCTTGTGCGGCGATTCGCGATCACCAGGTTGCAGATAAAAGTCAGTCCGAAGGACTTCCGCACCGCGAGTGACTATTACGACGGGAAGTGGGCCTTTACGAACAACTTCAGCATCTCCGATCAGAAGGCGTATTTCGTGGTGAAGCTCCCGGCCGTATGCGATCGCAACCGGTTCCGCGTAACCATTATCCGCAAGGGGGCGCGAAAAGATCTCGTCTCGATGAATCTTCTCTGGAGCAAGGCGCACTCGGCGACAGGGCGCGGGTTGCAGTTCAGCCCGAGGGACATCGCCGCCAGGGGGGGAGGTTCCGGAACCTACGTTATCAAGTTCTACTCCGGTCCCGAACCGGTCATGAAGCACGAGTTCAGAATCCGCTGAGAGGTTTCATCCGTTACGCTCTACCCCAACCTTGCGATACCGGACATTTTGTACCCAGCCCCGGCGGTGTAAAGGCGCGACGGCATATCGGGATGCACGTGCGAGCAGACAACCTCCCCGACGAAGATCCTGTGGTCCCCGGTTTCCATCTCGCCGACGAGCCTGCACTCGAAGTTCGCCGTCGCGTCCGACATGATAACGCAGTCGATTTCCGATGCGTCCTCCAGGACCGTCCCAGCCGCGACGAACTTGTCCATGTCCCGCCCGCTCCTGGTGCCGAAGAGCATCGTCTCGTCGGCCTGGTCCTCGGAGGGCATGGCGACGACGAATTCCTTCGCCCGCCGGAAAACCTCCAGCGAGTATCGCCCAAGCCCGATCGAAACCGCCATCATCGGAGGCTCGTGGGAGGTTATCATGGTCCAGCCCAGCGTTATCGGATTGCATACGCCGCCGGCCGCGCGGGCGATTGCAATTACGACCTGCTCGGGATACTTCGCGTCGATCGCCTTGGCGTAAGGGACGGTTTTCTGCATGGTCGGGTCCTTTCCTGTTCAGGCTAAGCGATATTATGATGCGCCTGGAGCGTGTGTGCAATCCCGACGGAGATCGACCACGCCGGGTGGAGTATTGTTGCATTATCGATACCGCCCGGTGATACTCGCCGACGAAACGCTGGACCAAATTGAAAGGAAAACACAATGAACACGCGAATGCACTGGACGGCGATACTGCTGGTCGGAATCGGTCTGCTGGCAATCGGATGCGGCGACGGACAGAAATACGACGACGATAAGGGCGATAAGAGCGATAAAAAAACGCCTGCGACCAGCGAGGTCGTCGATAAGGCGACGCCCGCCGTGGAACCCAAGGCCGAGACGCCCGTCGTGAAACCCAAGGCCGAGACTCCTGTTGTGGCGCCCAAGGCGGGGACACCCGCCGCATCGACAGCCTCCACGCCGAAGGCTGCCGTCCTCAATATGGCCAGGGCGATGGAGCAGGGCGACGAGGGCCTGTTCCTCTCGTCGGTTAACGTCGATGATAAGGAAATGGCCAAGGTAATGTTCGGCCAGATCAGCGCGATGTACGCATACAACAAGAAGTTCGTGGCTGCGTACGGAAGAGCGCCTGGTAAAAACGGAAAAAAGATGCCCACGATCGACGAGCTCGCCACAAAGGTCAAGATAGAAGAAAATGGCGATAAGGCGACGGCTGAGATGCCCGATAAGGGCGGTAAAATGAATCTCGTCAAAACCGACGGCGCCTGGAAGGTGGACATGGGTGCGGCAATGCCCACCAGTGAGCAGCGGGACAAGACCTTGAAGATGGCCAGGATAATGACCGGTGTGGTCAGGGAAGCTACTACCAAGATCGGCGGGGAAGGTTACACCGCCGAGAAGATCGAGCAGGAGTTTAATGTCGCCATGATGAAAGCGGTCATGAGTGCGGCGATGGCGGAACGCGCGGAGAAACCCGTTGCGCCGACGACCCAGCCGGCCTCGAAGACGCCATAAAAATCACAAGCGCCGCGAACGGTGAGTCACAGCCCACAGATTGCAATCTGTGGGCTGTGGTGTTTCTCCGCGATATCACCAGTGAGCGGCGATTGTAACTCCTGATGTCTCAATCCCATGCACGCTCGGCGCGCCCCTTTTGTGCGCTCAAAAAGTCCAACGCACTCCCGATTTTAACCCGGAAAATATTTTTTTATATCTCTCGCCTGAATAAAGACTTGCACCCATCACTTTTCGAAAAATTACCTGTTCGGGTGGTCAAAACGTGGGGATTCGCCCAAGTATGGAGGCGCGTGCTACGCGCGCCGAAGTTGCTTGACAATTAAAGAACGAAAAACCGACACAGAGAAACAGAGGGAAATGAGGTTTAAAAACAAAGCAAAACGTTTTTCAATTTCTCTGCATCTCTGTATCTCTGTGTGTAATAAGACGTTACGTATTTTCGCTCCTCGAAAAACCCTTTCCAGCCTGTTCCTGGTTGTCCCAGGTTGTCCCCGGATTTGCGGAGTTGTGCGAACTTGTACGAAACGGTACGCTTTGGTACGGACTTGTACGCTTTGGTACGTTCTCCTGCGCAACGGCCTGCTGCGGCGTAGCCCTGCGTAGCCTTGGGCGAAGCAGGGGCGAAACAGGGGTGAAGGCGTGGAAATTCGCTTGAAGTGTCTTTCCGTCGATCTATAATCGCTTCCAGCGCGGGGATTATCGGCGCGCAGAATCGCGGAATACAAATGGCAGAGGAAATTTTACGACGACAGGTCGGCAGGACCCCGCCGGCGCAGTGGTTGATCGCGATATCGCTTTCGGTGATCGCCGTCTGCCTGCTCGTGGAAGTTACGGCAAGTCGCTCGCAGGCGGACGTGGAGACCGGCGTGGGTGCCGGAGGCTCTCTGTTTGCAGTCGCCGGAAAGGTCACGAGCGGTTCTTACGGAATATATCTTGTCGACGCGCAGAAGGGTACGATGTGTGTTTACGAATGGCTGCCGAACGTTCGTAAATTGCGCCTGATGGCAGGCCGAAACTTTACGTTCGATCTGCGATTAGATGAATATAATACGGAACCTTTGCCGAGAGAGATTAAGAAGCTCGTGGAGCGGTCCCGGCGGTTGCCGGCCGGCCCGGCGAGCGGAAAGTAGTCGCTGCAAGAGAGCGGCAGGAGTCAGAACGCATGGCCAACAAGATGTACTATACGGACGAGGAAGCCGCGGCAAAGCTCGGCGTAGACGTTGCGACGCTGGAGCAGATGGTTTCCGACGGTAAGCTCAGGAGTTACGCCGACGGCGCCAAGACGATGTTCAAGGTCAGCGACGTAGACGCGCTCGCCGGGGCGGGCGGCGAGGTCGATCTGGCGCCGGCAGAAGGCGACACGGTGAGCATATCCGAAGCCGACAGCGCGCCCGGGCCGGAGAGCAAGGATGACACGGTGATCACGGCAGAGGGGATCAGCATCTTCGACGACGAGGACCTGGAGATCGAAGCGGCCGATCCGATGGCCAAGACGCAGATCGCCCCGAGCATCGAAGACCAGATATCGCTGGAAGGCGTGGGAAGCGGTTCGGGCCTGCTGGACCTGACGCGGGAAAGCGACGATACGTCGCTGGGCGCCGAGGTGCTGGATCATATCGACATGGAAGGCGAAGTCGGTTCGGGCCTGGGCAGCGGTTTGGTAGGGAGCGGCCTGGAAGAAGAACCTGCTACCTACGCCCAGCCCGAGGTGCAGATAGTCGAGGCGGCGCCCGCGGAAGTGATCGACCCGACGGCGGGACTGTTCAACGGTCTGCTGATCGGCGCGTCGCTGCTGGCGATGCTGATAGGCACCCTGTCACTCGCGGCGATGACCGGCAGGGTGCCGGAATTCGTCAACAGTTTGCAGGACAATATGGCCGGCGTGGTTATCGGCGGCGTGGTGGTTCTGGTGGCGGCGGCCGCCGCGGGATTCTTCGTCGGCAAATCGACCGCGACGCGCAAAGAGGCCCTGCGCCGCGTAAGTTGAGGTTATTTCCGGACAACAAGAGCTGGGAGCGTGAGGGGTCTGCTTCGCGCAGAAAGAGAAAGGAACTGTCCTGATGAAAACGAAGGTGCTTGTTCCCCTGGTCGCCGCAGCACTGCTGGGTTCGATGGTCCTCGGCGGATGCGTGTCCAGAAAAGATTACGACGAAGCCCTGGCTGCGTGCCGACGGGCGAACGACGAGGTCAGCAAGTCTCGCGCCGATCACAGGCTCGCCCTTGCAGAAAAGCGGCAACTCGCCGAGAAACTCAAAACCGCCGACGCGGAAGCGAAACGCAAAGACGCGCAGCTGGCGAGCTACCGTTCGGAAAACCAGCTCCTGAAAGATTCGCTGGCGGAGCTGAAAAAGAAGATCGACTCCCTGGCGCCCATTGCGGCGCTTCCCGATATCCGCCTGCCCCAGCCGGTGGACAAGGCTTTGCGCGAATTCGCCAGGACCAACCCGCAGCTTGTGGAATACCTGCCGCAGTACGGTATGGTGAAATTCAAGGCGGACCTGACGTTCGACAAGGGCAAGGACTTCGTCCAGGTGGGCGCCAAGGCGGCGCTGGCGAAGTTCGTCCAGATCGTCAACTCGCCGGAGGCTGCGACGTTCCACGTATACGTCGCGGGGCATACGGACGATATTCCGATCCGCAAGCGCGCGACGAAGGTTCGCCACCCGAACAACTGGTATCTGTCGGTGCATCGCGCGGTAGCGGTGCAGAAGGTGCTGACCGACGCCGGCCTCTCGGCAAAGCGAGTCGGCGTGATGGGCTTCGGCGAGTATCACCCCATAGTCGCCAACGCCCCCAACAACCGCGGAGCGAGGGAAAATCGCAGGGTGGAAATCTGGATCGTCCCGCCGGACAGATACCTGACATCCTCGGTGGCGCCCGAGGTGAATGAAAAATAATGGAATAACCGTTGTGATCGACGATTACGATTACAGCCCACAGACGGACATCTGTGGGCTGTTGTATTGTGCGTGGTGCAGCGATATTTCCAAAACACTATCCGAACCGTTACTCCTGCCTGCCGCCTCGCCGCCGGCGGAAGATCAGGCGGATCGGCACTTCCGCGAAAGGCAGACGCTCGCGAAGCCGGTTGACGAAGAACCTCTGGTAGGAGGTGTCGAAGCTCCTCACGTCGTTGACGAAGCACACGACGGTCGGCGGCGCGGTGGCGATCTGCGAGGCGTAGAAGATCTTCGGCGGGCGGGTGCCGGACTTGTGAGACGGTCCGCGGAGCTGGAGGATTTCCTCGACGCATTCGTTGAGCCTTGCCGTCGGAACGCGCGTGTTCGCCTGGTCGAAAAGATGCTCGGCCAGGCGGATCGTCGCACGGAGGTTCTTCCCGTTGATCGCGGCAGTCAGGCTTACCGGCGCGAACGAAAGCTCCGGGAAGGTCTTCGTGAGATACTCGGCGTAGTCATCTCCGCTTGCCCTGTCCTGCGCGAGGTCCCACTTGTTGACAACGAGCGCGACGGGCTTGAGCTGCTCGGCTATTTCGCCGGCGAGCGACTTGTCCACCTGCGAGACGGGCACGGAGGCGTCTATGAGCATCGCCACGACGTCGGCGCGTCGGATCGAGCGCATCGCACGATGCTGACTGTAATATTCGATGTCGCCGGCGAGCTTTCGCTTCTTGCGGACGCCGGCGGTGTCGATGAGCGTAAGCCTCTTGCCGTCCATCTCGATCGTCACATCGACGCTGTCGCGCGTGGTTCCGGGTTTCTCGGAGACGATAAGTCGCTGCTGGCCTGCGAGGGCATTGATGAAGGTGCTCTTTCCCGCATTGCGTTTTCCGACGATGGCGAGCTTCATGACCGGTTCCGCCGGAAGGTCGCTCGCGACGTCGGCGAGCGCCTCGGCGATCGCATCCCGCAGGTCGGCAACGCCAAGTCCGTGAGTGGCGGATATCTCGATCGGGTGGCCGAACCCGAGGGCGTTCATCTCGCCGACTTCGGTAACGACGCCGGCACTGTCGATTTTATTCGCGACGAGCAGCACGGATTTGCCCCGGCGGCGAAGCGACTCGGCGACGTGGCGGTCGAGAGTCGCCGCGCCCTGGCGGGCATCCACGATGAACAGGATAAGGCTCGCCGCCTCGACGGCGTAGGCGATCTGCGTCTCGACGTGGTCCGTCAGGTCGTCGACGTCTTCGATACCCATTCCACCGGTGTCCACCAGCTCGATGAGCTTGGGCTTGTCGGAGGTTTCGCCGACTTCGCACGTAGCGGAAATCCGATCGCGCGTCACGCCGGGCGTGGCATCGACGATGGCGATGCGCCGTCCGGCGAGTCTATTCAGCAGGCTGCTCTTTCCGACGTTCGGTCGGCCTACGATGGCTACTATGGGCAAGGGCATGGCAACATGTTACTCGCCGGGGAACGTTCAGGCCAGTCGCAAGGCACGCGACAATTCGGGAAGGAGCGTTCACATGCGGGGTGTACTCGTGTAAAATGACAGGCCGGGACAAAGCACATGGAATACTTCATCGGCTTTCTGATCGGGGTGATTCTCGGCGCGGCTATCGCGCTGGCGATTTCACACATCCTCCGCCGCTCCGGCGAAAAGCAAATGCGCGAGACGTTCTCCGCGCTGGCGAGCGAGGCGCTGGACTCCAATGCCAAGCGAGTCGCGGAGACGGCGGGCGCACAGCTCGAAAGTAAAAAGGAGCTGATCGACCAGGCGATTAAAAACGTCAACGATCGCCTGGAGCAGGTGAGGAAATTTCTCCAGGATGGCGAGGTCGATCGGAAGAAGGAACTGGGAGTCCTGGGAAAGTCCGTCACGCAACTGGCGATGACGACGGGCGACCTGCACCAGATGCTCGCCAGCACCCAGCGGCGCGGCGCGTGGGGTGAGAGGATGGCCGACGACGTGCTCCGCCTGGCGGGTCTGGCAGAGGGGATCAACTATTCCAAGCAGTCCACCGCCGACGCCGAATCGGGCCGACCCGATTTCACGTTCTACCTCACCGGCGAGTTGAAGGTGAACATGGACGTGAAGTTCCCGCTGGAGAACTACAAGGCCTACCTCGACGCCGAGGCTGACGACGAGCGGAATGCGTCCCTTCAGCAGTTGGTGAAGGACGTTCGCGGGCATATCCGCGCCGTCGCGGGGCGCGGATACATAGATACGAAAAACGGCACCGTCAACTACGTGCTGCTGTTCATTCCGTCGGAGCAGATATTCTCGATCGTCCTGGAGGCCAACGCCGACCTGATCGACGACGCGCTGAAAATGCGCGTGGTGCTCGCCAGCCCGCTGACACTGTATGCGATGCTGTCGGTGATTCGCCAGGCGGCAGAGCACGCCAATATCATGAAGACCGCCGACGAGGTCATTACGCTGCTGTCGAAGTTCAACACGCAATGGCAGAAATACAGCGAAGAGGTCGATCGCCTCGGAAGCCAGCTTGATACCGTCCAGAAAACCTATGACAACCTTCGCACCACCCGCACGAACATGCTGCAAAAACCGTTGGACAAGATCGAGGACCTTCGCCAGTCCCGCCAACTGCCGAAGGATTGACGCCTTCGGGCAGGCTTCGGGTAATAAAGATGTTACGGTTCACTGGATAAACCGGACGTTTTTTACGCTGGAGTTGATCGCGAATATCTTGATGGTGTTGGATTCGGTGTCGGCGGGGAAGACGAAAAAACCCAGCGCCTCGGGATCGTAGTTGGGGGTGGCCCCGGCCAGCGTTTCGCCGTCGAGGAATTTCACCTCTATGCGCCGACCCTGGTAGACCTGGTGCTCCTGGAAAAAGTCACGGTCCCTCCTGCCCGGATTGCCGGCGAAATCCCGCACGAAGAAAAGGGCCTTCAGCCTGATGAGTTCCACGACGGTGCGCTGGACGTCATCGCCATCCCTGCCGGTGAGCAGCAGGAAATGCGGCGCGTTAGGGTTGAAATTGGTCGTGTACCCCTTGAGAAGCCGACCGTCGGCATATCGAACGACGAGCTTTTGTCCTGTCATGCGCTATTCCCAATACCTGTCCTGCGACATTTCGCCTGCACGGCCTTTCGCGCGGGCGATCTCTGTATGCAACGGTATTATCGACAAATTACCCGTCGCCGGAAAGTGAATATTAGTACACGCCTGTAACCTTCTCGCCCCTGCGCGCACTACCGCAGTGAACACGGGCAGACGACGAGGTCGGCGACGGCCCGTTTCCACGCGAACGGAAAGGAAGGCGAACTATGAAAACCACATACAAAACCCTGACGATAGTAGCCGTTCTCGCGGGGCTGCTGGGCGCCGCGCCGACATTGGGACGTGAAGCCATACTGGGCGACGGGCAGAGGCTTGACGGAATCTCGGGGCGCCGCGCAAGCGTCTGGGGCGGGCGCGCCTATGTTCCCGTCAATACACGCTCACTGGAGATCAACTCCGGTGGCGGCTGGGGCAACTCGGACCTGTACGTCCGGTACGGACTGCCGCCCCAGGCGGGACGGTGGAACAGCAGAAGCAATTCAAGCACGACGCGGGATCACATCGTGATCCACAACCCGACGGCAGGGTGGTGGTATGTTACTTTGTACGGCGCTGAAAATTTCTCGGGAGTGAGCCTTTCCGTCGAGCTTAGGCGCGGCGAGAGGGGGCACTATCGACGGCGAATCGATCTGCTCAGCCCGACGGGCGGGACGACTTTGTTCTCCGGGCAGACAATCGAAATCCGCTGGCGTGCGAGCAGAAACGTTCGACAAGTCCAGGTCCAGTTCTCCGCGGATGACGGGCGTTCATGGACGCTCGACGGGCTGCCTCGCCTCCTGCCGGCAGAAACGGATCGCCTGCTGTGGCGCGTGCCCCAGGTGGCAGGCGGGCGGGTCGGCACGGGTCTCGTCCGCATCGTGGACATCGAGAATCCGCAAACGCACGACACGTCACGAGCGTTCCGTATTGTCGAACGCTTCCGAGGTGGCGGATGGCACAGCCGGCCGATTCTTATTGACCTTCGTGTAGCCAATGCAACCCCTGCGGGGTTGCGGGTGTCGAATCGGGTCGAAACACAATCCGAAGGTTACATTTACAATACGAATATCAATAACCGTCGCGGACGGGATGTGTTCGAGCCGAACGACGATCGCAAGCGCCCCGGCGTGATCCGCACGAATTCCGATCAACTTCACACGATCTATCCCGACGAGGACGAAGACTGGACGATGTTCACTCCACCGTCGCCGGGACGGTACGCACTGACCGTCAGCCGGGCCACCACGCCGCTCAAGGGCGAGATCCGGCTGCGGCGCTACGGCGATAAGGAGCGGCGCGTCGAGAAGTTCAAACTCCCCGCCGGCGGCGGGACGATCTACCTGACGGCGACGCGCGACGTGCGGTACTTCAAGGTCAAGCTCGAAGCGCAGGACGACGACGATACCGGCTTCTATCGCCTGAGCCTGCGACGGATTGACGATGGATATATCCGGCACGAAGTCCGGCGCGACGCTCGCCGACCATCGCCGGCCCCGCACCGCAGAAGGTACCGTGAAGAATCGAGGTTCACGCAGATACTCCGCCTCGTGAGCGCAATCGCGCAGAACATCGTGATTGATTAACGCGCCGTCCTCCCGGCGCGATCGCAGCGAGAGAGGATCAAGGTTCCATCTTGATCCTCTCCGCAGAATTGATTTCTTCGCCCGGACCCAGCGTTTCCACATGGGTGTCAAAGAACAGAAAATTGCCTCGCAGCTTATGGCGGAACGAAAACAAGCCGTAAGCATCCGTCCAGGGGGGATAGCCATGCGTTCCTCCACCGCCGAGGACGACGTCGTAATGCGGGGAGGAAGCGCCACCGTAAAGATAATCGTTCGCCCGCTCTCTCTCGATGCAGAGGAACTTATAGCTGATCTGGGTGAATCGCTCGAGCAGAGCGCCCAGGCGATAGAAGTCCCAGGCTGGGTTGATCGCGCGGGGGTCGCTGATGACTTGCCCGTATGGCCCACCCGGCGGATTCGACCCCCAGGTGGGACCGCCCGCGGCATCGAGGTTCCACGCGAAAACCGACGGTGATCCTCCCCAGTCCTTGAGCGACGGACAGGAGAGCTTTTTCGAATCGTACGTCGCCGCGCGGCGCTCGACGAGGTCTTCCTCGTAGTGAACATGGTTCAAGATATTCTGCCACGCTATGGAGGAGTTCGAGGGAATGTCACGATGCGCCGATCCGGGCCCGCGCCCTTCGTTATCGGCTGCGAATTCAAGCCCCGCCCGTCCGAGCTGCTTCATGTTCGACTGGCACACCGTCGTTCTGGCAAGCTCCTTGGCCTCCCGCAACGACGGGGTAAGAATGCTCAGAAGCAGAGCTATGACCGCAATGACAACCAGTAATTCGATCAGTGTGAACGCCTGTCGCTTCATCAATCCGTCCCTTCCGCCCCACGGCATTATCAAAACCGCAAACGTAACAGGACATGGCTATTAAAGCACAAACACCATCGCATATCAATCGCTTGATATCCAGCAAGTAATCCATGCGATTCTATGAAGCGTACCAGCAAACAGATAGAGAATGAAAGTATTATCACTTTTGTCCAACGTAAAATCATACGGGTGGGGAATATCAATCCGGTAGGGGAAAACCTGTAACTGTCGTTCCGGAGGCGCCACTAACCTTCTGACGCAGGAGCCCACGCATCCGGGCCGATGCGGGACGCGCAAACGGAAAGGAGCGATCATGAACACCAAGTCACGAAAGCGAAAGCGGGAGGTCATTCACATCCGCGTTTCCTGGCGATCGGACCTTGACCCGATGTTCATGGTGTATCCGCACCGCAATGCGTATCGACGCCCCGCCGCGGTCCTCTGCGCCATATGCCAAAGCCCATTACTGGAATGGGACAACGGCATGTGATTCGGCAGAGAGAACCAGGCCGAGCTATTGGCCGAAACGAAAGGGCGCGTCATGAAAATGAAAAAGTCATTACCGGTAAAGATGGCGACGTTACTCGCTGCGATCGTCCTGGTAGCGGCGGCTGGGTTGTTCATGGTCGGCTGCCGCAACCGTCACCACCGCAGGCAGCACATCTGTTACGAACGGAGCGCAACAAGGGACATCAGGTCGCACCGAGCGAACTACGAACGTCCCGAGGCCGTCATCGTCTTGAACCGCGGCGGGCGCGGACGACACCATCACCGCTGAGGCAATTACATCGCACCGCAGCAGGCAGGCCCAACTCCACAAAGCCTACGGGCGAACGGGCTTGGGCTTCGTGTCGTCGGCCTTTTTCTTCAGGTCATCGATCGTCGTCTCGAGCGCCTTGATCTTCGACTGGAGACGCCGGACCGTTTCGTTCAGTTCCACGACCTTCGCCTTCTGTTCGGCGAGCTGCGTCTCCAAATTCCCCTGGGCGGTCTCGGCGGCCTTTGCCCGCCCCTTGGCGACGCTCAACTCCTTGACGGTAGCGGCGTGACTGAGTTTCAACTTCGCGAGGTCGGCTTTCAGACGATCGTTTTCAGCATTGGCCGCAGCGATCTTGGACTTGGCGGCTGCGGCATCCTTCTGCTGGGCGGTCCTGGCGTCGGCGAGGTCCTTTTTGGCGTTGGCGAGGTCGCCCTGGCATTTTGTCAGTTCGCCCCTGGTCTGTTCCAGGGTGCTCTGGCATTCTTCGAGCTCCGCCACCTTCACGTCGAGCTCTTGCTTGAGCACCAGGCATCCGCTCATGCTGCCAATCAAAGCCGCACCAACCAGACAGGCGACCGTAACCTTCATGCATTTCATATCTGTTCTCCTTGCCGCCAGCAGCGGCGATATTGTAAAGCGGGACATCCCCGCAGACATGTTGCCTTTCTTTTACGCCGTCCGACGACGTTTGGCAAGAGGTTCGGCGGATTATCCAGCCGATATCCACTCGTCCCGGTGGGCGGCGCTTTCGTGGAAACTTACATGGACATCGCTCCTGCCAGAGAATACACTGACGAGTGTCACTTTGGAAGATTACAGGTCAAGGAGTTTCACAAATGAAACGGGAAATAATCAAGATCGTACTTGCCGGCGTCGCGGTTTTTTCTCTGCCCGTTGGTTGCAACTCCAAACCATCCGAACCACGCGTAAAGGGCAAGCTGGTCCGCATACTGGCCGTGAGCCGGAACAACCCTGCGGAACTGGCGGCGGCTACGTCCGTAGAGGCGGCGCGCGTCAACTACGATTACCGGCTGAAGGTCCTCAAAAGTTACTACTACAAGGTCGGTAACATGGACAAGTACAACTGGGCGCGCGACGAGGCGGATAATCTGAAAACGGCACAGACGTTCCAGTGGGAAGGTCTGCCGAAGATCGAACCACCCCAGGGCGAGTCGTTGGAAAACGCCGACGAACGACTGCTGGTGGAATACGCTCTCAGCGCTCGCAAGACCTATGTGAACGCGGTCGCCGAACTGGCGGAGTTTTACGATCGGACGGCGCCTGGTTCTTACAAGGCCCTGCGGATCCGCAACATGCAGATGCGCCTGTTCCCCGAACGGACGTACATGTATTTCTTCGACGCTGAAATCCCACGCAAAGAGCTCAAGCCGGTGGAGGTCGTCCCCGAGGCCGATGCGCTTTACGCCAAGGCGCTCAAGCTTCATAACAGCGGGAAGGGTCTCCTGCGGACATTTATCACAACGGACTACAACAAGCAGCGTCAGGCGCTGATCCATTTCCGGCGTCTGGTGAACCGTTGGCCTAACTCCACCAAGGTCGCTTTGGCGGCGTACTAGATCGGGGAAATATACAAGGAGTACTTCAACAAGAACCTGCGCGCGGTGCGCTGGTACGAGCGCGCATGGCAGTGGGACCAGAACATCCTGAAACCGGCGCGCTTCCAGGCCGCCACGGTGTGGGACTACCGCCTTCAGAACAAGGCCAAGGCCGTCGAATGCTACAAACTGGCCATACAGCACGAACAGTTCAATTCAAGCAATGTTTCCTTTGCCCATCGAAGAATCCGCGAGTTGATGGGTAAGAGTCCCTAACAGAATGACCCGTGGCCGCGACGCGAGGTATTTTGTTCGCAGCCAAGGAGCGAGGAGGATATGATGCCTTCCGCATCATTGACTTTCGAGCGACGCGGGATGCGGGCAAAAGACCCGCGTCCCGAAGGGTTGCGGCGAGAATCGGCGTCTGCTTCGTCAGGACTCCTCGCAATACCGTAACGAGGTATGGCGTCGAAAGCCCTTCCTCGCAGCCATCCGATTCTCGCCACAACGCGGCTCACGCGGCATTCTGTTAGGGACTCTAAGTAAACCATCGCCCATGATGGGACAATAACGAGGGTGGGTTTTTTTCAGAATAACTGCTCCCTCTGCGCTCCGGGGCGCGTTCTATAAGAGTTGGAGATCGCGGGGGGGGGCTTTGGGCGATTTGTCTGCACCGGCGGCCGCGACCGCCATTGCGTGAAAGGGCCTGCAATGTCACCACGACGGGTAAGATTGGTATCGGCGTCTCTGGCTTTGACGGGACTCCTGCTGGTCTCGGCGAGCGTCCACGGAGATTGGAAAAATCCCAAGGCCGGCAAACCTCCACGCGCCAAACCCCAGCGCCGCAGCGCCGCCGAAGGCCTGCCTCCTCTACCGCTGCCGGCGACACCCCTGCGACGTTCGGAACGCAAGCGCCAACCGGCGCCGCCCGCCCTTATCGGCATGATCCATTTCTCCGACACGCAATTTAAGATCGTCGATGGAAAACGCCTCTCCGTCAGCGCCTTCCCGACCACGCAGATAGACATCGAACGCCTGATGCACTACGCGAATCAGCGGCTGAAAATCCGGTATCGTTTCGTTCCGACGAGCCTGCAAAAATTTTCATGGGACCCCACGGAGCTGCCCCTGCTCTACATCACCGGATGGACCCCCATGCCGAAACTCGGCGAGGGTATCGTCGCGAAACTCCGACGCTACCTCTACGACGGTGGAACGCTCGTGGTCCACGCCCAGGGCGGGCGCGAGGAATTCCGCAAGAGCGCCAGGATGGAGATCGCGAAGATATTCCCGAAACGACAACTGGCGCCCATAGACACCGACTCGCCGCTGTTCAACGCTTACTTCAAGATCACGCGAATGCGAGTCCGAAAGAACTCCGAACCGTTCCGATCCATGCCGCCTTACCTGGAGGCGGTGTATCTCGGCTGCCGAGCGGCTATCATCTTCTCGCCGATCGACCTGAACTGCGGGTGGGACGTCGTAAAGAACCCCATCGAAGGCGGGACGCTCTATCACCAGGACGACGCGCTGGCATTGGGCGTTAATATCATCACTACGACGCTGGCGAACTTCCAGTACGCCCGCCAGTGGGGTTCCGAGAAGATATACTACCAGAAAGACAACGCCACGCGCGACCAGCTCGTAATCGCGCAGATCGTACACGACGGCGACTGGGACCCCACCCCGCACGCCCTGCCGAACCTGATGAAGTACATCCAGAAGAACACCACCCTCAACGTGCAATTCAAACGCGAGGTGGTCGGTCTGGACAACGTGGACGTATTCAAACACCCGGTGCTCTACATGACGGGCCTTAGGGACTTCAAGCTGACCGACGCGCAAGTCGGACGCCTGCGAAGCTACCTGGCCGGTGGAGGGATGCTCGTCGCGGACGCAGCGGCCGGGCGAAAAGCGTTCGACGCGGCGTTTCGTAGGGAGATAAAGCGCGTGCTGCCCAAGGCGACGCTCAAGAGGCTGGACCTCAAGTCGCCCGCGTACCAAGTGCCCTACAGGATCGCCGCGGTGGATTACACCGACCTGGTCAAGGCGCAGCAGCCTTCACTGAACGCCCCGGCGCTGGAGGGTATTACCATCGACGGGCAACTCGGCGTGATCTATTCGAGCTTCGGGCTTTCGACCGGGTGGGAACAACTGGGCTTCGCGTACAATCGCGGATACTCCGACGCCGACGCGATCCGACTGGGCGTGAACGTATTCGCATATGCACTGACGCACTGATGGACCCGTCACGATCAGACGGCGTACGGCAGTCCAAGCATCGCGCGGATCAGACCGATCTGGCCAAGATGATACGACTCGTGAAAGTGGAAGAACTGCAACTGCTCGGCGAGCGTAACGTCCCGGCGAGTGACGATGTGAGAAACGGTGCGGGTGAAGTCCTCGTTCGTCATGCCGGAAAGTTTCGCGACGATTTCTGCGCCGACTGCGGCGAAGTCTGCGATTACCTGTTGCGGGGCAGGGCACTCGTCGGAAACTTTCCCATCAGAAACAGAACCGTCGGTTTTTTTCCACGGCGGGGGAGGAACTTCGATTTCCAGCACGCTCGCGTAGAACCTGCGGGTGGCGGCTAGGTGCTCAAGCATCCATGCCGCCGACTTGGCGTCGTTGAATCGACGCGCGTAACCATCCGCGTCGAATCCGTCCAGCAGCATGTCCAGGATCTTCTCGTTGAACGCGAATCCCCGTCCAATCGACTGCAACGGAACGTCACTCATTGTTTTGTCTTTTCAGGAAGCGGATTTTTTCGGAGAAACATTTCGAATTTCATTTCTCCTTTCGGCGCGATCGCACCCGACGAAGGACGCGCACATCTTCTTCGTGACGTGGATTTGCAATACCTGCCTTGGCGCGGATCAGGCTGTCCAGATCAATCCAGTTTGTTTCGACCTTTCCGTATCGATCCCGGATTCGCTTTCGCCATGCCGTCTCAAACCTGACCCCTTGGATATTCAGAAGAATATCAACGCGGTTGGGCGCGACGCCGATCTGAAGGATCTGGTCCGGATCCCCATCTTCTATCAACATTGGGCTGCCAAATTCGACAAGAGCGTCGTTAACCAGGCGACGGTTTTCTGCGGATGGGCGAATCCACAGGTCCATGTCCTTCGTGTAGCGCGGCTTAGCGTGATAGATGAACGCCAATCCACCGACGATCACATATTCCACCCCGTTCTTTTCGAGCAGGCCCAGCAACTCCTCGAAATCGCTGATCGAGTCCATTTCGTCTTCCCAGGCGTCTACGGGGTGTCCCTATCGACGCCTGCCCTTGACCTTAGCGACATCTTCCCGGATCGCCACGAGCGCCGAGAGACGCTGTTGGGGGGTCTGCTTCTGCCAGAACTCAAGATCCCAATCCTCGGCATCGGCATAATCACGAGCGACATGCGCCACAATGCGCCGCCCTCGCCGAAAGTGTTGTGGCTTCCTCGTCATTCTTACGCGCCTCATCCGTACTATAGACATGATAACGTCAATGGCCCAATCGTGCATGGAGAAAGCACGCTACCGGGAGTGCCGGGTGAACGTGAAGCCCTTCCCGGCTGAGTCTATTTCGACGCGCGAGCCTTCGGTAATCTCGCCGTTCAGCAGCCGGCGTGCGATTTCATTCTCCAGGCGATGCTGGATCACGCGTTTCAGCGGGCGGGCGCCGAAGGCGACGTCATACCCCAACTCCGCAAGCAGGTCCTTGGCGGCCGGGGTGATCGTCAGCGTGATATCGCGTTCTTTCAACCGCTCAACCAGCCGGCGGACCTGTATCTCCACGATACCCGCAAGGTCGTCCCTGCTCAGCGAATGGAAGACTACGGTTTCGTCGATCCGGTTGAGGAACTCAGGCCGGAAGCTCTGCTTGAGAGCGTCGGCCAGGCGGGCCTCGATCTCCCAGTCCTCCGCTTCCTTCTCGGCAAGATCCTGGATGTACTCGCTGGCGATGTTGGAAGTCATGACGATCAGCGTGTTCTTGAAATCGACGGTCCGCCCCTGTCCATCCGTGAGCCTTCCGTCGTCCAGCACCTGCAGCAGCACGTTGAACACGTCGCGATGAGCTTTCTCGATCTCGTCGAACAGGATCACGCAATAAGGCCGGCGGCGAACCGCCTCGGTCAACCTGCCGCCCTCTTCGTAACCGACGTATCCCGGAGGCGCGCCTATCAGGCGGGCGACCGAATGTTGCTCCATGAATTCACTCATGTCGATCCGGACCATCGCCTGCTCCGTGTCGAACAGAAGCTCGGCCAGCGCTTTGCACAATTCCGTCTTGCCTACGCCGGTGGGACCGAGAAACAGGAAGCTCCCGATAGGACGATTCGGATCGCCCAGTCCGGCCCTGTTGCGACGAACGGCGTCGCTCACCACGCCGAGCGCCTCGTCCTGGCCCACGACACGCTTGCGAAGGTGCGTTTCCATCTCCAGCAGCCTCTCACGCTCGGAGGCCATCAGCCTGGAGACCGGGATGTGCGTCCACTTCGCGACGACCTCGGCGATATGCTCGGGCGTAACCTCCTCGCTGGTCATCCCTCCGCCGTCGCGAATGCGGGCCATCTCGTCTTCACCGGCCTGCAACTGCGCCTCGAGATCGCGCAGATCGCCGTACTGGATTCTCGCCGCCGTCTCCAGGTCGCCGGCCCTCTGGGCTTGCTCGAGCTCGGTGCGCTTGGTCTCGATGACGCCCTGAAGAGACTTGATCTTACGCAGGCACGCCTGCTCGCTGTCCCAGTGGACCTTCATTCCGTCGAACTCGCCACGCAGGTCGGCAAGCTGCTTCTCGAGGTCCTCGAGTCTCTTTCGGGAGGCTTCGTCGGTCTCTTTCCGCAGGGCCTCACGCTCGATCTGGAGCTGCATGATCCTGCGATTCAACTCGTCAAGCTCCACCGGCATCGAATCGTTTTCGATCCGCAGGCCCGACGCCGCCTCGTCTATCAGGTCGATCGCCTTGTCCGGAAGGAACCTGTCGGCGATATACCTCCGGCTCAGCGTGACGGCGGCGACCAGGGCGGCGTCCTGTATCCGAACGCCGTGATGGGCGTCGTATCTCGGCTTGAGACCGCGCAGGATCGCGATGGAATCCTCCACGGAAGGTTCGTCGACGACCACCGGCTGGAACCGCCGCTCGAGCGCCGCGTCCTTTTCCACATGCTTGCGATACTCATCCAGCGTAGTCGCGCCTATGCAGCGCAGCTCCCCGCGCGCAAGGGCGGGTTTTATCAGGTTGCCCGCGGAGATCGCGCCCTCGGCGGCTCCGGCGCCTACGACGGTGTGCAACTCGTCGATGAACAGGATAATCCGCCCGTCCGAGCTTGTGACTTCCTTCAGCACCGCCTTGAGGCGATCCTCGAACTCGCCGCGAAACTTCGCGCCCGCCAGCAGCGAACCCATGTCCAGCGCTATGATCGTCTTACCGGCCAGGCCCGCCGGAACGTCCCTGTTGACGATCCGCTGGGCCATCCCCTCGACGATCGCCGTCTTGCCCACCCCGGGCGAGCCTATGAGGACGGGATTGTTTTTCGTCCTCCGGCTGAGCACCTGCATGCACCTGCGGATTTCGTCGTCGCGCCCGATAACCGGATCGAGCTTTCCCTGCTTGGCCATTTCGCAAAGGTCGCGCCCGTATCGCTCCAGCGCCTGGTACTTGTCCTCGGGGTTTTGACCGTCGGCACGCTGGTTACCGCGAACGTCCTTCATCGCCGCGATGATGGCTGAGTGATCCGCGCCGAGCGTCGTGAGCACTTCCTTCGCTCCGGAAGGTTCCTCCGACAGCGCCAGCAGCAGGTGCTCGACGGAAACGTATTCGTCCTTCAGGTCGCGGGCCTCTTTCTCCGCGCGGGTCAGCACGGCGTTCAGCGACGCGTCCATCGCCATCCCACCGCCCGACGACTGGCTCGCGAGGCGATTGAGTTCAGCCTCGACGACCGGGACGATTCGATCGCGCGGAATGCCGACCTTCTCCAGCAGCGCCGCCGCGAAGCTGCCTTCCTGTTTCAAGAGGGCGTCGAGCAGGTGAAGCGGCAAAATCTGCGCGTGACCCGCCTCGCTGGCGGCGCCCTGGGCGGACATTATCGCTTCCTGTGCCTTGACTGTCAGTTTGTCCAATCGCATGTCGATACCTCCCCATCCGAAGTATGCAACTTGCGTACCGCACCACATCAAGAAACAGCCTTCAACGCAGAGATCACAGAGGACGCAGAGAGAAAATGCCGTTAACAAGCGGAATTGTGAGATTCCAGGTGGGCGTCAAATATGCATTTGCGGGAACGGGCCCTGTCAAAATCCCCCTGCGAACAGACGATTTTGCCATTACGGCAGGTTGGCTTCCTGTAAGATTCCCGGGGATTCGTCCCGATAAATCGGGTCCCATCCCCGGGCCTCCTTTGGTCGAAGCCCGACCTTGAGCGGGAGCGAAGGTTTTACGCCGACGACGGGCAACCGGCTACCGACTACCGGATACAGTTTTGCCGCGTTCGGCGTCGGTCCACTTGTAGAGCAGTTCCAGGCCTCTCTTGTATCGACCGTTGTCCTCGGCCAGCAGCTTACAACTTGCGTCGAAGATCAGGACGTGCGGCGCCTTACCGAAGTCGATCCCGTGCCGCGTGAAATAGTCGGCGTAATCCCGGCCGCTGTCGAGCCTGATGTACCTGAATGCCACGTCGGGGCGAAGCTTTGTGAAACTCTCGATGTGCCGCCGAAGCGTTCTGCACGCACCGCTTCGGCTTTTGATGAAGGCGAACACCGTCACCCGTCCATCTTCGCAGTATTCGCTCGGCGGTCCCCGCGGGATCATCTCCTCGATGCCCCCGAGGCTGCGGGCGGGGAACGACGAGGGGACCTGCATGAGGTTGTCCAGCGCGGACGGGTCGCCCGACATGTGCCAATACGCGCCCGCGCAGCACAAAGCCAGCACGACGAAAAAAACGAGCTTTCCCGTCATCGAGCCGCCTCCAGGAAATCCATATCCTTCTACTGAAACATAAGATTCAGGTGGGCGATATGGCCGGCGGGCGGGTAACATAACTTTCCCCGGCTGGAGGATCGGAAAACGACCGCCGGCGCTTCGGGTTCGATAAGGAGTACGACGTGACCAAGCGCCAGATTGTCCGCGATGTCCTGGAAGGCAAGCAGCCGACGTACGTTCCATGGCACTTCAGCTTCACCCTGGAGGCGAAGAAAAAGTTGATCGACCATTACGGTCGGGATGATCTGGACGAGGTGCTCGGGAACCATTTTCTCGGCCTTGGCAGCGACATCGGTTTCTTTACCGACGTCGGAAACGATTGCGTGCGAGACGTATTCGGCGTTCTCTGGGATCGCCACGTCGATAAGGACATCGGCATCGTGAAAGGCTGCGTATTGCCCGAGCCGACGCTGGAGGGGTATACCTTCCCCGACCCCTTGGACAGGCGGTTCTTCAAGGATATTCCACAAGCCATCGATGACGCGCCAGATCGATTCCGTGTTTTCCAGATCGGATTTTCCCTGTACGAGCGGGCATGGACCCTGCGCGGAATGGAAAACCTGATGATGGACTTTTTCGATCATCCGGAGTTTGTGCACGAGCTGCTTGCCGCGATAGCGGATTACAATATCGCCCAGGCCAACGAGGCGCTGCGATACGACATCGACGCCGTGCACTTCGGCGACGACTGGGGGCAGCAGCACGGGCTGCAGATGGGTCCGGCGATCTGGCGCGAGTTCATCGCCCCGCAACTCAAGAGGATGTATTCAGCCGTGCGCGACGCGGACAGATTCGTCATGATCCACTCCTGCGGCGATGTGGATGAACTGTTCGACGACCTGATAGACATGGGCCTGAATTGCTTCAATCCGTTCCAGCCCGAGGTGATGGACGTGGCGGCCCTGATGGAAACTTATCGGGGCAGACTGGCGTTCCACGGCGGGCTTTCCACGCAAAAGACGCTTCCGTATGGAACCGTCGAAGACGTCCGCAACGAGACGCGGCGACTGCTGGAGCTTGGTAAAAAAGGCGGATATATCCTCTCGCCCGCCCATGCCGTTGAAGGCGACGTGCCGCTGGAAAACATGCTGGCCTTCATCGACCTTGCCCGTCGGCAAACCAATTGATCTGCCTTTCCCGGCGAGGCGCCTCGACGGGGCTATCCGGATGCATCGAAAAAAAGAATCAAATAGCTGTTGACCTGTCCGCGAAAAACGGGTTCAAGCTACACCTACCTGATTGCCTTGGCCTATCCCCGGGCTGGAAAGGAGCTGGACTGATGAAAATCGGATTTGTCGGCGCGGAGAACAGTCACACCGCGTCAGTGGCGGTGGTGTTGAACGTAGAGAAAGCGATACGCGGCGTGAGGGCGACCCATGTATGGGGAGAGACAAAAGCCTTCGCGAAGGCGGCTGCGGAGAAAGGACATATACCCAACATCGTCTCGGACCCATCGGAGATGATCGGGCAGGTCGACGGCGTGATGATCGACCACCGCGACGGGAAGTATCACTTCGCAGCCGCCAAGACGCTGCTTAAGGCGGGCGTGCCCGTGTTCGTGGACAAGCCCATGACGACCTCGCTCGCCCAGGCGAAGCGCCTGCTGAAGCTTCGCACCGAGTGCAGGACTCCGCTGTGCACCATGAGTTCGCTGCCCTACCTGCCGAGCGTCATCGAGGCCCGCAAGAAGCTCAAGTCCATCGGGAAGCTGCGGTCGATTCGGGTGTACGGTCCGGGCGACTTCCGCAGCAGGTACGGGGGCATCTGGTTCTACGGTATTCACCAGGCGGCGCTGCTGGCCGACCTTCTCGGCGCGGGCGCCCGGCACGCGACGATGATCGTCAACGGCAAGGACTCCACGGCAGTGGTGGGCTACCCCGACGGACTGACGGCATCGATGCACTTCGTCGTCGACTCGCCTTACATGTTCTACCTCTCCGCCATCGGACACGACGGAGCGTTCACGATGGCGATCCCGCACGATCAGGGAGTCTATACCACCACGACGCGAATTTTCACGAAGATGTTCCGCACCGGTAAGGAACCTTTCAGCGAAGCGGAAATGCTCGCGCCGCTGGCGATTCTCGATGCGATGGAACGCTCCCTCGATAGCAGGACGACCGTGAAAGTATCGAAGTTTTAACTCGGAACCCCAAAGGTATCCAAACGGAGAACACGCACAATGACACGCAAGAAGATCCGCGTAGGCATCGCCGGACAAGGTAGAAGCGGATACGCCATCCACGCCAACTGGCTTCGCCAATCGAAAGGCAAGTACAAGATCGTCGCCGTCGCCGACGGAAGTGATGAGCGGCTGGCCGTGGCACGCGACGAATTCGGATGCAGAACATACAAGACCTACCAGGAGCTTATCCGCGACGGCGAGTTGGACCTGTTTGTCAACGCCATGCCCAGTCACCTGCACGTCAAGGGCACGCTGGAGGCTTTCAAGGCCGGGCTGCACGTCGTCTGCGACAAGCCCATCGCCGGGAAGGTCGGCGAGATCGACAGGATGATCGCGGCTGCGAAATCGGCAAGGCGATTTTTCCTGCCGTTCCAGAACTCGCGTTTCGGCCAGGTTTTCACCAAGTTGCAGAAGGTCATCGACTCCGGCGTGCTGGGAAAGATCATGCATGTGCGAATCGACTGGAGTAACTTCAAGCGCCGGTGGGATTGGCAGACCCTCCAGAAATACGGTGGTGGGAATCTCAACAACACCGGACCGCATCCGATGGACCAGGCGATCGTGCTGTTCGGTGAACGCATGCCAAAGGTCTTCAGCCGACTGGCTTCGGGACCCAATACGGCCGGCGACGCGGACGACTTTGCGATGGTGACGCTCTACGGAAAGGACGCCCCTCTCATCGAGGTGGTCATCAGCTCTTACCAGGCGTATCCACCGGAGCACATGTACGTCGTCAGCGGAACGTGTGGCGGGCTTGCGGGCGGCCCGGCAGGATTGAAATGGAAGTACTTCGACCCCGCAAAGGCGCCGAAGCTGAAACTCCAGAAAGGATGGGCGGAGAACCTGGACTACTGCTCCGAGAAGCTGCCCTGGGTGGAGAAAACCTTCAAGCCGCGCAAAACCAAACTCGGCGAGTTCCACCACGCCGTCAAGCTGTTCTACGAGAACATCTACGACGTGATGACCGGAAAAGCCTCGCCGATAGTCACGCCGCAGCAGGTCCGCAGGCAGATTTTCGTGCTCCAGGAAGCACATCGGCAAAACCGCCTGCCGAAACTCAAGACGCTCTAACAAAGGGTCGTGCGGATGACGAAACCCGGTATTGTCAACTCCGAGCAATACGGCCGGCGGCGATGCGACTTCGCCGTGCCCGCAAGTGCCGGCGGATTCGTTATTCTTCCGAAAGCCTCCGGCGACGGTGAAACGCATCCGTGGATATGGTACGCGCCGTCGTTCATCAAGGACCCCTATCCGCTGCCCAAGGATCTGCACGCATGGATCTTTGGGCAACTACTGGACGCAGGTTTCGCCGTCGCCGGCGTGGACGTTGGTGAGTCCTGGGGCTCCCAGGCCGGCCGGGCTGTCTTTACCGATTTTCTGGACATCGCAACGGCGAATTTCCCGCTGGCGAACAAGGCCTGCCTGCTCGCCCAAAGCCGCGGTGGGACGATGCACTACAACTGGGCGGTCGAGCACCCCGACCGCGTCCAATGCGTCGGCGGGATATATCCGGTCTGCGAGATATACCAGCCGCGATGGATGGAGACGATCGCCGACGCTTGCGGGCTTTCGATCGACCAGCTCGTCGAGCAGGCTGCGATGTACAATCCGATGGACCGCCTGGCGCCGCTGGCGGAAGCTGACGTGCCGATACTGCACATCCACGGAGACGCCGACGAAATGGTCCCGATGGAGGCGAACTCGGGTGAGTTTGTCCGTCGCTATACGCAGCACGGCGGGCACGCGGAGCTGATCGTAATGCCCGGACGATGCCACGAGGAAGTGGACGCATTCTTCAAGTGTCAGGCACTTGTGGATTTCTTCCTGGAGAACGGACGGGACCAAAAACAGTGGGCCGGACAATAACGTACCGGTACGTACCAAAGCGTACCGTTTCGTACAAGTTCGCACAACTCCGCACAAGTACGCAAATCCTGGGACAACCGGGAACAGGCTGGAAAGGGTTTTTTGAGGGGCAAAAATACGTAACGTCTTATTACACACAGAGATACAGAGATGCAGAGAAATTAAAAAACGCTTTGCTTTG